>JAIFNL010000268.1 GCA_020047755.1 Bacteroidota bacterium
AGAAATTTCATCAGACAAAAATGAATTATTATTATCGGATTCGATGTAAGTGATTTTACTTTCGGAAAAAACTTTTTTATCTAACGAGTCAATTTTGTCAGAATTATTAAAAATAAGTCCCGTTATTTTGCCTTTATATTGATCTGGTATATCAGGGTAGTTTTTGTAATTGATAATAATTTGATTTACATGGCTAAAATTGCAAATTGTTTTCATTAAATTACTCCAATCTGTTTCAATTGGCTCTCTCAATTCTAAATAGGTGAGGTTTTTGTATTGCGAAAGGTTTTCGGGTATATAACGTAGTGTATCTCTTAGGGTTAGATTTTGAATACTTATTTTTTTTGTTAGCGAAATAGAATCGTTGTGCGCAATATGCTCTGTTACAATTTTATCTTTGAACAGGTTGCTAAGAGCTTCTGGTTGTTTAATTTTGGGGTTGTTTTGATAAAAAACATATTTTAAATTGTCTATGTTTAAAATCTTTGAACTTATTGTTTCTAGTTTATTCGATTCGATATTTAATTCCGCTAGATTTGTTAAACCTAAGATTTCATCGGGAATTGTACTAATTTGGTTAGCCGACACATTTAATTTTTCCAAACTACTCATTGATAATGATTCAGATGAAAATCGTTGGATTTGATTGAAACTCAAATCTAACTCTTTTAGCTTTACTAGGTTGTTGATGTTGCTTGGAAAAGCAGTAAACTCGTTCGAATTTGCTTGAAAAATGATTAAATCATCAAATTTTTCTTTTGGAAAAGATAGTTTATTTATCTGGTTTCCATTCAAATACAATTCTTGTAATTTTGATTTGCTCAAAATTTCGGTAGGAGCTTGTTTCAATCCATTGATATTGAGATTGAGGTATTTTAGTTCTTTGAGGGTAATTATTTCTTTAGGTATTTCTGTCAATCGGTTATGCTCCAAATTCAAATGGCTTAAGTGCGTTAAATATTTTAATTCATTAGGTACTTTTTCCAACAGATTGTAAGAAAAATCTATTTTGCGTAGTTTCTTTAATTTAATTAAGTCGTAAGGAAATTCCTCAAATTTATTATCTCTAAATTCGATAACACTCAAATTAGTAAGTTCATCAATATTTGGAGGCAAATTGCTTATTTGGTTGTTGTTAGCTATAAGTGTTTTTAAATTTTTGAAACGAATAATTTGTTGAGGAATTTCTTTTAAATTACAAAATGAAAAATTTAAAACTTCGAGTTTCGAGCATAAGAAAAAAGAATTGGGCAGTTCAATTTGTTTCGGATTCTCCTTTGTGCCTATTATTTGAATCGATTTTAAATTTATAAGTGATTCAATTTGAGCCATTGACGCACTATCTACTGTATTTGAAAATTCGATACCTGTTATTTTATTACTATATTCTTGAGGTATTTTACTAATAGAATCTATGCTTAATTTAATATCGGTTAAAAAAGGAAGATACTCTATAATTTTAAAAAAATCTTGAATTTTTAGATTTGGATTTCCCCTCAAATCGATGCTTTTCAACCGACTACATTTTTTTACTTCCGCTGGTATCCGTTCTATCATCGAATACGAAAAATCTAGCGTATCAATACTTTCATACGACCACACATTCCAGTACGATTTGCTATTGTTTTTCAATGCCGCACTTGAGAATATTGCTTCTTCTATGTTTGTGGTTAGCGAATCGGTTAATGCTTTTACCAATTTTAAACTATCGAGCTGTATTTTTAATGAATTTGCCGATTTTTCTATTTTTTCTAGGCACAGCTTTTTTAATTCAAAATCTTGGGTGCTTAAATCTGCAAAATTATAGTATTTTAGGGCTTCGATAAAGTTTCCTTCTTTGTGAAAATCGTCAGCTTTGTCCATGTAATCTTTATAATCAAATTGTTGTGCATCGCTAACTTTGTACACAAAAATCAATAAGACAAATAGTATTTTAATTTTCATATCGTTGTGTTTTAGTATTTTGTGATTTTAGTTGTTCTTGTTTTTTCCAATTAATACATCAATTTCATGTACTCTTAGTCTAAGCTGTTTAGCTAACGATTCTTTTTTGAGTGCATCTTTTGGGTCTATACTTTTTAGTCTTTTTGCAAGTAATTCAGCGTCATCGGCTTCTTGTTTAAATTCTGACTTTAGCGAAGCTAATATTGTAATAACTTCTTGGTTGTTTACATTTAGAGCCAAAGCTTGCCTGCAAAGCGAAAGCGAAAGCTCCTTATTTTTTTCTTTATACATTTCGGCTTCTGACAGTATTTTTTCAAAGTCTTTGGAGTTATTTACCAATTCTTCGCATTTTTTTATGCTGTCTTGTATTTCTTTGTTTGCTTTATCGTTCAAAATTGTATCGCGCAAGTAAATATATTTGTCAATTGCTTCTTTGTAGTTTTTGTTTTGTTTTAAAATATCTGCTTCTCTGTTAATGCTTTTAATTGCATTGTTTCTCAAATCTTCGTTCGCTTTTTCCACCTTTTCTTTTGCAATTTCGGCTTCTTTCATATTTTTATATCCAAAAATAGCAAAACCTATCGAGATAATTAAAGCAGCACTTATGATAGTAATCAAAGTGTATTGTCGTTTTTTTTCTTTTCTTCGTTCCATTTTTTCTTGTTCTGCGTTCATTTTTGCTATTAAAATTTCTTTGTTTTTTTTCTCTATTTTTCTATCCTCTTCTTCTTTTTGTATTCTTCTTTTTCTCGAATCCAAAATAGGTTCTATTAACGTATCGTGGCTAAGTTCGTAAGCAAAAGTACCTACTGTATTTTGTTCGGAACGCAGTAAGTAAGTATTAGTTAGTGCGTTTAATATTTCTTGGCTCACATACGTATTACAAATATTTACATCAAGCGAAATTCGCTGATGGTTTTTAATCAGTTGGTCTTCAATAAACTTATAAATATCTTTAATGAGTTGGTTTTTATTAAAATCAGAAATGTTCTTTAACAGATTAACTGCAATGGCAACCGAACGTTCGTAAAAATTCAAAAAAATATCTTTAAATTGGGGTAAATCCGTTTCTTTTACTATTGTTTTTGAGTTGTCATTTTCAGTGTTTAAAACATTTTCTTCTATCCGTTGACAAACAATTTGCAATTGGGTCGTCTCTATATTTTGATTGATATTATTGCTCAATTTTTCAATTATTTTTTCAATAGCCGTTGCTTCAAATTCAAAAGAATTTGATTCAAAAGGATTTGCATCTAGTGCCGGCTTCACAATGGCTTCCCTTGCTTGCTCTTTAGTGAGAGGTTTTAGCTCGTAAAAATTTTTCTGAATATTGGGTAGTTTGTCAGTCAGCTTATTGAGCAAATTCAATCTGTCAGCTCTAATTACAAACACCGTTTTTGAATTTAGCTCTTCGTACAAAATATCTGTTTCTTTCTCTCTTTCAGCATTTTCAACAATAAATTCTTTTACAATATTGGGCAAATTATCGTTTATTAGCTCTTGAAGCTCTTCTTTAAATTTGTTAATTTCGTTTTCAGGATAGCTAAACAGTTCCTCGAATTGGTCAAAAACCAAAAGAAATTTCTTATTATCGCCAAAAATAAGTTGTATTTTTTTGAAATAAAACCAGAGTGTGCGATTTTCCTCGTTTTTTATTATTTCGTCTAAAATAGTCAAACGTTTGGACACATTAAAGGTGTTTTCAATAATATTGATAATTTTTTTTAACGGTGTTAGATTTTCTATTTCTTCCTTTTTTTCGTTAAAAGCATTAAAACGTATTTTTAAAATGGAGTATTTATCTTCCAATTTGGGCAATACGCCCGCATTCAAGAGCGATGTTTTTCCTACACCAGACTTAGAATAAAGTAGTATTTGATTTCTTAACGAGATAAATTTTTCTAATTTACTAATATCTTCATCTCTTCCGAAAAAAATATTTTTTTGTTCACTTGTGAAAGGTGAAACACCCGGATATCTTCGTTTTTGCATTTTTTTATAGTTAAAACACGTTTTTATTTTTTAGCGACTTCTTTTAAAATTAGATTTTTTAAGCAATACATATTGAAACCTCACCACAAAATTAATTTTAGTAATTTTGTTTAGAGCAACTTACCAATCATTTCATGTATGCTTTCAATTCGCTCCGTTATATTTGCAAGTTCTATGTAACTGGTCGATTTCTTTGCATCATCTTTTATTTGAATAAGATCGTTTTTCGTATTTTCAATAAACGTATCAAATAAGGATAGTCCAATACCTAAACGTTTTGTTTTTTTTAATAAAACAGTTACAAAATTGTTGTATTTGCTTTCGATATCCAAAATATTGAATTGTTTTCCAATAAAAATTTGGGTATATTCATTAATTTTTTTCGAATTGAAAGTATAAGCTTCCGAGTTTTGATATAAATTTAGAGTAAACAAAAGTAAACGGTTATACCAGCGGTTAAAATCAATACCTATAAATAAGTAAAGTGGTACATTTTTTATTTTATTTTCGATTTCCAAAGGCAATTTACTTTCTTGATCCTCATTTATGTAATTATAGAATTGCTCGTGAGTATATATATATTTGCCATCGGAAGCCGCATTTCCCAGCAAATTGTAAATAACGGGCTTCTCAACAGTAGGAGTTTCTATTTTTTGCTTTTCTTTGGGTTTGTAAAATAAAAAGGAATGTTTTTTGTTGAATTTTTTGAAAATTTGGTGCATCGAATCATCTGGGCAAACCGGAACAATTAATGAAAAAGGAATTTCGGCTAATTTTGTCAAAACCTCATTGGTTTCTAAATTATTTTTTTGAAATTTCTTTCCATAAAAACTCAACGCTTTGGTTTCTATTTGTTTATCTGCACCGGGCATAAAAAAACCGTCCTTTTCATCATATTCAATTTTCCGCTGGCTAATGCTTTTATAAAAGGATTCATGAATCGAATTGCCTTCGCCATCGCTTGAAATATCTTGCCCTATAAACAAAACGCAGTTTCCTATTTCGATAGCCTCCAGTAAATCGTCCCAGTTGATGCCATCAAATTCACTTTCATCAATATCCTCTTTTTCTTCTTCCGAATTTAATTTTCTACCTTGCAATTTGGAGAGTAGATTAAATGAAAGAGCTAAATGCTCGGCTACTATTTTTTTCTCTTCGCGTATTTCCAAATTCTCTTCATGCCCTGTTATTATATTAATATCGCGTGCATTAACATCTTGAAATAGGATATTATTATCACCAAAAGTGTGCATTTCGTTTGTTGAGCTCATTTCTGTATTTTAAAACAATTCTTTTTAGTTCTTCTTGATTGCGTTTAACTACTATCTCCAAATTCGTTTCTTATAATTGAATTTTTTTGTAGATAAATGTTTATTTTATAATTAATTAGAATTTTTGACCTTATTAAAATGTTAGGGCAAATATTTCATACCCGCTTTGATAAAATTGTATTTTACCAACTTCCTTTTCTTAATAATATCGAATAATTTAGAATACAAATATACGAAAAAAAAATTATAAACAAATAAAATACACATTATTTTAAAATAAATAATTGATAATAATACAGACGATTTATTTTAGTCATTACCCGTAACATTTTAATACATTAATTTAGTAATGAGCATTTTCTTTTGCAAATGCTTCATTTCATTACCTTTCACCAGCCTAACTGATGATTATTTTCATTTAATTTTTTCCGCATTTTTTCAGATAATTGTTTTAAAATAAAGAACTTAAAATTTAGTAAAGTATAATTAAATAATTTATCAAAAAAAGCTTAAATTTTCTTTGAAATACATTGAAAAGAAAAAGTAATTTTTTACCTAATTATTTCAACAAACCTAAATAAGACCAATTATAAGTTTTTTTCAGTTTTAACTATCTGTTATCCAAATTTTTAAAGCAAATGCATGATTTTAATACTATAAATTTTGATATTTTAACTTATTGGTTTGAGTATTTTTTTTATTTTTGTACCCTCAAAATAAGATTAAGGCATTAGGTTGTACAAAGTAAATTTGTAAATTATTCATTATTAACTATATCGAATTACATGGTTAGTAGAAGACTTCTACGTATTAAGGCAATGCAAGTACTTTATTCGTACATGCAAAGTACCGAAAAATCAATAAATCAAGCTGAAAAAGAATTATTTTTTAGTATAAGTAAATCGTATGATTTATTTTTCTTGCACATAGCTTTGCTGGCTGAAATGGTGAAATTGGCTGAGGAAAAAATTGAAAAAGCTAAAAACAAACGTCTGCCAACGAAAGAAGATTTGAATCCTAATAGGCGATTTGTAGATAATAAAATTATCAGGCAATTAACTGACAATCAGCAATATATTGAATATGTTCAACGCCAGAAACTAACTTGGAATACCAACGAAGAGCTTGTTAGAAGTGTATTTAATACTCTAATGGAAAGTGAGTTATATCAAAGTTACATGTCTTCGGCAGAAACCTCAAAATATAGCGATGACCAAGAGTTTGTTATTCAAATAATTGAAAGTATTTTTGCTGAAAATGAGTATTTGGTGCAAGCACTCGAAGAGATGAGCATCTATTGGAACGATGATTTTGAATTTGTATTGAGTATGCTAATCAAAAGTATCGAAGGCATGAAAATAGGCAATACTCACATGAAACGGTTGGTTCAAACATTTAGTAATGAAGAAGATATCGATTTTGCGAAAAATATAATTCGTAAAACTCTTTTGAATAAAAAGCAGTACGAAGAACTGATTGATAAGCATATAAAGAATTGGGAATTAGAGCGTATAGCTCAAATGGACATTTTAATATTGCTTATGGCAATTTCCGAAATATCTAACTTTGAGTTAATTCCTATCAAAGTAAGTATGAATGAGTACATTGAGCTTTCAAAATTTTATAGCACTGAGAAAAGTAGTGAATTTATCAACGGAGTACTCGAAAATTGTATTGAAGAACTTAAAAGCAATCAAAAAGTAAAGAAAGTAGGCAGAGGTTTGAAAGAATAAATTGTATATCATTATGGTTCATATAGTTTTGGCTATTAAGTTCGAACAAATTGAAAATATATAGTGCCTGAAAAAAACGCACCTTTTGCGTTATTTTAAAATTTTCGTTTTCTGGCTGCAGTTGCGGTTTTAAAATTTCAAATATTTTAAATCGGCAATTTTCTTTCAAGCACTATCTAATTTTATCTTTTTTTTTATAAGAATTGAATTAATTTGATAAAAAAATAAAATAAATCGAGGTATGAAAAAAAACATTTATTTGCTTCTTTTTTTGATTGTTTTTGCTGCATGTAATTCAGAATCGGAGCCTGTTGGCAATGAAGCACAAATGCCTGAAAAAGAACCCGTTCAATTTGCAGAGGAAGCGGGAGCTAATTCAAAATGTGTATTTGAAAAAGAGACTTACGACTTAGGAAAAATACAACAAGGCGAAATTGTAAAATACACAATGAAATTTAAGAACGAGGGCGAAGATTTACTTATAATTAACTCGGCAAGGGCAAGTTGCGGTTGTACTGTTCCTAAATGGACAAAAGAACCAATTGCCAAAGGTGCCGAAGGTCAATTAGAAGTAACTTTCGACAGCTCAGGACGTTTTGGAAAGCAACAGAAAAGTGTGGTGCTAATTACCAATTCGGTCGAAAAAATAGTTGAAGTGCATTTTGTAGCAGAAATAATCGTTCCAAATAAATAATAATCAATGTTATAATTTGATTTTACGCAATTAAAAATAAAACGTTTAACTTAATATAAATTTTAAAAAATGATTCATAATTTATTAACAATTTTTTTGATGACTCCCTCGCAAGGAGGTGAACAAGCAAATCCATTAATGACCTTTTTGCCATTAATTCTTATTATTGTAGTATTCTATTTTTTTATGATACGACCTCAAGTAAAAAAGCAAAAAGAGCTTAAAAAGTTTAGAGATGAACTCAAAAAAGGCGACAAAGTAATTACAATAGGAGGAATTTACGGAAAAATAGTCGATATTAAAGACAATATTGTAGTATTAGATGTAGATAACGATGTAAAATTGCGCGTAGATAAATCAGCAATAAATTTAGATAGCACCAATCTTTTGGGGCAAAATAAATAATTGGTAATAAATGAAATGTAAATTATTTTTGTGTAATTTCAAAAAAAATACACATACAAAATAATTTACATTTTTTTTTTCAATAAAAAAAGTTGTTGATGTGAGAAAACGGTTAAAAATAATTTATCTTTTAACACTAAAAGAAATCAAAAATTTCAAACTTCAAAAAAAGTACTTGGTTTTTTTGTTTTTTCTTTTTTTATCAACAATTTTTTGGTTTTTAAATGCACTCGACAAAGAATATACAAGCTATATTAAAGTACCTTTAGAGTTTGTTAATCTTTCTGAAAATAAGACATTTACATCTGGGCATAATTACACCGGACTGCTTGATGTTAAAGTAACTTCACGTGGCTTCAAAATTCTCGAGTACAATTCTACTATTTTCAGAAGTAATATTAAAATAAATTCAGACTCAAAGTACATAAAACGCTTAAAAAATGATAGTTTAACTTTACTTTTACAAACCTACAAGCTCAAAAATTTAGTTTCGGGACACTTGGGGGGAGATTTTAAAATTATCACTATCGAGCCCGATTCTATTATTTTTTATTACGAAAATACTGTTTCTAAAAAAGTTCCAATTAAAGTTAATTTAAAATTAGATTTTAAGCAACAATTTTATCAGACTGCACCTGAAGTAGTTACACCTGACAGTATCTTTATTTCGGGTCGAAAAAACCTGATTGATAAGATTGATTTTGTTTCGACCGAGGCGTATGAGTTTATTGGAGTGGAGCAAAATTTGAAAATTACTTGCGATTTGAAACAAAAAAAAGGTTTAGAATATCAGAAAACACAGGTAAATGTACTTGTTCCGGTAGAAGAATTTACTGAAAAAACCATGAATATTCCTATCGAAGTTCTAAATTTACCACCAAATTATCAATTGCAATTATTCCCTCAATTTGCTTATATTCAATTTAATATATCAATAAGCAATTATTTAAAGGTTAAACCTGAAGATTTTAAATTTACTGTTGATTATAAGGATATTAACGAAAATACTAAGACTCTTAGAATTAACATGGAAAATTATTCTGTTTTTGCGTTTAATTTAAAATTTTCGCCAAAAAAAGTAGAATATTTGTTGGAAAAATAACTTGCGCATAAATTTACTGAAATAAAATAAAAAGAAAATTGAGATGCTCAAAATAGGAATAACAGGAGGTATAGGAAGCGGGAAATCAACTATTTGTAAGGTTTTTGAAACCTTAAATATTCCAATATATTATGCCGACATTGCGGCTGCTGTAATTACAAACAAAAATAATGAAGTAAAATCGCAATTAATAGCAAAATTTGGCGACGAAATTTATTCCTATGGCATGTTGGACAGAAAAAAATTAGCTCGGTTGATTTTTAACAACTCGGAGGCTTTGGCGTTTGTAAATTCGGTCATTCATCCGGCTGTAAAAAAGGACTATGAAAATTGGTTAGAAATCAATAAATCAGCACTTTATACATTAAAAGAAGCAGCAATTCTCTTTGAAAGTGGAGCCAATACGCAGGTTGATAAAATAATAAGTGTTTATGCACCACAAGAAATTAAAATACAGAGAGTTATGAAAAGAGAGCAGATAACTTATGAAGAAGTTTTGCGCCGAATTTCGAGTCAAATGCCCGATGAAGAAAAAATGCGGCAAAGCCATTTTGTAATTTATAACGATGAAACTCAATTAGTAATTCCTCAGGTATTGAAAATACATAATTTATTGATAAATAGCTTTTTATAATTTTACATGGTTTTTCAGCTTACAAACGAATTTATTTTTCCTAACCCCGATTATGCCGAAGAAGATGGACTTTTAGCCATCGGTGGTGATTTGTCGCAAGAGCGCTTGCTTTTGGCTTACTCTAATGGCATTTTTCCTTGGCCCTCAGAAGGTTATCCTTTGCTTTGGTGGTCGCCCAATCCGCGATTACTTTTATTTCCCGAAAAATTTAAACTTAGCAAAAGTTTGAAAAAAACAATTCAGCAGCAAAAATTTGAGGTAAAAATTGATTCTGATTTTGAACAAATTATAGAGAATTGTTCAAAAACAAAGCGAGCTGGGCAGGATGGAACTTGGATTACACCTGAAATGATAAATGCTTATATACAAATGTATTACGATGGTTTTGCTCATTGCATTGGCACCTATTTGAATAATCGTTTGGTAGGTGGTTTGTATGGAATTTCGTTGGGTAGTGCGTTTTTTGGGGAGTCGATGTTTCACTTACAAACTGATGCTTCTAAAGTTGCGTTTTATTATTTGGTTAAAATTGCAAGGTATTTTAACTTCCATTATATTGATGCTCAGACTACTACAACTCATTTACTGTCGCTAGGTGCAGAGGAGTGGGAGCGCGATGATTTTTTGAAGTTGCTAGATGTAAGTAATGAAAATAAAACTTACCGAGGAAACTGGAATCAATTTGTGCCGAGTAATTTTTTTACACAACTTTAGCGTTTTTCAAAGACTTTGTTTTTTCAAATTTTAGAGGAAAATAGAAAAAAAGAGCAAAAATATTTTTTTGTTAAAATATTGGTAATTAGTTGTTTTTGTTTTAAATAAATTTTCAGTTTACACAATTTGTCTAAGATATTTTTTAAGCTACAATTATTTTTATATTTTTGTAGGCTAAAAAAATAAGTTTCGATAAAAAAAATAAAATTTTTATGGATTTAAAAGGAATTTTATCAATTTCAGGTCATTCAGGCTTGTTTAAACTAATAACGCATTCAAAAAATGCAATCATAGTGGAACACTTGGAGACTAAAAAACGTATGCCGGCTTATGCCACTTCAAAAATTAGTGCACTCGAAGATATTGCAATGTACACGCAAGATTCAGAAGTTCAATTATCTAAAATTCTTAAACTGATTTTTGATAAAGAAAATGGTGCAGAGGCTTCGATAAAGCCAAGCGAGAAGCCAGAATTGTTGAAAAAATACATGACTAGTGTTTTGCCTGATTACGATAAAGAAAGAGTTTATGTGTCAGATATTAAAAGACTTATAACTTGGTATAACTTGTTGCAAAAATTTGAGCTACTCAAGTTTGATGAAACGCAAGATGCTGAAAATAAGGAAGAACAAGTAGAAGATTCAACAGATAAAACAGCAGAATAATTTTAGCGTAAATTAGAGAATTTAGAGAGTGTTTGAAAGAAAGCGCATTTTTTTGCGTTGTTTTAGAATTTGTTGTTTTCTTTCAAACACTAATAAAGTTTTCTAAAAATTAAATTTTCAAAAAAAACGAAAATAATTTGAAACCGAAATTTTAGAATAAAAAATGGTTTGTAAAATTAAATTCGAGCTAGGCAAAGTAATTTTTAGAAATTCTTATTTTTCTAATTCACAGCAAGTTATTCAAATTTTCAAAATTTAGATGACTCAGGATAATTATTTCGATAGCGAATTGGAAAATGAATTGATTTATTCCAAAGGCGTTTTAGAATTTGTAACAGTAGCTGGCGAATATTGTGGTTTTTTGGAGAAATCGGACAATTATAAAAGGAACGATTTTTTTGATAAATCATTAAAACTATTGCCTTTATTGTATTTAAAAGCGGTACTTTTGCCAAAAATAGATACTTTGACAGATTCTTTTGCCGAAAAATTTGTAACCGAGTACGATTGGAATTTGATAAAAGAGCGGATTGCCGAAAAACTTGGTAATTACGATGGTTTTGTGGAAGTAACTGATTTATTGGCACAAAATACATTAGACCATTCTAGTTTTAGTATTTCGGAGTGTTTTGCTGATGTGTATCAGGAGTTGAAAGATTTTATAAGTATCTATCAATTAGGTTCTAACGACAGCATGGAGGAAGCTTTGTGGGAATGTACTCAAAATTTTCAGCAATCGTGGGGGCAAAAAGTGTTGGCAATTGTAGCAAATTTTCATCAACTTGTTTTTGGTTTAGATGAAATAGAAGAAGATTCCAGTGACGAGAAAAAAATGGAATTTGCTGATAATAAGCAGAAAAACTGGGTCGATAATTTTTTTAACAAAAAAGAAGAAGCTGATTTTTTCGATTATTAATTAAACGAATAAAAAAAAATTCTAAAATTAGATTTGTTGCGATAAGCAAAATATTAAAATACAGTTTGTTTTATAAATTTTTGATAAATTAATTTTGTAACTATTTTTACTATAAACTATGATATTCAGAATATTATGCCGTTTGTAGTGAATTTATATTGCTTTGATAAAAATAAAAACGTTGGAACTTAAAAAGACCATATCAAACGAAGAATTGAGTGAGTTGCCCTTGAAATTTTTTGATGGCGAGATAGTTGAAATAGGCGATTATAGCACATTCAACCGAATTATGCCAGAATTGGAAAGACAGCAAATCCTTGGCTTTGATACCGAAACACGTCCTTCGTTTAAAAAAGGCAATGTAAACCAAGTTGCTCTTTTGCAGCTTTCTACCGGCAAAAAAGCATATTTATTTAAACTAAAACAAATCGGATTGCCAAAAAAATTGGCACGTTTGCTACGAAACCCTCAAATTATTAAGGCTGGTGTTGCCATTCATGATGATATTAAGGCACTTCAAAAATTGAGTTACTTTGAGGCAGCTGGATTTATCGAATTGCAAACTTTTGTGAAAAAATTTGGTATTGAGAACTTTTCGCTGAAAAAATTGAGTGGAATTGTGCTTAATTTTCGTATTTCAAAATCGCAACAACTTTCAAATTGGGAAAACCAAAACCTCACCAAAGAACAGCAAATTTATGCAGCAACCGATGCTTGGGTGGGTTTTGAGATTTATAAAAATTTGGTAAGCTATCAACTCCCCGATAGTTTAGAATAAACCCGGAATCATACCTTGAGCAACGCTTCCCATTTCGCTATTGTTCACATTTTCAGCTTTTTCGAGGGCTTTATTTATGGCTACTATTAGCAAATCTTCTACTGCTTCTTTGTCGTTCAAAATTTCGTTGCTAATAGAAATATTTATTATTTTTTTATTGGCATTTGCTGTTACTTTTACTAAACCATTTTCTGCAACTCCTTCTACATAAACGCCTTCCAACCTTTTTTTTATCACTTCCATTTGCTTTTGAGCTTCTTGCATTTTATTCATAAAGTCTCCAAACATTTCGTTTCTCCTTTCGTTATATTTTGTTAAATTATTGATTGTTTTATAATTAACTAATCTATTCAATTTTTTTTTCCCGAAAATTGATAGGTTGCAAAATTACAACTAATTCAATAAATTCGTTTCGTTTTTAGTTTAATTTCTTTTAAAAAATTTCAACTAACGAGTTATTTCCTTTTTTTAAAATTTCAATTCTCTTTTTATTATTAGTTTGTTTGCGAAATTTCTGTCTTGTTTTAAAATTAGTTAGTTATCTGTATATTAGTCTTTTGAAATTTTAAAAAGCATTGTTTTCTTTTCAAAAAAAATAGAAAATTAAACCTCTATTTATTGTAAAGTTTTGATATTAATTGTATTCTGAATTTGATTTTTATCTTATTTTTATCTAACTTGTGTTTATTCTATTTTCTTTCAAAAAAAAATGAAAAAAAATAATTACAAAAAAGGACTTTTTTAGAGTTTTGAAATGTTAAATAAACACCAGAAAATTTAACTTTTTTTTTAATATATTTGGAAAAAAAGAAACCATTAAGAATATCTAAATCCCTTTTAAATAATAGATTACAATAAAAGGAGGAAAAAAGAGTGCTATTATTTTTCTGTTAAAACTGGAAATTGTACTTGAATTTAATAAAAAAATTTTAACTTTGGCGATTGAATTATAAAACTTACTGGAAGTTGTAATTATTAGAAAAAGATTCATTTTTCGGAAATTCAAACTTAATTAACAATAGGTAACATACTAATTAATAATATAAAACAAAATTATCATGTCAAGAGTAATTGCAATTGCAAATCAAAAAGGAGGCGTTGGAAAAACCACTACTTCTATAAATTTAGCAGCAAGTTTAGCCGTGCTTGAAAAGAAAGTTCTACTTATAGATGCTGATCCTCAAGCAAATGCTACTTCAGGAACTGGTTTTGATTTAAAAAGTATTGAAAAAAATATTTACGATTGCTTAATTGATGGCATGGAGCCAACCGAGGTGATTTTGCCTACCAAAACGGAAGGTTTTGATTTGATTCCTTCACATATTGATTTGGTTGGTGCAGAAATAGAAATGCTTAATATCGACGAACGAGAAAAAATCTTAGATAAAATTATCAATAAATTAAGAGATAGATACGATTATATATTAATAGATTGCTCTCCTTCTTTAGGATTGCTTACTCTGAATGCTTTAAGTGCTGCGGATTCTGTTCTTATTCCTGTGCAATGTGAATATTTTGCACTCGAAGGGCTTGGTAAGTTATTGAATACTATTAAGATGGTTCAAAATAGAATCAATACAAAATTAGACATCGAAGGTTTTGTTCTTACCATGTATGATTCTCGTTTAAGGCTTGCTAATCAGGTAGTTGAAGAAGTTCAAAAACATTTTTCTGATATGGTTTTTGAAACAATTATTGCTCGAAATACAAAATTGGGCGAAGCACCAAGTTTTGGTGAACCCGTAATTTTGCACGATGCCAGCTCAAAAGGTGCTGTAAGTTATTTGAATTTGGCAAAAGAAATTTTAGAAAAAGCTGTTAAAAGAGAACAAGCTGAATTAGAGGAATCTAAGTAATTTTTTCTGGAAAATCTTTAAATTGTAAGCATATCTAAAAAAATTAACAAATAGAATATAAATGTCAAAAAAAAGTGTTTTAGGAAGAGGGCTTGGTGCTTTAATAGATGATAATAAGTACGAAAAAGCATCAGAAATAGAGGCTTTAGGCACTGTAAATGAGGTTGACTTGAGTAAAATAAAAGCTAATCCGTTTCAACCTCGTACCAATTTTGAAAAAGAAGCCTTAGATGAATTAACTCAGTCTATTGCTAAACTGGGTATCATTCAGCCCATTACACTACGAAAGCTTGACGATTATTTTCAGATAATTTCCGGCGAAAGGCGTTATAGAGCTGCGCTTCAGGCAGGTTTGAAAACAATTCCGGCTTACGTTCGCGAGGCTGACGACCAATCGATGCTCGAAATGGCTTTGGTTGAAAACATTCAGCGCGAAGACTTAAATGCTATCGAAATTGCAATTTCGTACCAGCGTTTGATTGACGAATGTCAGCTTTCGCAAGATTCTATGAGTGAGAGAATTGGCAAAAACAGAGCAACAATATCAAATTATTTGCGGTTGTTAAAATTGCCAGTAGAAGTTCAAATTGGTATTCGCGATAAAAAAATAGGTATGGGGCACGCAAGAGCACTTGTTGCGCTTGAAGACCATGATGAATTGCTCAAAATTTATTTTAAAATTATAAACGAAGAACTTTCGGTTCGGAAAACAGAATTGCTTGTAAAAGGCGCAAGCGAAGAGGAATTGTTGAAACTTCCTAATAAAAAACCAGTAACAACTTTGCCTGAAAATTTCTCGAATTTTAAAAAACAATTGGCTCAGCGCGTGAAGCAAAAAATTGATTTGAAGCTTGATGCAAAAGGAAAAGGGAAAATTATTATACCTTTTAATAGCGACGAGGAGTTTGAAGAATTAGTAAAAATGTTTAATCAATTGTCAGAGAACTAATTTTTATAAAAAAGTTATTTGAATAAATTATTACCATATACGATTGTTTTAATTATTGCTTTTTTGAGTTTGAACTTACAAGCTCAAAAAAGTAACAAAATCGAAGTGAAATCTGAAAAAGATTCTGCTTCGGTAGATTTCCATTCGCCCAAGAAAGCCGCAATTTTGTCGGCAATTATACCGGGTTTAGGTCAATATTACAATAAAAAATATTGGAAAATTCCTATCATTTGGGGAGCTTATACTGCTTCTATTTATGCAATTTCTTTTAATAATAAACAATATTTGTACGTAAAAGATATTTATAGACTTTACGTAGCGGGCGATGCGTCAACGCTAGAGCTATACGGTGCAGGGCGCACCGAATATTTGAAAAATGTGAAAGATTCGTATAAGCGTAGCCGAGACCTTATGTTTTTGGTTACTATGGGTTTACATGCGCTTAATATCATTGATGCCAATGTAGATGCGCATTTTTTTACCTTTGATGTTAGCCCCAATTTGAGTTTAAAAACGCAGCCAATACTAATAAATAACATAGATTTTGTGAATTCAACAGCTTTTGGGATAAAAGTTTCGTTGAATTTTTAATTTTTAAGAAGATATTATAAACGAACACATTTCATTTTTTTAGTAAAAAGTGAAATATGTTGAAAATTAATTAAATATGAGAAAAATTGTACTTTTATTAATTGTTATAACATTAAATTTTAATAATATAGCAAAAGCACAAGTAGAAAAAACAAATTCTGAACTGAAACTTAGTTTTGATGCAAATCGGTACGACAGTTTATTTGTTAACTACATGGAAAATTCTGAAAACAAGTACTTTATAAATAGTTTTATTTCAGAATTGCACACCAAAGTTTTAAATGATATTCAGCAAGCAAATTTACAAGAATCGGTTGTGCTTATTCCCGATGCACTTGTGCCTTATATTCCTTATGGTATTGATAATGTGGGCAGAAAGACAAATGAGATAGACAGTCTTTCGTTGTTGTGGTTTACAAATATCGGAACGCAAGTGTATGATTATGAGGAAAATTGGGCTCGCGATTCGTCAGTTATTGCATGTTCCGATTCTGTTTATATTGCACGACTCAAAAATATTTCAACAGTTATCAATTTATCTTATAATGAGAAAGTTAAGGAATATATAGAGCGTTATACACGCCGTAAATCGGTAATAACAGTTCAGCGTTTATTGGGTAGAGCAGAGTTTTATTTTCCTATTTTTGAAGAGATTTTTGATGCTTATGGTGTTCCTTTGGAATTGAAATATTTGGCAATTATCGAATCGGCACTTAACCCAGTTGCCATGTCAAGAGCAAAAGCTGCTGGCTTGTGGCAATTTATTTATCCTACCGGAAGAGCTTATGGAATGAATATCAATTCATCTGTAGATGAGAGACTTGACCCAATAAAATCGACTCATGCAGCGGCTCGCTATTTGAGCAACTTATTTCAAATTTATGGCGATTGGACTTTGGCTTTGGCGGCTTATAATTGTGGACCCGGAAACGTGAATAGAGCAATTAAAAAGGCTGGAGGTAGTCAAGATTATTGGTATATTTCGCAATTTTTACCCAAAGAAACACAGAATTACGTTCCTGCTTATATTGGTGCTACTTATATAATGAATTATTACAAAGAGCATAAAATAGTACCACTTTCTTTTAAATTACCTCTGGCATCTGATACATTGATGATAACCAACAAAACCCTTGCTTTTTCTCAAATTTCGGCAGTTTTAGGCATTCCTATCGAACAAATAAAAGAGCTGAATCCTCAATATAAAAAAGACGTAATTCCTGCAGCACCAGAGGGCTATACACTTCGCTTGTCGTTGGAACACACAACTGCTTTTTTGCAAAAAGAGAAGGAAATTTATGCTTATAACCCTAATAAAGCAGTTGAAAATACAGCTTTAGCTTCGACTCAAAAACTGCAAGAAAATTTGAATATTTCGGGTACCGGAAATATTTCCGAAAATTTTCTGTATTATACAGTAAAACAAGGAGATGATTTTTTGAAAATATCGCAACAATTTGAAAATATTAGCACTTCTGATATTTTGAAGCTGAACAATTTGAGCTTGGAGAGCAGAATAAATCCGGGCGATAAAATTAAAATAAAACGTATTTAACATAGCGTTTGAAAGAAAACTACAAATTAAGGCATTTTGAAATTTTTAAATTGCATTTTATCTCATAAATGACGATTTAAAATTCCAAACTATCGCAAAATAGCGTTTCTTTTCAGATGCTAATTATCAAACCCAATTTGTTTTGATATAATACAATAGTGTTACATTGTTTCTCACAATAGGAGATTTCTAAAAATTACTATTTCTTTGATGTTAGTTAATTTTAAAATGGACTTTTTTAGTACTAAACGGCGGTTTTAAAATTCCCCTTCACCTTTGAAAATCTAATTTTTTAGAAGCTCTAAATAAAGGTTTGAGAGGCTTAATTGAAAAATATGAATTTGAAATATATATTGATTACATTTTTGTTTTTGCCTATTCTTTCATCGGCTCAAACAGTTTCCGATGCAAATTCGGGTGCTGTTTTGAATGGTTATGGTTTTGAAAATAATTTGTTTATTACAAACTTGGATAGTTTGGCAAAAATAACTTATGTAGAAAAAGCAATAACTGGACGGAAAAATAATTCGGCAAAAAAAACTCCTGTAATTTCTGATTCTTTGGTGAAGAAAAAATTAGGAAAAATCCAAAGTTACGTTGAACTAACGTTTAATAATCAAGTAAATTCTTTTATAAAATTTTATGTTGATCCACTCAATAGAACTAAGGTAGAAGCAATGTTAGGTTTGTCTGATTATTACGAACCTTTTTTTGAAGAAACATTAAAAAAATATAAGCTTCCTTTAGAATTGAAATATATTGCGATGACTGGTTCTTCTTTTTTTCCGGCAGCAATTTCTCAAACAGGTGCATCGGGTATTTGGCAACTTTCTTATCCTGTTGCAAAGCGTTATGGGCTGAATATCAGTAGCTATACCGACGAAAGGCGCGATGTGAAAAAATCGACTTTGGCTGCAGCCAAGTACTTGAAAGAAATGTACGATATTTATCACGATTGGCATTTAGCTATTGCTGCTTATACTTGTGGCGCAGCAAATGTAAATAAAGCGATAAGCCGTGCTAATGGCGAGCGAAATATTTGGAAAATTTATAATTTTTTGCCTCAGTTTTCGCGCGAATATTTGCCAGCTTTTATAGCAAGTATTTATTTATCAGAATATTACAAGGAATATAGTATAGTGCCTATTAAAATTAAAATGCCAGAAGATATTGATAGTTTGGTGGTAAAACAGAAAGTGCATTTTGGGCAAATATCAGAAGTTCTGAAAATATCGATGCAGGAGTTAAAGGATTTGAATCCAGAGTATAAGGTAGGAATTATTCAGCCAGTAAATGACAATAATTCGTTGAAAATTTCATCGAAACAAATAAAAGCGTTTAAGGCTTTAGAGGATTCTATTTACAATTACAATTCAACAGTTTATTTTCAAGTAGCTAAAACCGTGGTTATTGCACCTAAAGTAGTGAGTTCGGGCGAAACAAGCACCGAGTATTTTGATGAAGTAGTGCCTAAGAATAAAGCGAAATTGACTTATAAAATTAAATCGGGTGATAATATCGGATTGATTGCGCAATGGTACAATGTAAGTATCAATGAAATAAAGTCGTGGAATAATTTGCAGCCAAAAAAGACGATTTATCCTGGGCAAGAAATTATAATTTATGTTCCTCAATATGAAGAATCTAAATACAAAGATATTAATTCAATGTCTTTCTCTGAAAAGCAAAAAAAGGCTGGTAAAACCAATACAACTACTACAACAGCAAAATCATCGACTGCTTCAAATACCACAGCCAAAAATGCAGATGTTTTGAGCTCTGGCTTTGCAATTTCAAACGACGTAAGCAAAATGTCTTCGTATATTTATTACAAAGTAAAAAGTGGAGATAATTTATGGGATATTTCACGTAAATTTGAAGGCACAAGCGTTGAAAAAATAATGAAATTAAACAACTTACCCAAGAATTATAAATTAAATGTAGGGCAAGTTCTGAAAATTAAAGAAAAATAGTATTTAATAAAAAGGCTTAAAAGATAGTTTTTTGCAGAGTTAAATGATAAAAGAAATATTTTGAAAGTCTTGTAAATTGTAAAAAAAAGTGAAACCTCATCAAACTTTAATATTTTTATTTGGTGTTTTTTTTAGTATCGCTTTAATAATGTTGGTTTTTCCAGCCGATGGAATTCGTATTAGCAACGATAAGAAATTGGAAATGCCAAAATTATCTCAGTTATTTGAAGAATCTATTCGATATGCAAACATTGATGGCATTATTGGCGAAAATGTAGTTGATACATCTTATTTGCTTGATTATGACCAAATAGTATATCGAAATGTTTTTAAAAACGATTCGCAAAATTTTAAGGTTGTATTGGAAGTTGTTGATACTTTGAGTATTGAAGTTGGAAGCATTAGTTCCATTCAGCGTTTACAGTTTCCTAGAGATGACAAAACAGTACTAGATAATTTTTTTAGTGATTTGCAAAATCCCAAAGAAAAAGTGCTTCGTATTGTACATTACGGTGATTCCCAACTAGAAGGCGATAGAATAACATCTGTAATTCGGCAAAATTTACAAAAACAATTTGGAGGTGGCGGTCCTGGACTTTTGCCAGCACTTCAGCCATATAATTATGGCATTACAATTAAGCAGAGCAATTCGGGTAATTGGTTGCGTTACAATACTATGGAGCATTCTAATAGCGTGAAGGGACAACGTTTCGGAATTTTAGCTGGATTTTCTCGTTTTGCGCCAATTCGTGGTATTTCTAACGATTCAACCAGTTCAAATTTGACTGATACCACTGTAAAATCAGGCTATTCAGGAACAATTACATTTTCTCGTTCCGATATGGCTTACCAAAATAATAATTATTACAAACAAGTTCGATTGTTTTATGGTTACAACCAGTCTGCTGTAAAAGTTAGTTTGTTTGCTAATGACCAACTAATTGAAGACAAGATACTTCCTGCCAATAAGCAATTGATGACAGCAAAATGGTCTGTAAATTCACCCGAAAAATTGGTTTTTAAGTTCAGAGGAGGCGATAGCCCTGAAATTTATGCAATTGGTCTTGATGCTGAAAAAGGAATTGCTGTTGATAATGTTCCTCAACGAGGAAGTGCTGGTTTTGTTTTTACAACCCAAAACAAGGAATTGCTAAAGGCAATGCTCACCGAATTAGATGTTCGTTTGCTAATTTTAGAGTTTGGTGGAAATGTTACTCCTTATATTACAGATAATTATGATTATTATGGCAATATGTTTGGCAAGCAACTTGCAGTAATTCGCGAGATAAAGCCCGATATTTCGATTATTGTAATTGGTCCTGCTGATATGTCTCGAAATCAGGGAGGTACTTATGTTTCTTATCCAAATATTCCAAATATTTCAGCAACTTTACGCAGGGCTGCATTCAAATATAATGCGGTATATTGGGATATGTACGAAGCCATGGGAGGTAAAAATTCCATGCCAAGTTGGGTTTACCATGATCCACCTTTAGCAGGCAAAGATTTTATTCATTTTACAAGACTTGGCTCTGAAATTATATCAAAAATATTTTATAATGCTTTGATTATGGAATATAACGATTATTTGAAACGAAAGAACAAATAATATCAGTTTTAAAAATAAACAGGTATTTTAAAAAGATATTTTATGAAATCTAAATCATTTTTAGTTATTTTATTTATTTTAACATTTATTTTTGCCAAGGCGCAAGATTATCCTTACGATATTCCTTTATATGACTTTGTGCATTACGATAAAAATAAGATACAATTTTATAAAGATAGTTCTGAATTTATGGATTTATATCAAAAATTTGACGAACTAATTTTTAGAGGAGAAGGACAAATAAATATTGTGCATTTTGGCGGCTCACATGTACAGGCAGGTGCACTTCCGAGCAGATTTGCACAGCGTTTGCAAACAATGCACCCAGGTTTGGAAGGTAGCAGAGGCTTTGTATTTCCTTATAACTTAACGCGTACCAATGTTCCAAGAAATTATTACATAAAACATACTGGAACTTGGACATCTTGCCGTAATGTGGAATATAAAAAGAAATGCACTTTAGGAGTGTCGGGCTTATCTACTACTACTACTTCAACTGCTTCTACTTTAAATATTTATCTCAAAGAAAATGCTTATTTACCTTATACGTTCAATTTAGTGAAGGTTTTGCACGATGTGCACGAATCTTCGTTCCAATTAGTTATTCAAAATGTAGAGAATGAGATAGTTGAAGTCAATAAAGAACAAGGTTATACTCTGTATAAACTCAAAAAAGATGTCGATTTTTTAGAAATGGGATTTGTTAAAACCGATACGCTTCAAAACCAATTTACTCTTTATGGTATTTCTCTCGAAACCGATAGGGCGGGCATTACTTACCATGGAATTGGCGTTAATGGCTCTACTATTCCAGCATTTTTACGTTGCGATTTACTTGAAAATCAACTAAAAGCATTAAAACCAGACTGGATAATTATGACTTTGGGCACAAACGATGCTTATTCGCGAAAATTTAACCCCGAGTATTATTACTCGAACTACGATTCGCTTATAACTCGCATAAAATCAGTGCTACCCAATGTTCCTATTTTGCTTACTGTCCCCAATGATAGCTATTTGTACAAAAAAAAGGTAAACCCCAATACTGCACTTGTTGGCGAGCAAATAAAGAGACTTGCTACTAAACATTATTTGGCTACTTGGGATTTTTATAGTATTATGGGTGGATTAAATTCAGTAACTCTTTGGCACAAAGAGGGTTTAACTGCTAATGATAAAATACATTTTAGTAGAAGCGGATATTTTTTACAAGCCGATTTGCTGTTTAATGCTTTTTTAAAGTCGTATGATAATTATACCGAAAGTTTCAAAGAGTCTGAACTAAGTCAAATAGAATATGTTATAAAATTTCCAGATTTGACAATACAGAATGAACCATAAGATATAATTTAGTAAAATTAATATTTATTTTTTTCATTTAGCCGTAAATGAAGAAATATCTTATGACTTTTAGTGAAATTTGAAAAAGAAAATTATATCCTTTATCAATAAACAACAGTTATTTACATTTATTACTTATAAAAGTGGAATATTTAAAAAATATTTTCGTTTTTGATGCGCATAACCCAATTATTTTTACGCAATTATACTTTTGGGGGTTCTTTGCAATCGTGCTTGCATTTTTTTCATTAATTTACCAACGAAAAGCCCTTAGAAATGCTTATTTGTTTTTTGTAAGTTTGTTTTTTTACTACAAAACCAGTGGTATATTTTTGTTAATTCTTTTATTTTCGACCGTTATGGATTTTTATCTTGCGCGGTTTATTTATCAAAGTGCATCTAGTGTTCGGAAAAAGGTTCTTGTTACAATAAGCATTTTTGTAAATCTTTTTGTACTTTTTTATTTCAAATATTCTTATTTAGTTACCGATTCTCTTAATTATTTATTAGGTTTAGACATCAAGCCTCATAATTATTTTGCTGAAATGGCTAACTTTTTTGGCGGTAATTTTGATGTAGATAGAATAATTTTGCCGGTAGGTATTTCTTTTTATACTTTTCAAACAATTAGTTATTCCGTAGATGTTTTTCGTGGAAAATTAAAACCAGTAGAAAGCTTGCTCGACTTTGGTTTTTTTGTAGCTTTCTTTCCGCAACTTGTTGCAGGTCCAATAGTTAGAGCATCTGATTTCATTCCTCAACTTTACAAGGATTACAAACTTACGCATTATGAATTTGGCTTGGCAATTTTTTGGATATTGAAGGGCTTAATGAAAAAAATGTTTATTTCTGATTATATTGCAGTTAATTTCGTCGATAGAGTTTTCGGAAACCCTTTGGCTTACAGCGGTTTTGAAAATCTAATGGCTCTTTATGGGTACTCTTTGCAAGTTTATGCCGATTTTTCGGGTTATACCGATATAGCAATTGGTGTTGCACTCTTGATGGGTTTTCAACTTGTAACTAACTTCAATTCACCTTATAAGGCTTTGCATGTATCCGAGTTTTGGAAGCGTTGGCATATTTCACTTTCCACTTGGCTCAAGGATTACCTATATATTCCGATGGGTGGAAACCGAAAAGGCTCTATTTTTAGTTATATAATGTTCTCGATTATAATGCTTTACGTTGCATTTTTATTCAAGCATTGGTTGGTAGTTCCTGTGTTTTTATTATTACTTACTGCTGTGGTTGTGGTTGCAAAAAAATCGCCACGCATACGTAGAGCAATTGATACCAATATTAACTTGATGCTCACCATGTTAATAGGTGGTTTGTGGCACGGAGCAAGTTGGCGTTTTGTAATTTGGGGAGGGCTAAATGGCATCGGACTTGTTGTTTACAAATATTGGCGAAAAATTAGCCCTTTCAAAGGCAATCATACTTGGCCTGTTCGCCTTTATTCAATTTTTTTAACGTTCAATTTTATTTCTTTCACTCGAATTTGGTTTAGAGCAGATTCAATCGAACAGGCTAATAATCTGATGTTTAAAATTGCAAACGACTGGACTTTTTCATTGATTCCTACCATGATACTAGCCTACAAAGAAATATTTGCTGTAATTCTTTTTGGTATGACTGTGCATTGGCTTTCAGATAGTTTTAAGCAAAAATATCAAAATTGGTTTATTAATTCATCTATATATGTAAAAGGTGCAATTTCTGTTATTGTATTTTTTATGATTTATCAAGTGCGTTCTGCTGATTTACAGCCTTTTATTTATTTCCAATTTTAAATGCTAAAATTATTTTGTTGATTTTTTTGATAAAATGTTATCTAAAATTCAACAAAATTTATACTACTTAATTTATTGGTATATACTAGATTATATTATTTTAGGGCTGAAAGTCAGCCCTTTATTTTTTTATTTTTATTTTTGTTATTCTTAAATTATCTCTATTTTTATACTCAAAATAAATGGATTTTATATAAAATATGAAAAGGCAATTTTAAAATTAGTTGCTGGGTTGTAATGAAATTTTGAAATTAGAATTTGAAAGGAAAATATAGTATAGAAATTTTGAGAATTAAATTATTTTGTATTTAAGCAAATTATTAACAATAAATAAAAAAATACCATGCAAGAAGTATATATTGTTTCGGCAGTTAGAACTCCTATTGGAAGTTTTTCTGGTTCATTATCAGAAGTTTCAGCTACAAAATTAGGAGCAGCGGCTATAAAAGGGGCTTTGTCAAAATCAGGCATTTCGCCCGATTTGATTGATGAAGTTTTCATGGGAAATGTAATTTCAGCTAATTTGGGTCAAGCTCCTGCACGTCAAGCCGCGCTTTTTGGTGGTTTGCCCAATACAGTGCCCTGTACTACTGTAAATAAAGTGTGTGCTTCGGGAATGAAAAGCGTAATGCTTGCTAGTCAGTCTATTATGACTGGAGATAATCAAGTGGTTCTTGCCGGAGGAATGGAAAGCATGAGCAATATTCCATACTATGTAGAAACGTTGAGAAAAGGGAATAAACTTGGGCATCAGCAATTAACCGATGGTTTGTTGCGTGATGGACTTTGGGAAGTATATAAAAATTACCACATGGGAAATGCCGCAGAACTTTGTGCTACTAAGTACAATTTTTCGCGCGAAGCTCAAGATGAATATGCCGTAGAATCTTACAAACGTTCAGCCTTGGCAAGCGAAGGCGGTCGCTTTAAAAATGAAATTGTTCCGGTAGAAATTGTTTCGCGCAAAGCCACAGTTATAGTGGATACCGACGAAGAATTTAAAAACGTAAAATTTGACAAAATAGCTACATTGAATCCTGTTTTTGACAAAAATGGAACCATTACTGCTGCCAATGCTTCAACCATCAATGATGGCGCAGCAGTTTTAATTTTGATGAGCAAAGAAAAAGCAGAAGCATTGGGAATTAAGCCTTTGGCTAAAATTATTTCGTATGCCGATGCAGCTCACGAACCTGAATGGTTTACAACTGCACCTTTAAAAGCCATTGATAAAGCGCTATCGAAAGCAAATCTGACGAAAGAAGATATTGAATATTGGGAAATTAATGAGGCATTTTCAGCAGTAGCAATGGCAGCAATTGTTGGTTTAGAATTAGACCGTACACGAGTTAATGTTAATGGCGGTGCAGTTTCGCTTGGTCACCCACTTGGTGCTTCTGGTGCTCGTATTTTAGTAACTTTGATAAATGTTTTGAAGCAAAACGGTGCAAAATATGGTGCTGCCGGAATTTGCAACGGTGGAGGTGGGGCTTCAGCTATGATTATTGAAGCTTTGTAATTTAGCAAAACTGGAGATATTAACTAGCTTTTTTTATAAAAAAGCAAATGAAATTATTTTTTTTTTCTTTTAAAAAAATACTGCCTTATTTTTATGCGCAGTATTTTTTTTGATATTGTACAATTACATGCAAAAAAAAATCCAATTTTAAATTTTTTCTCAATAAAATAACAATTTGTGTATCATATTTTTATAATTTTTTGGAATGCGCTATATTTTTCAGAAGTTAATTTAATTATGTAAGTTCCTTTTATTAAACTAGATAAATCTATTTGTTTGTTCTTCTCGTTTTCCTCTAAAAAATGAGTTTGAAGTTTTTGTCCCCAAATATCAAAAATTGCTACTTCAAAATTGCAATTAAAATCGCCACTGATTTCGAGAGAAATAAATTCTCTTGCTGGATTTGGGCTTATCGTAAATTTGAGCATCTGATTTTGAGGCAACGATAACGAATTAGGATTTTTATAACTGCCTTTCATTGAAATGATTCCAGTTAAATTTGGGTCGAGCCAAATTTCAAGTTGATTTCTCGGTTTTGCGCCATTCAAATTCCAATGATAATAAAATTTTCCAAAATAATCGGTTTTAGATGGTTCCAAACAGCTTGAGCCTCCGCTAGTTAATGTACCAACAATTTCTTTATTCATATTAAATAGAGCAGAACCCGAAGAGCCTGCTTCGGTTGTGCCTGTTTTATTTCCAATGGCTTGCCAACTTGTTGACCAATAAGCTAATTCATTGCTGTATTTGTTACTGCTTTGAGTATTAACTGATTTTGAAATTTTTTTCAAATCCCCTTGCGGGTGGTGCACGCAATAGCCTGAGTCAATAGCCAAATTAAGCCTATTCCAGCCTGCAAAATAGGGTGTGTAAGATTCTGGAATGTCTTCTAAAAGCTGTAATAATAAAAAATCCGAACCTTTAATTGCTCCATTGGCACCAGAAGACGCTTTTAATTCACAGCCAATCATTGTTTTAAGCTGAACATTAGAGTAGTCGTTGGGAGGTTCGCATTCATTGCTTTCATAATTGAAGTAAAAATGAAATTGCGCAAAGTACGAATTTTCAGGCGGTAAATAGTTATCGTCGAGTATATTATGCTCAGACGAAAGTATGTAAGGTATAAAATCTTGTTTTGCATTGTTTATTAAAGTTCCTGTACACCACCAAGAGCCATCTTTATTTCTTGATAACCAGCGCACTGTGGCATTTTTTTCATTTTGCCATTGTTGTGTTTCTTTGCAATTTACATTTATTTGGCATTCGCCAGAAGTTCCCATTCCATTTTTAATTGTTACAAAATCAACATTTTGATAAGCATAATTTAGTTCATTTATCGAAATTTTGCCTACATTTTTGCAGTTTTTAGGCACAAAATATTCTAAAATAACCTCTTCGCCTTGGGTAAAAACAGTTGCAAAATTATTTTTTACTTGGTTGTTTTTGTGCGTGAATGCGCCTAAAATAGTTGTTTTATCGGTATTGTAAACAAAAAAATTTGCGCCTTCTGGAATTTCAAATTCATTGTAATACAGCGAGATGGCTTTTGCATTAGGAGCTATTATTTTTAGCAGCCAAAGTTTTCCTTCGTTAGTGATTTGCCAATTACCTGAATTTTCGAGAGTTATATTCGTTTTAATTATTTTACCTATATATGCTCTTTTTGAATTTTTTTGCTTTTCTTCGTTATTTATTTCTTGAATATCAATGTATTTTACAGGTATTTGGTTTGCTAATTTGTTCACAAAACTAATTGGCAAACCACCATCGCTTAGCTGTGCAAAGCTCGAAATTGCGATATTAAAAATATAGAAGAATAGTAAAACTTTTTTTAGCATCGTATTTGTTTTTATTAATCTCAAAGATACAAAAATACTAAAAAGAAACAAATTTTTGCATGTATTCTTCTTTCAAAAGCTGTTTCTTTTTCTTTTTTCGAATGAGTTAATATTTTTTTGTTATTGATAATTAAGGTATTATGCTAATAAATCAACTATATTTTTTTTAAAACGGAATTTTAGGGGCAACTCTCTTTTTTTTTACAGTTTTTTTCTTAAATTTGAATAAATTTTATCTAACTTTTTAAACTATTTGTAGCTATGGTAAAAAATATAATTTTGACCGGTTTTTTGTTCTCTACTTTTGCTTTTTTCGCTTTTACCGATTATAAAAGTGTAAAAAGTTATAATTCTAATTTTTCAGCTATTGAAAAAAGAAAAATAGCTTTAGATACGCCTATAAAACTCTCTGATAAAGAGAAAATTACAAAGATAAGAGAACTTTATCAATCAGTTGAAGCGAATACTCAGTCCTATCGGATTGAGAAAAAAGAATATCGCAATCCAGACCCAGAGTTATATTATGATATGTCATTGTACGATGCTTATTATAATGATTCTGAGCTAAAAAAACTGGTAGAAATGTTAGGAGAAGAAGGATATTATCTTGAAATTGCATATTATTTTAATGAAGGAAATGTATTTTTTATTCACGCGGCTTATTCCTATATGGATAACTTATACAAGGAAACACGAATTTATTTGTATGAAAATAAGATTATTTCTGCACTTACCAAAGTAAAATCCGAAGACGATGAAACCACCGTTTTGTCTTCGCTTAAAAATGCAAACGATACTGAATTTGTTAAGGATAAAGCGCAATTTGAAAAGGAATGGCTGGGTAGAATTAAGGCTGCACCTGAGCGTTTCTCAAAAGGAACGTTGGTTCAAGAATAAAAAATACCGCAAATTAAAGACAATTGGATTATAAAAATATGTATGAATTTAATATTAAAGAGATAAATAATACTAAGTTTATTTTTGATATTTTGCGCAAAAAATACGTTGCTTTGCAGCCGGAAGAATGGGTAAGGCAGAATTTTATCCGCTATTTGATAGAGAAAAAAAACTATCCTAAAGGCAGGATCGCTGTGGAATATTATTTGAAAGTAAACAAAAATGATAAGCGAAGTGATATTGTTATTTTCGATAAAATGCTTAAACCTCAAATAGTTATAGAATGTAAAGCTGAAAATGTGAAGCTTACAAAGGACACTTTTGAGCAAGCGGCAAATTATAATCTCAAACTTGGAGCTAAATATTTGATAATCACTAATGGACAAACAACTATGGCTTTTGAAAAGCACGATGATTCAAATGCGTATAGGCAACTCGCCGAATTACCAAATTACCAGGATATTTATAAACAACAATTAAAATAATATCATATTTGACTAAAAAATAAAAGCTTCTTGTGGCACATTTTTGTTGAAAAGACTGATAAAATCTGGGAAATATTCTTTCA
>JAIFNL010000233.1 GCA_020047755.1 Bacteroidota bacterium
TTCAAATACAATGAATTTGAAACCAAAATAAAAGAAATTTTATAATATGCCGTAGAGACGCGCCGCGGCGCGTCTCTACAATATACGGTCAAAACATTAATCGTTAATCATTCCAAAAAAGCACCAAAGGTGCGCACTACATTAGCCCAGTCCGCAAGGGCTGGGACAAAAAACGCCCACACGATACAAAAGCGGCAACGCCGCGAAATAAAAATACCAATTATAAAAAAAACCTTATTTCCCTTTTTTTCAACCTTAGTAACCTAGCCAATCCCCACCGCATCAAAACCTTATTCGCTTATAAAAAAACGTTGCGAGAAAAAAAATCCCAAAAACACAAACACAATTTAAAATTATTTCCTACATTTGTACAAAGCTATATTGATACAGGTGACTTTGGAGTCATCGTATCAATATAGCCGCTCTGTTTTTAGTTTACAAAAAAAATAGGAATCGTTGATAATATGCAAACGATTAATTTACTACAAACCAATCATTAAATTAGATGTGTAGTTTTTATTTTTTTGTATTTTTTACCTATTCCTAATTGAGCTGCAACTACATCTTTTATAATAAGCTCTCCTAATTTTAAATTCCCGATAGCTTCTTTTATTTCTTGAAATTCGTTTCCACTTACTCCAAATAAATCTTTTATTACACTATCGGCAATTGTTTGTTGCTTCATGATTAACGGATATTGAGCGTTTGCATAAAAATCAAAATATTTCGATTTGAAATGTTCCATGTTTTGAGTAGCTAATATGATACTAATCCCTTTATTTCTACCAATTGCTATTAAATCTCTAAGGGGTTTATTATCAAAATTAAGCATATAATGAGCTTCATCAATTATCGTAAAATGCCTTATTTCTACACAGTCTTCACTTACGTTTTGCTTGGGCAGTTTTTCGTAAATAATATTGAGTTTCGATATGATAAAATAAACAATTGCTTTGGCAATAGGACCATCTTTGGGGAAACCGTCCATTTTTATTATAAAACTTTCGTTTATTAAGTCTATTTTATCATAATCTTCAAATAGTTTACTTCTAATAAGCTGATTTAAAACAGATTTTACACTATCTGTTTTTTTCTGGTCTTTTTCATCTTGTAATACTGTGTATTGTTCTTTTAAAATTTCAAAGTTTATCGGTTTATTTTTTGTTTTTTTGTACGAATTGATTACTGCGGTTGCCAGTCTATCGCTCATATTTGCGCTAATGCTTGCTTTGTCTATTGCCGATAAAGCATTGGCTAATTCCGTGGCATATAGATTAATTTCATTTTGTGGGCGCATTTCAAAATTTTTGAAAGGCGTAAAAGGCAAAGGCGAAGTTATAGGGTCGAGTATTGCGCCCGTATTTGTTTCAAACAGATTCAGCCAAGCCTTGTTGGCTGGGTCGGAAAATTCACCTTTGTAATCGAATAATAGAAAATTTACCGGATAAGAGGTTTCAACAGTAGCTGTTCGTATTTGATTGATTAGCACTGCTAATAAGTTCGATTTTCCTGAGCCGGTAGAGCCTGCTATTAGAATTTGAGTATTGCTTATATCACGAGCATTTAAGTTTAGTTTTGCAGGAATATCATCTTCATAACTACCTATAAGTAAGTCTAAAACCGGAATTGAACCATAGTTTTTCGAATCCGACGATTGAATTTCTTCTAAAAGCCATTCTTTTAAATTGTCTTTTTCTAATAGATATTTCGAGCCTTCTATTATTTCATAGTTTAATATTTTAGACTTCAGGCTTCGGTCTTCCCAGTCAATATTCAAGTTTTTGTATTTTAGTTTTAGCAAAGCAGACCACAAAGCTTGTAAATTTCCTTTTGAAAAAGCCGTATCATGAAAGTTATTTCCTCCACCATGTAGTTTTATTGCTTCTATTGCTTGCAATTCACGTATTTTTCCAATAGTTAGTCCTGCAAATAATGCAAACCTATGAATCATATTATTAGAAGTGCTAACATTTTTTACCAAATGGCTGTAAGCCTCCAGATTTATCAATTGCTCTAATTTAGTTTTTAACGGAAGTATATAGTCATTTATATTTTCGGCTGAGCGTATATTTTGAAATTGTATCATTTTTTTCGTCTTAAGCTATTTAATAATCGTTTTAATTAGAGTCCTTTAGTTTTCAATTAAATATCCAAAGTAGCCATTTTCTATTTCTGTTTTTTGCAATTCTTTATTTCTTACCAAAGTATAAGCTTTTGAAATAAAAGGTTCTATTTTCTTTAAATCTATTTTCTTTCTTATTTCTGTATCGGTACTTAAAAGTAACGTTTGGTGCGATAAATGAGGAAAATAGTTTTCCAAAACCGTTTCGCGGCTTTGCTCATCAAGTACTCCCATTACGGTGTCTATCATTACCGGTGGGTCATAATCACCAAACTCATGTAGCGATTTTAATAATACTTGTATTACTACTTGCTTTGATGCTGTATTTAATTGATTTAGATATATTTCATTGCCCGATGTATGGAAAATTCTAAAACTCAAATCTTTTAAATCTTCTGAAAGTTCTACTCTATCAATTACATTGGTATAAGCGGCTAAATTTATATTCAAATCCTTTTTCATTTTCAGTTCTATTCGTTGTTTTTTTGAAATGAGTAATTTGTTTGCCAAATCTTCAAAAAAGGGTTTCAGTTTTTTCAATGCTTCGTATTTGGGGTCGGGTTCCTCATCGTTTTGAATATCGAAACTGGCTATTTGTTTTTCTATTTTACTCAAAGCTAGTTTGTTCTCTTCTATGTCCGATTCTCTTTTTTTTATTTGCTGTTCATTCAATTCATATTTTTGTACAATGTCAAAATCCGAAGCACCTAGTTGTTTTTCGTATTCAAGAATTTCATGTTCCAATTTACTCATGTTCTTTAGTGCAATTCCCAATTCTGTTTTTTGCTGATAAAGGCTAATGAATGGGTTCGAATAACTTGAATTTATGAGGGTCGAAAGACTTTGAAGCTCTGCTTTCTCAAAAAAATCATATTCATATTTTTCTATACTCGAATTGAAGTTTTTGAAAAAATCTTTTAATTCATTCGTACTTACTTGTTCTTTTGTTACTCCTTTTCTTTCCAGCAACAAAACTAAATTATCGGCTATCTCATTGATTAACTCTTTGCTCAAATGATGCTTGTTCGAATATTCCTTTTCCCCTTGTTCTTTTAGAATAAGAGATATTTGCGATTTTAAACTTTCTACTAAATGCGGTAAACCAATATGTTGTTCTATATTTCTCGAAAAAATATCTATCTCATTCCGAAATGTTGCTTCTCGTGCTTTTATACTTGCTAGTTCTGCCTTAGCTTGTTCTATTTTGTTTTTTAATGTAATTTCATTGTTCAATCCATTTTTGGCAGCTTGATATAGGTCTTTGTTTTTAATCGAATAATCCAACGAACTCTCCAAATTTTCTTTCAACAAATTTTCTTTCTTTTCTAACTCCTTTTTTTGCGAAATATAGTTTAGATAATCTTCTTTTAAGTTCTCGCGTTCTATACGTTGCGCTGTATAATCTTCATACAAACTTTCCGAAGCTTTACTTAGGCTTATGTATTTGTTGAAGCCCATTACATTTTCTATATTTTCTTTTATTACTTTGCGCAGTTGGTCTTTTTTCAATAAATTGCCAGCCTCCATAGCATCGAACAAAAAATATCGACTCAATTCTTGTGGCAAGTTGGCTTTTATTATTTTATTTACTTGCGCTTCGCTTTCGGCTCTTTCTTTTAACGGAGTAGCTGTTCCATAAGTAAATATATTCCCACTCATATTAAACCGCACACTTTCTACCGCTTTTTTGTCTGAGTTTAGTTTGTAGGTACGCCTCAGAATGTAGTCTTTTTCCTCGTTCAGTACTTTGCCACTAAATTGAAGTTCTAAATAAATACTTCCATTCTGCTCATCGCTTACGCCTGCATTGAGTAGCTCCCTAAAATCTTGGGCGCTATGTATTTCTAGTCCATAAAGCGCACCGTAAATTGCCTCAAAAAGAGTCGTTTTTCCGCCGCCATTCTCGCCACCTATCAGAATAATTGGGCGTTCGTCATCTACATTCAGGTCTAAATCTAAGTTTAGATAAGTTTTATAATTTTGGGCTTTTATTTTCTTTATTATCATAATCGATAGTCTTGGTAGTTTTGATTAATCTTTTATTTTATTCAATGCCTTTTCTATTATCTTTTTTATACTTTTTTCAGAAAGTTCATTGTCGTTTATTTTGCTACTATGAAAAGCTTTTAATAGTTCTTCTTGTAGCCACTCAAAATCTAATCCATGTTCGGTACATAAACTTTCTATTATTTGCATATCGTCTTTGCGAATGCCATAATGTACAAAACTTATATCTAATCCTTTTTTCGACATATATTTTTCTTTTTAATTTCTCTTAGTACTACTTTACAAAGTTAAAATATTCTGATAATCAAGCCTGAAAGGCTTAAATATATTAGCGTAGGGCAACGCCCTACGAGGAAATGAATACAAGGTTTTAGCCCTGAAAGGGCGCAATATTTGTGCTAATGTATTTAGCTCTTTCAGAGCTTTTTATAACTTCGTAAAATAGAATTAGTCTAATAATTTTAAATACTTTGTTTGGTTTTTAGTTTAGTTCGTCTATCTGAATAGGAATAAAATATTCTTTTCCTTGGCTAAAATGCAGAATAGTCAGATGTTGCAAACGACCTATAATCATTGCAGGGTGAGTTTTGTCTTTTTTTGCAAATTCCAAAACATCATCTATTGTTATGCTTTCTCGCTTCAGAAGTTCTTTTTCTAATTGCTTCGAAAAAGTCCACTCTTCGGCAAAGCGATGAGCTTCTTGCTCTTTGTTTTGGTCGGCTTCCGAAAAATCTATATTCTCTAGCGAAATGTATTTTTTGCCATGCAAAAGAATATGACCCGCTTCGTGAAAAAAGGTAAACCAAAACTTATCATTCTGTCGATAACGAGCAGTTAGTTGTATCAGTGGAGTATCATTCAACCAACGAGTAGAGCCATTAATTGGCACCTTTGGCAGTTTGGGTGTAAAAACCAATTTGACTCCTGCCCTCAAGCACAATGCTTTCAATTGGTCGAAATAATCATGGGGGTGTTCTTCCATTACTTTTTTTATTTGGGGAAGTATCCCTTTAAATACGGCTTTGTCGTATTTTGGAGCAGCTACTTTTGTGGCTTGTATTTCCCCTTGCCTTAGCCATGCCGAAATAGCATGAGGCTCTTGTGTATGCTTTAGAGAAGCATAAGCGGCAGTTTTCAAATCGCTTTTCAAATACAGGTTTTCCCAGGCATTGTGCGAAGCAATAGCAAAAAAATGAAAAAGGTTTTGCGTTTTTTCTTCTAGCTTTTTTGTTTCTGGTAAACGGTAATTCTTTGCCATTTCTGTATATGGAAATTTCTTTGCCCAAGGTTCGGCATCTTTAATAGCCGTTTTAAATTTCTTCCGCGTTTTTAATTCATCATATTTCAATTGATGACTCATCCAGTAGCTAAAAGGAATTTGGGTTACCGTTTCAAATTTCAATGCCATTTCGTTGGTTATAGCACTTTCCCCTTTTATTACGGCTAAAATTGTTTGTTGTGGCTTTTCTGTTCGTAAGGCAAATTCTTTTATGCTCATTCCCATTTCTGCTATTTTTTCTTCCAGAATTTCCCCCGCGTGTACTATTGAATCTGGAATGTATTGCTTTTGTTTTATCATTGTTTAGCCCTCCTTATGATAATTTGTTATTTCTAGTATCTCTATTGCTTCTATTTTTACCCAAACATACTGTTGGTGGTCATCTTCCGGTATTGGACGTGCTTGTGGAGTAAACACTAAACGATAAGGTTGGTCTAAATCGCAAGCCCATTGTCCTTTCCTATCTCCTGTTAGTTCGTGCCAACGCCCTGGGTGGTTTCTTAACTCCTCTAGGTTGTTAGCTGCATACAAAGCGGATATTCGTTTTCTGAAAATTTTGAATCGAATATTGCCAAACTCCTTTTGTGCTAATTTGTCATCTTTAGCACATTTTTCAATCTTCTTGTTTGCAAAGGTAATATTCATAACTAATATACAAAAAAAATAATTAATAGTAAGTGTTAATTAAAATAATTATTAACATCGTTAAGCCTTATATTTAAAGGGCTATCTTTATTCTATTTTTTTTAATTTTTCTTTTTTTTAAAATCTTTTTTATACTTTTTTTTGTTTTTTCAAAAGCATTAATCATTAATCAATGTCGTTTAGTTAAGAAGTCTGTCAGGTCAGCAACTAGCTAATTGATACAGGTGACTTTAAGTCATCGTATCAATATTGCGGGCTATACTTTAACACAATACCACCACTTTCATTTTATTAAATCATTAACCGTTAATCATTAATCATTA
>JAIFNL010000066.1 GCA_020047755.1 Bacteroidota bacterium
CGACCGACTTGTCGGTCTGTCGGTTAGGCTGTTAGCAAATCATCGGACAGACCGGACAAGCCGGTCGAACCGATTTTGCGTAGTTTTCTTTAAAACACTAAATAACAGAACTTTGACAAAGTTTAACGAATTATTAATTACAAAAAAACATGAAAATAGGTTATAAAATTATAGGTATTTTGTTTTTAGTTTTCGTATCGTCGTGCAGTTGGTTTTCGGGTGGCGATGATTCCGAAATTATAGAGCGCGACCAATTTGTGCTTATGCTAGCCGATTTGCACCTTGCCGATGTGTTGCTTGCTCAAAATCAACTTTTTGACAGCCAACTGAAAGATACTTCGGGCAAAAAATCGTATTATAATTATATTTTCAAAAAGTACGATACCAACGAATATGAATTTTCAAAAACGGTTGAGTATTATGCTCTCCACAACGACGAATATTACGAAATTTATACCGAAGTAATAGAAGAACTAAGTAAAAGACGCGCCGAAATGATTACTCGCAAAGATGGCAACCAAGACAAACCCGATACCACAAAACAAAATCCGGCAGCAACCCCAGATTCAATAACTCCCGCAAAACAAAATACCTTGCTTCCGGCAAAACATAATTTGGTACGCCCCAAAAAAGAGACAATCAAGTAGTTTTGTGAGTAAAAACTAAAAATGAAAACAGGTAAAACAATTTGATCATGTAACTTGATAGTAAGAGGTTGTTTGAAAAATTTTAAAAGAGTATGTTCATGCAAATGGATATTGAGTAAATTTGATTAATTAAGCGGTATAATCTGGGAAAAAAAAGTTACCACAAAGGCACAAAGAAGAACTCTAAGTTTAAAATTCGTTGTGTTCTTTGTGGTAGAATATTGAAATTACAATTTATTACCACATCTTGTTAGCACTTGGGTAGCTGCTGCGAATTTTAACAATTAATAATTGGCAATTGGTTTGTTTTTGTGGTTTGAATTGTTTATTTTTGTAGGGATTAAAAAAGTAGATGTTTGCGTAGTTGTGTTTACTGTTAAGGTATTCAAAAGCAGGGAACGTGTTTTTTAATGTATTGGTAATTAAGTTCTTTGCAAGAAGTTTGTATTTTTAGCTCTCACAAACCCATTTCCAGTAAAACAAGGATTTTTTATAATTGATAATTGATAATTGACAATTGATATTTTCGTATAATTTAGGTTACACTATTCATTATCAATTATCAATTGTTAATTATCAATTAATAAAAGCCCATTTCCAGTAAAACAAGGATTTTTTATAATTGATAAAAGCCAGCATTTTAGCTGGCTTTTTTTTTGTAATTTATAATTCAATGTCGCGCAAGTTCAGCCTTTGTGTGGAGTAAAACCTTTGAAGGGCTGATACGAACTCTTTTTTGGCAAAAATTTTGTTGTGAATAACCGAATGATTATTCAAAAAAGTTGTTTTGGGAATTTTCAAAAATCATATTCTAAGCATGGAAAATAAAGCAAGTATTTCATCGTTTTTAAGTTCAAAGTTCAAATTTTGGTCGTTTGTGTCCATGGTTTTGCTGGTGTTTGTGCATGGTTACAATTTGGATATTCGATACTTGCAGCCTTGGAGCTTGGTAGATGAGGCTTTCAATTTTACCAATTTTACCGAATATTTATTGGCAAACGGACTTTTTCGTTTCCGAATACCCATGTTGTTTATCATTTCAGGGTTTTTATTTGCATTGCACGATGCTACGCCGCACAAACAAAGGATTCAGAAACGCACACGCACGCTGCTTTTGCCCTATTTGCTTTGGAGTGCCATTGGTTTGCTAATGGTTTTTATTGCCGAATTATTTCCGCTGAGCAAACAATTGATTTTAGATTCGCACATTGCGCAAATCGACGACACTCGGCATTTACTCCACGACTACAAATGGCACGAAGTTTTGGTGCGTTGGATTATTGCACCTTTGCCCTATCAACTTTGGTTTCTTAGGGTTTTGTTTGTGTATAACCTTATTTACTTGGGCTTGCGCTGGTGTGTGTTGCACAAAGTGGCTAAATATATTTTCTTTCCGTTTGCTATATTCCTGTGGTTCACCTCTTTCAATATAGGACTGATTGATGGCGAAGGTTTGTTGTTTTTCTCGCTGGGCGTTTGGATACAAAAAACAAATTTCGAAATTGAAAAACCCCACAAGCTATTCAATCCTTTGTGGTGGGGCATTTTGTTTGTGCTCCTTTCGGTGTTAAAAACCTACTTAGCTTTTCACATTGGCAAAGACCTTACACACACAGTATTCCTACTCATGTCGGCTTTGCACAAGCTCATAATTTTGAGTGGTTTGGTTGCTTGTTGGTTTGGCTTGGACAAAATAGTAAGCTGGAGCATGAATAAAACGTGGTTTGTGAAAGCATCAGCTTTTTCGTTTATAATTTATGCTTTGCACGCACCGCTGATTGCAGTAATCATTACACCAGCACTTTCCATAACTCAAGCGTGGATTGGGTCGCGTTTATTTACATTTGTTGCTTTGCCTATTGTGCTTGTAATGTGCTGTATTTTAGTAGGAATGGCTTTGCGCAGTGCCATGCCCAAAACATACAAAATCCTCACTGGTGGTCGTGGGTTTTAGTTTTGTTTACTCGCGAAAAAATGTATAGTTTTGCAAAGAAAAGGAAGCAAAATCGGTTCGACCGGCTTGTCCGGTCTGTCCGGTGATTTTCTAACAGCCTAACCGACAGACCGACAAGTCGGTCGAACGGTTTTTATTTTTTTTTATTTTCAAAAATTAAAGAGTTTTCTTTCAAACACTATATAAAATTAGAATATGTTAAAAAAATACATTCCCTCAACAATCTTTTTGTTTTTAAAAGTATATCTTGTTGTTATTGTTATTTTTACGCTGTTTCGTGTTGTTCTGTTTTTAACCGAACTTGAACGAGTTGGCGATTCTAGTTTTGTGCACATTCTGCAAGCCTTTGTGATGGGAATTCGTTTCGATATTGTTATTTCGAGCTACATCATGTTCATTCCATTTCTAGTTATTACCATTTTTTCGTTGTTCAAAATACCAAACAACTATGTATTAAATAGCTTAAAATTTTATATAATCGTGCTGTTTTCGTTTGCTTTTAGCATAAACGCAGCAGATATTCCGTATTTTAATTACTTTTTCTCGCGCTTTTCGGTTTCAGCCTTTCAATGGATTGATAGCCCTTTGTTTGTAATTAAAATGGTTTTTCAAGAGCCTCGCTATTGGTTGGTTATTGTACCCTTATTGCTTTTGTTTTTCGGTTTTTACAAATTAATAACTCGGTTATTTTTAACATTCAAAACACACCCCAAACAGGTAAATTTGTATTGGACAATTGGCTTATCTGTGTTCTTTTTAGTTTTAATGCTTGCCGGTATCAGAGGGCGCATCGAAGAGAAATCTCCCATAAGAGTAGGAACAGCTTATTTTTGTAACAATCCGTTTCTCAATCAATTAGGGTTGAATCCCAATTTTACACTTATGAGAAGTTTCCTCGATTCGAGGAAAAAAGAAAACCAATCCATTGCACTCATCGACGACCAAGTAGCCATTGCAAACGTGCAATCGTATTTGAAAATAACCAAGCCAAATGCTGATTATCCTCTTTTGCGAAAAATAGATTTTGACACCTTAAAGCCTGCTAATCACAATGTAGTGCTTATTATTATGGAAAGCATGAGTGCCGCAAAAATGTCGCGACACGGAAACACCGACAAGCTAACTCCGTTTCTCGATAGCATTTCTCATTGTGGTTATTATTTTGAAAATGCTTACACCGCTGGCATTCACACGATGAATGGAATTTTTAGCACTTTATTTTCGTTTCCTGCTCTTTTTATGCAACACCCTATGAAAGAAGCATCGATGCCTAAATACAACGGTATTTTTTCGACTTTAAAAGCAAACAATTATTCAACTATTTATTTCACCACGCACGACGGACAGTTTGACAACGTGGAAGGTTTTTTGAAAGCCAATGATTGCGAAAGAGTTATCTCAAAGGCTGATTATCCGCAAGATAAAGTTAAAACAACTTTGGGTGTGCCCGATGATTTTATGTTTGAATTTTCAATTCCTATTCTCAATAAACTAAGCCAGAAGAACAAACCTTTTGTTGCTGCCTTTATGACAGCAAGCGACCACGGACCTTATTTTTTACCAGAATACTTTAAACCCAAAAATACCGAAATAAAAAAGCAAATAGTAGAATATGCCGATTTTTCGTTGAATAAGTTCATCAACTCTTGTTCAAAGCAAGAATGGTTTGAGAATACAATTTTTGTTTTCATTGCCGACCACGGCGCAGCAATGGATAATTTATACGACATGTCGATTGATTATCACCATTCGCCGTTACTTTTTTATTCGCCTAGCCACATAACGGAGCACAAAACATACAGCAACATTGCCGGACAAATAGATATTTTCCCTACGCTAATGGGCTTGTTGCAACTGCCCTACTACAACAATACGCTAGGAATTGACCTACTAAGAGAAAGTAGAGATCATATTTTTTTAAATGCCGACGATAAATATGGAGTGATTAACAACGAGTGGTTTTTGATTGTAAAAAACGACAATACCCAAAGCTTATTTCGCTACAAAGACAAAGATTTGCACAATTATAGTGCTGAAAAACAAAATATAGCAAACGAAATGGACACTTATGCAAAATCCAATTTGCAAGCATTTCAATACGTTAAAAACAACAACAAGCAAGCAGCAACTATACCCGTCAAATAATGTGTAATGTATTCAACTCTAAGAATATGTCTTTTTGTTTTTAGAAAAAACTACCAGCAAAAAAATACAGGTAGTTTTTTTTGAACAATAGCAATTCAGAGCAACTGAACTAATTTGTTAATAACCAATCTTTAGCAGATTTTTCGCTGTCGAAAAAACGAGCAGGAAATTCGTGTTCTCTTTCTTCGTCAATTGCTTGCTCTACAGATATTTGCGAGAAAATATCAAGGCTCACAACGTAAGCTATCTTTTGTAATTTCGATTCGATTAATTTTTTGATTACTAATTCATTTGTCCAAACTTGCAATTTTGGGTCAATCGGAAACTGAAAATCTTTGATATCAACAAACATTTTTGCTGCTCTATTTTCATTAAAGGCAACTACTGTTTTTTCTTGCAAGTTCTTGTAATCGTTCGTTTTCATATTCAAACTATTTGAAAACCAAATTTGTTCAAGAATTGAATCGTCTTGATTGAAGACAAGCTTCATGTACTCATTTTTAAAAATTTCCATTGTCTTTTTTTTTAAAACATTATTATAAATTTGGGTTAAGCAATTGATTAGGACAAAAACCGTTGTTTTAAATCGTCGGTGGGAAGCATGCAAACATCGCGTTTCCCAAACATTTGGTATCTATTTTTTGCAATTAGGTCGTAAATAAAATCTCTCAACGGTTTTGGTAAAAATATAAAAACATAAAGAAGTTTCCAAACACCGCCCAATTTCTTCAAAACACGAAGACCTGCTGTTGATTTTAAATAGTGGTTATTGTTAATAATCAAAACAATAGAAGTAAAATTATCGGTTGGCAATCCTACTTTTTTTAGCAAAACTTGCCCTGCATCGGACTGCAAAGACGCAAATTTTATGGTTGCTTTTGTATCTCTTTTTATTACAAATTGCACCACGCGGTTGCAAAGATTGCACACACCATCGAAAAGCAAAATATGCGTTTGGCTACTGCTCACTGTTTTTTAATTTTTAATTGTCTGTACAATAATAATGTATCGGTTTGGTTTCATTTTTACTTTACAAAGTTACAATTTTTTTCTTATTCTTTTTAAATTTTTAATAGTGTAAAAAAATTAGTGATAAAAAAACAACTGAACAATGCAACAATTTGATATTAGAATTTGGGGGAAATTGCATAATTTTGCTTTTATTAGAATTTCGGTAGCTATAAATTTACGCTATCAAAATATTAACCTTCAATCACTATCGTTCAAAAAAGCTTTGATGTAATTTGTGAAATAATCTAAACTAAGAGGAATTATTTGTGCGGGTAAGTTTATTTTTTCGGCAAATTCGGATAATAGTTGGTTGCTATTTTGATTCAATCCAGTGTCGAGCAATGCAATTTGCTCCGAAAATTCTTTGAAAAAATCACTCACATTTTCTTCGTTAAATCCCCAACGTTTGTACACAAATTCTTTCCAATTAGCCAACCATGCTTGGCTTATCAAATAATTTTTGTTTCTTACCAATTGATTTAACTCGTTGGTGGGCAAAAACATCTCGAAACAATTTCTCATTGCAACAAACTGGCAACTAGGCATTTCGGTTGAAATGTCGAAGCCTACACATTCTTTGGGCAACAGAAGTTTTGTAGTTTGAGCTTTGGCAGCAAGTTTTTCTATTATTTTTCGATTAACCGTTTTATCTTTCGAGTTTGCTTTGTAGCACGCGCAAGGAATACACGAAAATTCGACATCTTCGATACCTTCATTTTTAAGCACAATTTGCAGCTCTTTTATGTAGTTATTGCAAGTTAATAATGCCAATTTTTTCATACGCTACAAAACAAAAAATCACTTGTTAAATTGTTGAATAGACCTGTTTATAAAGTGAAAACTTTAAAAAAAACAAAACCGTTCGACCGACTTGTCGGTCTGTCGGTTAGGCTGTTAGTAAATCATCGGACAGACCGGACAAGCCGGTCGAACCGATTTTGCGTATTCCTAATTCCTAAATCCTAATTCTTAATTCACTCAAAACCACTCGATAGGATATTTTCCATATTTCTGAACGGTTTCCGAAATTTTGTACAACACACGTTCGGGTACTTGATACGGAATTTCGCCATGGTTGTCGGAAATAATTAAGCCGCCGCCTTTTGCCGCTTTTTTAATAATGCTTTTGACTTGGTTTTCGGCTTCTTGGTCAGTCCATCGGCACATTTCGATGCCGTTCAGGTTGCCAATAAGCGAAAGCTGTCCTTTCACTTTTTCTTTCATTTCGCCAATATCTTCCGAGCTGCTAATGCCTATAAGTATGGTGCTTGTTTGTGGCAAATCGTTTATTATTCCATTTATTTTGCCCGAAGCAAAATGTGTTGCAACCGGCGCATTAATCTTAGAAATGGTGTGTTTTGCAACCGGAAAACCTTTTTGTAGATATAAATTGCGTGGCAAAACGCTCGACGATGAAACTGGGTCGAAGTAACAAATGGCAGTTGCTCCGGCTTCTATTTGTGCATTTGCCCAAGTGATGCAAAACTCTTGATTTACAGCCATCAATTTGTCGAACAAAACGGGTTCTTTGTAAATCAAGTCGATGTATTTATCAAAACCCAATTGCATAACAGGCAATGAAAACGGCGAAAGAGCAACCGAAATGATAGGTTTTGTGTCTGCTGCCTCTCGCTTCAGTTTTTTAATGGTTTCTAAAATGGTAGTTAAGCTTTTGGTTTCGAGTATATTTGGTACTTTTAAGTTTTCAATATCGCTCGCTTTTTTAATCACAGGTATTCCAGAGTTTGGCGAACCTTCTTTTGGAAAAAAAGTTGTTCCTCCAAAAGCTTCTAACTCCGCCGAAGCATACGAAAAGGAAAAAAGGCAGTCGTTGTTGAATTTTTCAGTCAAGCGCAATTGTGCTTCTACTACATTTTCAGAGTTAGAAAAATAATCTTGTATTCCTATTCCCAACTCTTTAGCTCCATAGTGCGAGAACAATAAAAATAAAGGAACTTTGTCGGGTTCTTTATGACTCAATGTGGTCAATACTCTTTGTAGTGAATTATAAGAAGTATTCATAATTTGTATAATAATTTATTGCATGTATTTAACTTGATTTTAACCATAGATTTATAATATCTATTGCTTCCGAAGGGTTTTTTCCCATACCATCGGCACCTACTTGTTTCCATAATTCGGAATCGAAATTGAAAGGTGCGCCTCCTACTAGTATTTTAATATTGTAGTTTTTTTGTTTGAAAAGAGTAACCACGCTTGCAATGCTTAACGCCGAATGTAGCATGAGTGTAGAAATGAGCAGAATTTCAATTTTATCGGCAATTACTTTTTCTACCAGCTCATGCTCCGAAATTCCATGCCCATAATCAACCAAATCGAAGCCTGTTGTTCGCAAAATAGAAATAACAATTTTCTTTCCGAGTGCATGAAAATCATTTAAAGTAGCAATTCCTATTTTAGGGCTACTCGATTTTGCATTGCTCGGAAAATATTTGTTAGCCAAACGGTCGCAAATTTTGCCACTCATATAAATCTGCGACAGGGCAATTTCGCCTTTTTCCCACAAAAGACCTATTTCTCTTAAAGCTTCCTCAAGCAATTGAGCAATTTTAGCTTGATGATTTGGACTGTTCAATTGTTGTTTTATCACTTCCTCTGCTTTTTCTTCGTCAAAATCGATAAGCGCAACAATGAGTTGTTCTTGCATATTATTCATAATACGAACTACTTACATTAAATAAAATGATGCTTTTCTAAATACTATTAGCAAATTGATAGCGTAACTTGAAAGTAATCAAAGTTATTAAAAAAACAAAATTACGTTGTATTTTCTAAATTCTAATATAGAAATTGTTAAATTCTTGAATTATTTTATCCTTTTTATTTTTAAATCAAAACCGACAACTTGCTAGCACTGCTAATTGTTTGATTTGTAAAATCAAAGCCTGAGATAAGATTAAGTCCGGGTTTTTTGCCTACTTCGATACTGCCCAACGTCTGTTCTAAGCCCAATGCCTTGGCTCCGTTGATAGTAGCCCATTGCAAAAGCTCCGTGAATGGAATTTGTGGAAAGGCTTTTTGAATTTCGAGCATTTCATCTACAATCGACAAGTTATCGTTTGAAGCCAAGCTGTCTGTTCCCAAGCAAATATTGGTGGCTTTTTCTCTAAAAAGCGGTATATCTGGCAGTTTATTCTCGATATACAAATTGGCTTTGGGACAAAAAGCCCACGAAAGCTGCTCAAACTCTCGTTCTGCAAATTCAATATCGCTGGCTTTGGTAAATGTATTGTGAATGAGCAAAGTTCTGCTTTTTTTGTTCATTTTGGGCGCGTAATATTTGAGCGAACTTTCGGCAAAATGCTCTATATAGTTCATATCTAAGCCCCAAGAGCTGAACATTTCAAAGAGTTCGCCTTTTTTTTTGGCAAACAAATCGTCTTCGCTTGCGGTTTCTTGGTTGTGAATGGAAAGAATAGAATTTTCTTTTTCCGAGTTTTTCTTAATCAATTCAAACAACTTTTTAGAAAGCGAATAAGGCGCGTGTGGCACAACAAATGCGGTTAAATTCTTTTTGGTAAATTCTTTTTGAATCTTTTTGGCTTCCGAAAAAAGAAACTCGGCTTTGCTAATGTTTGTTCCGAAAGTTTCGATGAAATTAATATATTTGATTGAACTACTTGCTTTTATAGCAATTGTATAAGCATCGTTCGAAATGTCGCCCACGGCTACAATTCCGGCTGCACGCATTCGTTTATCAGCAGTTTGAGCTGCTTTTTGAATTTCTTCTATGCTCAATTGCTTGCGTTTGCTTTGCAATTCTTTTATAAAACCATGTAAATGAGTATGCTTTGTTATTTCGCCTCGCAAATGCGAAAGCTCCAAATGGCAATGCGTATTAACAAAACCCGGCACTATAACTCCTCCATAAAATTGCATTCCGGCTTCTTCTTTCAAAACGCCTTTAGTATCAACTATTTCGGTTACTTCGCCATCTTGGTTTAGTTTAATAATGCCGTATTTTAGTATTTCACCAGTTCCTAAATAAATATAATTTGCCGAAAATTTGTACATTGTTTTTAGTTTGTATGAATAAAAACTCTCCTTTTTTTATAAAAAACACTAAATAGTATTTGAAAGAAAACGAAGCAAAATCGGTTCGACCGGCTTGTCCGGTCTGTCCGATGATTTCCTAACAGCTTAACCGACAGACCGACAAGTCGGTCGAACGGTTTTTATTTTTTTAAATTTTCAAAAATTAAGGAGTTTTCTTTTAAACACTAAATATTAATGAGTTTAGTTAAAAATAAATCAGTTAAACTAATTTTGTTTTCGTGTTTTTTGCAGGCATAAATATATAAAATTATTTTAAACTAAAAAATAAAATTTAAAAGTTATTTTTTTGAAAAACACTTATCAAAAATCTTCGTATGTGTTACAGAAGTAATTGTTTTTGTTCAAACACTAAATAATTTGTATAATTTTCATAATTATTCGTATTTTTGCAAACAAAATAAACGATAATATTTATATCAAAATACAAATATTATTTATAATTCTTATATCAAAATTTATTTATTTAAAACAATTAAAAGCAAAATTGATTAAATAGCAATTAGTTATAGCAGAAAACCCAGAAAAAGCTATCGACCATATTTTTAGCTATCTGCTCATCAAAAAAAACGTTTAGTATATTACAATTTAATTTTTTGCAAGTAATTAGTTTTTAACATTTCATTTTATAAACAGATGAATATAGAAGTAGTAAAATCGAAACTTCACAAAGTAACTGTAACTGAGGCAAATCTACAATATGTTGGCAGTGTTACTATCGACGAAGATTTGCTCGATGCCGCCAATATTATACCTAATGAAAAAGTTCAGATAGTAAATATAAACAACGGCGAACGTCTCGAAACCTACGTAATCAAAGGGCGAAGAGGCTCAGGCGAAATTTGCTTAAACGGACCGGCTGCTCGCAAAGTAGCTGTGGGTGATGTAGTTATCATCATTTCGTATGCAAGCATGGATTTTGAAGAAGCCAAGAATTTTCAACCGTGGCTTGTTTTTCCCGATACCGCAACCAATACCCTAGTTTGATAATGAATTAGGAATTATATTTTTAACTATTAAACTCGCAAATTCACAAAACTCATTTATGCCCACAATAGATATTATAAAAGGAAAAATTTGCTCTAAAAAAGAAGAATTGACTCACTATTTAGACTTTTTGAAAAGCAAAAATCAGCCCATCGTTTTCACCAATGGCTGTTTTGATATTGTGCATCGTGGGCACATCGAATACCTTGCCAAAGCTGCCGACTTGGGTGCTGCACTCATTATTGGCTTAAATTCAGACAGTTCGGTGCGCCGATTAAAAGGCGAAACTCGCCCCTTGATAGATGAATATTCGCGTGCTTTGCTGCTAAGTGCTCTCTCGTTTGTAAACAAAGTAGTGCTTTTTGGCGAAGATACTCCCTACGAACTTATCAAATTCATACAGCCCGATATTTTGGTAAAAGGCTCTGATTATGCACCGCAAGACATTGTAGGATACGACATTGTGAGTGCTAAGGGCGGAAAAATAGAAACCATTGATTTTATTGATGGTTTTTCTACTACTTCCATTCTCAAAAAAGCTTGTCAGTAGCTTTAAGCGCATTTTTGGCACAATCGAAAAACTTTCAACTTACTATATTTTAAGTTTTTAGCAAATGCAACAGACAAATTAAATGAGTAGGTGCGCTAAATATTTGCAAGAACTAAAAAAAGTTTGTACTTTGCACCAAAATACGAAGGCTTCATAGAGAAACCTCAATTTGCTCGTGCGAATAAGGATTTTTTTATAATAAACAAAAAAAATAAGCAATTTTACATAAAGTTGCCAAACGACAAAACAAAACTAACATTTATTTAATTCTATAAAAGAATGGAAAATTTACTTTTTGAAATCAAATACTATGCAATTATAAAGAACTCTGCAAGCCTAAGGATTAATAACTTGGTGGAAAGTTCGTTGCAAAATGTATTTTCTGATGAAAAAATAAAATCGGTGCTTAGACTAGTGCAAGATTTAATAGAAGTAAGTAAAAAAGTAGAAAACAAAAAAAACAGGCTCTTTGAGCTTCAGCTAATTAAAAACAACGACAAACTCACCATTTTATTCAGAACCATTATCCAAAGCACTGAAATCAACAGTATTAGCTCGCAATTGGAGACGATAAACAAAACCATTCCCGATAGCGAAGCCTTCAAAATGATGTACAAAACCAAACTCAGAACTGGCATTATTGCAGGAAACAATTCTGCCCAATTCCCAGACCTCAATCTCATCGATTTAGGTAGAGAATTGCAAGAAAAAATTGACTATTCGTTTGAAGAAATTGACATACTTTCGTCATTTTTAAGCATGAAAATACAACATTAATTCTATTGTTCTATGGTTCTATTGTTTAATTGTTCTATTGTTAAATTACTGATAATATAATAAATAGTGCCTAAAAAAACTTAAACGCATCATTTTCTAATTTTTAGAAATGATAGAACCATAGAGCAATAAAACAATAGAACCATTGAATTTATGTACGAGCAACAAAAAACCCATGTTTGCCGCTTAGAAGTAAATTTGAGCGCACTCATATTCAATCTGAACTATTACAAACAAAAACTCCCCGCCCACACAAAGTTTATTGCTATGGTAAAAGCCTTTTCGTATGGAAGTGGCGATTACGAAGTTGCAAAAGCACTGCAAGATGAAAATGTGGACTACCTTGGCGTAGCCTATGCCGACGAAGGCATCGAACTACGCGAAAAAGGAATTACAATGCCCATTATAGTAATGAACTCTACACCTTTAGACTACGAAAACCTTCTAAAGTATAGGCTCGAACCCGAAATTTATTCGCTCGATACATTGCGCAATTTTTGCGAAGCTGTGAGTTTGCATTCTGCTGAAAAGCAAAACATTCACATAAAGCTAGATACCGGAATGCACCGTTTGGGTTTTCAGGAAGACGAAATTCCCAAAATGCTTGGCTATCTCAAAAATGCCGGAAGTCTTTGTGTGAAAAGTATCTTTTCGCACCTTGCAGTAAGCGACGAACTACACCAAGACGAGTTTACAGAGCAACAAATTGCGTTGTTCGACCATTGGAGCAAGCAAATAATGGCGCAATTGGACTATCCCGTTTTGAGGCATATTTTAAACTCGTCGGGCATCGAACGCTTTTCAAATTATGGATTTGACATGGTGCGCCTAGGGCTTGGACTTTATGGCGTAAATGCTACAAACACAAGCACTTTGAAAACAGTAAATACCTTAAAAACAAGAATACTACAAACAAAGAAAATAAAACAAGGCGAAACCATTGGCTATTGCCGAAACGGAATTGCTGGCGAAAATACCACAATAGCGATACTCGCAATTGGTTATGCCGACGGTTTTTTGCGAAAATTAGGCAACGGAGCTTACAAAGTACTTGTAAACGGCAAATTATGCCCCACAATTGGGAATATAAGCATGGATATGAGCACAATAGATATTTCGGGCGCAACAGCAAAAGCCGGCGACGAAGTTATAATTTTTGGAGAAGAACACCCTGTTTTTGAAATTGCCGAAAAACTACAAACAATTACTTACGAGGTGTTTACAAATATTTCGGCACGTGTAAAGCGTGTTTACAAATAAATCAATCGGGTATTGAATTTTTATAAAACAAGAAAATGGTTAGAAAAATAGCTTTTATATTCCTTATTTTTTCGTTTTTCAACAATATTTGTGCACAAACAACGGCAAAAATAGACCAGATTAAAATCAATTCAAAGGAATTGAACCAGAAACGCGAGTTTTTTGTTTTCACTCCAACCATTTATAGTACAAGTCCGTATTCATATTACGATGTAATTTATGTTTTTGATGCTCAAAATAGAGAATTGTTCGATTACACACACTCAATAATCAGTTTTTTAAGCAATACATCAAAGAATTACATTGTTGTAGGAATCATTTCGCCGTATTACGAAAAACAAGATTATGGACGAAATAATGACATGCTTCCGGTGCTTCAGTCGGAGGAATCGAAAAAGCGTTATGGAAAATATTCGGGTAATGCTGACAACTTTTTGAAGTATGTAAAAAATGAAGTTGTTCCTTATGTCGAAGCAAATTATCGCACTTTGTCGCATCGCACAGCGGTTGGGCATTCGCTAAGTGCTTCATTTATTTTGTATTCGATGTTCAATGCTCCAGAGCTATTTGATAATTACATTGCCATTTCGCCAAATTTTGCTTTCGACAACGAACGATTGGTAAAAGATTTATCTCGTTTTGATTTCAATACAATCAAAACAACTCAATATTTGTATGTAAGCAATGCCGACGAAGGAATTGATTACTGGCAAGAATGGAAGCCGGCTCGCGAAAAAGCACACTCGTTTTTGAACGATTCATTGAAATCGGACAACATAAAGGTTGTAATCAAAGATTTTTCGAGCGAAACGCATTGGAGTACTTTCCCGCCAAGTTTAAATTTTGCATTAACTTATTACTTTAATCAAATTAGCGAACAACAACAAAATGAGCTTTCTACGGCTGAATATGAAGTTACTATTTTGGTGAAAGTTCCAAATAAAAATGACGAATTATACATTACTGGAAACCAAACTTCGCTAGGAAATTGGAATCCAGGCTTAGTGAAAATGACTAAAAAATCGGATTTTGAGCGAGAAATAAAAGTTAAACTGCATTCTCCGGCTCAATTTAAGTTTACAAAAGGTAGTTGGGATACTGAAGCCGAAGTTAAAAATGGTGAAATGCAAAATTTAACAATCAAACCCGAAAAACAGCAAAAATATAAGTTTGAAATAGTAAAATATAACCAAACAAACTAATGTCTTCCTGAAAAAACTACTACTGTCAAACTAAAGCAAAGCATACAATTAATGTAGGTTAACTATTTTTTACACCCACCCGCAAAATTCGCTTTTTTGTTGTTTTATTTTTTTTTGAAAACAAAAAGTAAAAAATAAAGAATGAAAAATGAATAATTGATAATTATCAAGTAATTCATTGCAAACGTTGGACTAAAAATATTTGTGATTTTTTAAAAAACAAAAACACTCACAATAAGCTTATAATAACTGAATTAACCAACACTATCCCTCCTTTTGAAAAAAAAAAATTTTATCGAAACAATAGTATTTTGTAAATTTGATGACTTACAATTTAATTACTTCAATTGTATATAAAGAGCCTATATGTTTGATTTATTGAGGCAGGTAATATTTTGAAACCACAGATAACTTTATATCTGAGGCTTTATTGTTCAAATCTGGTCAAGAGAAAAAAATTCATAGAAACTTCTTTTAACTTTAACAAACAAAATGTAAAACAAATATCTTAAAACTTTATGAAGAATTTAATGATAATGATAATCCTTTTAGTTGGTTTTGTACTAGTAGCGTGCAATACAGCCACTGAGAAAAGTACAAAAACCCAAGACACTCTAGCGTTAGAACACCAAAAAGTAGTTCCTGAATGGAGTAGAAACTCGGTAATTTACGAAGTAAATATTCGCCACTATACACCAGAGGGAACTTTTAACGCATTTGCAGCGCATATCCCTCGTTTGAAAGAACTTGGTATTGATATTCTTTGGATTATGCCCATTCACCCAGTAGGTTTGAAAAACAGAAAAATGACCGAAAAATCGCTAGGTAGTCCTTATTCAGTACAAGATTATTTAAAAGTAAACCCAGATTATGGCACAATGGACGATTTCAAAGCACTGGTAAAATTGGCGCACGACAACGGCATGAAAGTAATCATCGACTGGGTAGCAAATCATACCTCATGGGACAATGTTTGGGTTACTTCCAATCCTGAGTTTTACACTAAAAACGATAAAGGAGAAATGACAGTGCCCGCCGGAACAGACTGGGAAGATACTGCCGACTTAAACTACGACAACGATAGCTTACGTTCTGCAATGACCGAAGCATTCAAATTTTGGATAAAAGAAACTGATATTGACGGTTACCGTTGCGATGTAGCAGGCATGGTGCCTGTTGATTTTTGGGATAATGTTCGTGCCGAGTTAGATAAAATTAAACCTGTGTTTATGCTTGCCGAGGCCGAAGAAGCTCCACTTCACAAAAATGCCTTTGATATGGCATACGCTTGGAATTTTCACAATTTGATGAAACAAGTAGCTCAAGCAAAAGCAGATGTAAGTGTTTTGGATACTTATTTCGCTCAAATTGACACCGCTTTTCCCGAAGGAACTTATATGATGAACTTCATTACAAACCACGACGAAAATGCTTGGACAGGAACAATTAAAGAAAGTTTTGGCGCAGTTGCAAATACCATGGCAGTTCTTTCATTTACTGCTCCTGGAATGCCACTAATTTATACTGGTCAAGAAGTTGGATTAGCTAAACGATTAAGTTTCTTTGAAAAAGATTTGGTAAAATGGGACGTAAAAAATACCGAAACTGAGCTTTATAAAAATTTAATAAAACTTAAAAGACAAAACCCCGCACTTGATGCTGGTACATTTGGAGGTAAGTTGGTGCGTATCAATACTTCTAATGACAAAGCTGTATTTGCCTTTATACGCCAAAAAGACGAAAACAAAGTAGTAGTTGTTTTAAATCTTTCAAAGAAAGCAGAAAAATTCACTCTAACAGGCGAAACTTTTGCCGGAAAATATACCGACTTTTTTGCAAACCAAGACTCTGAGCTAAAAGCAAACCAAGAATTCAATATTCCTGCTTGGGGTTACAACGTTTTTGTAAGCAAAAAATAAGAACGCTCAATAGAATTTCAAAAAAAAGCCTGCATAATATTCTGACTCGCACGTAGCGCATCTCTATATTATACAGGCTTTATTTATTAGAATTTGCCAAATTAGTATATTGTAATTTTACTGTAAAATTAAGCACCAGTCTATTTTATTATTGAGCAATTTTTTTGCTATTTACTTATTTTTAAGCACTTGGCAAAATGAAATATACCATTAATTTGAATTCACTACTTATTTTGCTAAAAGCCAATTTAATGCACTTTCTTGGTTATCAAAATATTTTGTAGAAAAGGGCGCATTCTTATTTTCTTCAATAGTTTGTTCTACTGAAACTTCTGTAATAATATCTTTGCTAACCACGATGCTATATTTTTTTAATCCTGCTGCCAATACATCAGGAAAATAATATTGAGCGATCCACTCTTGTTGCTTAGGTGTTATCGCATAAAACAAACCTGAAGTATCGCCGAGTATTCCATAAGTCTTATTTTTGACAACAATTTCTTTTAGTGCCAGTAGTTCACTTTTGAACTCCTCCCAGTCCATATTTTGTGTTTCTTCCGACCATTCATTTTTAACAATTTGGTTTTTCTCATCAACATAAACCACATCGTACTTTGTTCTTAAAACTTCTTTCATGTTTTTTAATATTAAAGATTAAATGACATTTTATAATACGTATTTTAAAATTAGTTATATATAATTAAAACAAGGCTTATTGATAACCAATACCTTAACAGCCTCGAGTTGCCCTTTTACTGAAAACAATCGTGATAAACACTAGCCTAGCCATGCAGCTCTTCTTGCTTTATGACAAATATAATAAATTGTTTGTTATTTATTGCAATATATTTGAACTTTTTTTAAAAAATAAATTCAAACTAATTAGAGCATATCTTTAGCCAATTTTACCAAAGTTAATAACGTTGTGAAATTTCATAACCAAATAGTTATATTTTAATTTTTGTAAAAAAACCAGCTTTACGGGCATACTCCAATTAGAGTTCTTGCATTCGTGGCAAACAAAATAGATAGAACCTTCCTTAGACGTTGTTTAAATTTTATTTTAATTAGCCCAGACCTTCAGGTCGGGAAAATGAAAACCCCTTAGCTTGGGCTACATTGATTTCTAACTCGCAGTTCACCGTTCACAACTTGCGGTTCACAGTTTTCGACATGATGTGGTATTTTGGAAACATGAGTTGAACGATTTTTCAAAAGCATGGAATACTTTTTTTTATGATGTATTTTTTTTCCGAAATGAATTACACGTTTTTTCATACGATTTGTGTGTTTTTTGACATGATGTGATGTTTTTTTGGCATGATATAGTGTTTTGTTGAAATGATGTGCATTTTTCAAAATAAAACAAACACATCATATTGCCGTTTGCTTACATCATGTTGCCATTTGCTCACATCATATTGCCGTTTGAGCACATCATGTGGCAGTTTAAGCACATCATGTGGCAATTTGCTCACATCATGTTGCCGTTTGGGCACATCATGTTGCCATTTGGGCACATCATGTGGCAGTTTGAGCACATCATTTTGTAAAATGCTCATCGCATTTTGTCAAAATTACACTTCTTTTTTCGATTTATTTAGAACTTTTCTCGGATTTTGTAATACTTTTTGCGGTTTTTTTATATCATTTTGTTGAAAATTTAGTTGATTTTATAAAAAAACAAGACCATTTTCTAATTTTTTCTGCGCTTATTACCGTTTTTTTTGAACATTTTTTGCTATTTTAATCGCAAAATACTCTTTTTTAGGCTTTTTTTTAGGTTTATTTTGAAAAAAAATTACATCAAATTGATTTTTTTTATTTTTTAAAAAATCAACAAATAAAACAAAGAATTTTACAAGCTAAATTGCTATTTAACAATGAATTACATATATAAAAAGTAGTTAATTTTATTATAAAAAACAATTATTTTTATACTACAATTTCAATTAAAATAAAAAAAATATAAAAAAATAGTAGAAAGAATTTGGAAAATGAAAAAATAGTGTTTATATTTGCAGCATGATTTTAGAACAATATTAAGTAGTTATGAAAATACTAAAAAATAAAGAATCAAAAAATCATACGTTTTTTTTTAACCTTCAAGATGGGGGTGTAAAAAATGGGTTCGTACCATTTTTTTAGCCTTCGTAGAAGGCAAATAGCGATAGAAAAAGAAATTCCCCCACGTATTTCGCCCCGCTGGGGCGATACCTGCGTGAGGGCGAGAACTTGTTTCTATCGCTATTCTACACCTACGGTGTAAAAAAAGAACGAAAATAATTTGAGCTGAAATTTTTGCAATAAATTGATATAACCTTTCAGGGTGCATCTAGCTAATTGATACGATGACTTTAAGTCATCGTATCAATATTGCGGGCTTTATTTATTAATAATTCAACAATTTAACAATTCAACATTTGTTATTAGAATTTGGGGAAATTGCGTAATTTTGCTTTTCTTAAAATTTCGGGCGCTATCAAAATTTAAACAACGTTTATCCAAGTTCGCTAATTTCTTGCAATTTTGGATAGTCTATGATTTTAATCGTTTTACCTTTCATATCAATTATTTTGTCATCTTTAAATTTTTTGAGCATTCTAATAACGCTTTCGGTTGACATGCCCGAAAGCTCGCCCAAATCTTTGCGCGAGAGGGAAAGTTCAAACTCTGTTTGTTTGAAAATATTGTCGGCTAAACAAATCAAAATATCAGCCAGCTTGCCATACGATTGTTTGTAGGTAAGGCAGTAAAACCTTCCGTTTATTTGGGTTTTATTGGCACTCAGTATGTTGATAATTTCAAGAGCAAAACTAGCATTTTTGCTTACAATGTCTTTAAAAGTATTGGATTCGATTAGTTTAATTTCAGAATCGACATAAGCCAAAGCCGAATATTTCAAAATAGAACTATTCTCGGCAAGAGAAGTGAGCCCGAGCATGCCGCCTGTGGGTACTATCCTTAATATGAGCGTATTGGTATTTCCATCGATAAATACTTTTACCAATCCTTTTTGAACAATCATAATGTGCGAAGCAAAAGTTCCTTGTTTGCAAATAATCTCACCTTTTTTGTATTTTACAATTACTTCATTCTTTTTAATTAAATCCAACTCCTCTTGACTTAATTTATCAAAACAGTCGCATGGATTGCAATTACTTACTGTGCAGCTTGTTAGGTTGTTTTTTATCATGTGTTTTTGCTTTATTTTGTACCATGCAAATATATAAAAACATATTCATATCAGCAAATAAACTGACGTGCGTCAGTTTATTTGCTGATTAGTTATACTCCAAAACATAAGCTATTGCAGATGTTTTTTCTTTGCTAAAGTTAAAAATCTCTCCAATTTTGCAGCATCAAACAAACATTATTAATTTTAATTATATTTTTTAAAAAGATGAAAAGAATAGGATTATTTTTAGCTTCGATGTTTTTAGTATTTGCTTTTGCATGTACAAGTAAAACAGAAGAAAAACCAGCAGAAGAAGCTTCAACTCAAGCGGCTACTTTTGCTACTGCCGACGAAATGGTAGAAGCTGCCCTTAAAAATGTAACTCAAATTACTGCCAAAGAAGTAAAAGCAAAAATGGACGCCGAAGAAGGTTTTCTTTTAATTGATGTAAGAGATGCCGACGAGTTCAATGCTGAATTTATACCAAGTGCAGTGAATATTTCGAGAGGTTTGTTGGAATTTAGAATTGACAACAAAGAATTTTGGGACGCTGAACAATCGACCCCTCCTACAAAAGAAGAATTGATTATCGTTTATTGCAAAAAAGGACACAGAGGTATTTTGGCTGCGCAAGCTCTTCAACAAATGGGCTTTACCAATGTTAAAACTATCGAAGGTGGTTTCTTGAAATGGAAAGAAGCTTTCCCTGAAGATGTAGAAGTTGGCGTGGTAGCTCCTACCGGTGGTGCTGTTACAAAAAGCTCAGGTGGCGGTTGCTAATAAATAGTAAATAAAGTTCAAAGTTAGGTGTATCTTTATTGCATACATTTAACTTTGTACTTAACGTAAATTACCTAACTTACAAGTTTAACTTTTTAAAAGAATAACTTTCTTTTTAGTAAGCAAAAAAACGACAAAGAATATTCTATTAATTACATGCTTAGAATATTTCTTTAAAGAAAAAATCAAATCAATAACACAAACAAAAAAAAATTAAGATGAAAAAGTTTAGATTTTATTTCTTTTTAATGCTGTTAATTCCTACGGTATTATTTACAAGTTGCAAAGATACAGAAAACGAAGTTACTGACCCTGCAATTACTACGCTAACAAATTACATCACAACTAATGCGTTAGATTTAGACGTAGTTACAACTGGTTTTGTAGTAGGTGCTCCTGCTACCGATGCCGATGTTGCTGCTTTTTTAACTCCTTATCATGTAATCGACCTTCGTTCGGCTACTGATTTTAATGCTGGACATATCAATGGTGCTAAAAACGTTGCTTTTGCTAATATCTTAGCTGAAGTTGCTGCTGCCGGAACTAAAAAAATATTAGTTGTATGCTATACCGGACAAACTGCTTGCTATGCTACTGCATTATTAAGATTATACGGAAAACCTGACACTCAAGCTCTTAAATGGGGTATGAGTGGTTGGAATGTTGCTTATGACAAATGGACTTCAAACACAACAGGAAACCCTGCAAGCGGACACGCAAACTGGAATACGAATGCTGCACCAACCGAAGCTACTTACGAATTGCCTGCTATTACAAGTGCGCTTACCGATGGTAATGCAATTTTGAAAGAAAGAGTTGAAAAAGTAGTAGCTGAAGGTACTAAAACTGTTACAAATACTGAATTATTGACAAACCACGCTAACTATTTCATCAACAACTATTTTTCAGCAACTAACTATACCGAGTTTGGTCACGTAGTAGGTGCTCACAGAATCAACCCTATGACTTTGGCTGGTAATACAATGAAAAACCTCGACCCAAGCAAGAAAATTATAACTTATTGCTACACTGGTCAAACTTCGGCTATCATTACTGCTTACCTTAGAGTATTAGGTTACGATGCTTACAGTTTATTGTTTGGTATGAATGGTTTGTACAACAGCAATGCTGCTTGGGGAACTGATGCTAACGATACTGACTTTGCCAACAAATGGAAAGCGAGTAACATTAAAAGCTTAAGTACTGTTCCTAGTCCTAGTAAATAATTATTTTTAAAATAGTGTATGAAAGAAAACGCATCTTTTGCTGTTTTCTTTCTACACATATTATCTATTGCAAAACATAAAACTAACAAACAACTTTAAAGTAAAATATAAATGAAAAAGATATTTTTCCTTTCCCTCACATTGGTATTTCTTTTTGCCTCGCAACTTGTAAAAGCACAAGGTTGCGAAAGTTCTTCTCCTTCTGAAGGCGAAGATGCTGGTGGTGTAAAAATATTTGGGTTTATTCAACCTCAATTTACTTACACACTTACCGACCCTGCTACAAACACATTCAGCTTCAAAAGAGCTCGAATAGGTGTAACTGGCGATATTCCTTACGATTTTTCGTATTATGTAGTAATGGAAACGAGTGCATTTGTAAGCCAAACTGGAAATCCTTATTTGCTCGATGCTTACGTTTCGTACAAACGTTTCAAATGGTTCAATGTATCGTTTGGTTCGTTCAAACAACCTTTCGGACAAGAAGTTAATACTGCTTGCTCGGGTTTGCATACAATAGAGCGTTCGATAGTTTCTGACCAAATAGCTTCGCCACAACGCGACATGGGTATTATGTTTTTAGGTGGCGACAACACCACAAAAGTAAAATACGCTTTTGCTATTATGAATGGCAGAGGTCTTGGAGTAAAAGACAACAACACTGCCAAAGATTTTATTGGTCGTTTGACTTTCAAACCACTTGAATTTTTACGCATTGGCGGTAGTTTCCGCTACGGTTTCCCTAATGTAAGCGATGTAGAACGTACATCTTTTGCCGGAGAATTAGAAATTAACAAAAGTAATATTCTTCTTCAAGCCGAATATATTTATGACGAAGGCGACTATAACCGTGCTGCTGGCGGTGGCTGCGGTGCCGACCCACTTACACTTGGCGAAAAACGCGATGGAGCTTACGTTATGTTAGGCTACATGACTTCGTTTATGTTGCAACCTATCGTGAAATACGATTATTTTGATACTGACAAAGATATTGACAACAACAACATGAGTGTAATTACTGTTGGTGCAAACTATTTCTTCAACGACAATACCCGTTTGCAACTAAACTATCAATACAAAGCCGAACAAGGTGCGGAAGTTAAAAACGACGCAATAGGCTTACAACTACAAGTGAAATTTTAATTGTTAATTGTGTTAAATTGTTAAATTGTTAAATTGTTAAATTGTTAAATTGTTTTTGAAGTCGTTCTTAAAGTCGATTTTAATCATTAGCTACGGCATTTATGCCGTAGTAAATTAACAAATGTGCATCTGGGCTTTAGCCCAAACGTTTAGAGTAAGGGCTAAAGCCTAAATCTTCTTTCTTTTTTCTAAATTAACAATTTAACAATAGAACAATTTAACAATAGAACAATTTAACCATAGAACCATAGAAAAGATATAAAATGAAAAAAATAGTATTTAGTATCAATTTATTTGTACTTTTCCTTTTGATAGGAAAAATAGCAACAGCTCAAGACGTAATCACAGTAACTGAGCTAAGCGAAAAAATGAAAGACAAAAACACAGTTGTAGTAGCCTGTGTAAAACCAGAAGATTATGCAAAAACTCACATCAAAGATGCCATTCATATTCTTCACAAAGATTTGTACAAAACCAGTGGACCCGAAGGCATTTTGAAACCTTCTGCCGATATAGCTAAGCTATTAGGCTCGAAAGGTCTTAGCAATACCAACCTTATTGTACTTTACGACGATGGCGAAGGTAAATATGCCGGACGTATGTATTGGATTTTGAAATATTTGGGTTGCAAAGATGTGAAAATTCTCGATGGACATATCAAAGCTTGGAAATCGGCACGCAAACCCGTAACAGCTACTGCCACAGTGGGCAAAAAAGTTACCTTTACTGCCACCCCTAACAGTGCTTTGTTAGCTACCATGAGCGATGTACAAGCAGGAAACGCTGTACTTGTAGATGCTCGCAGCGCAGCCGAATTTAACGGAACCGACGACAGCAAACTTGCTCGCAAAGGACACATTCCGGGTGCTATCAATTTTGAATTCAAACAAGTGCTTACCGATGGTAAACTAAAATCGAAAAGCGAATTAGAAGGTTTGTTCAAAAAAGCGGGCATGACCAAAGACAAAAACATCATTCTTTACTGCGAAACCAGCGTTAGAGCAGGTATTATTTTCTTTGCTCTTAGCGAATGTGGCTACACCAAAGTAAAAGTATATGATGGTGCTTTCAACGAATGGATTGCAACACCTGCTAATAAAGTAGATAAATAAATTTAATTGATAATTGATAATTAAAAAAGAAATTGGCTTTCGTAGCTAATACCAAGGGGAAACCTTTCTTTTTCATCTTAAAAACCGTTTTTGCAGTAAATTGCAGAGGCGGTTTTTTTGTGATTAAAAAGTAGCCTGTTTGTGAATTGTTCTTTAGGTAAACATAGTAATGAACCAAAATTAATTGTATCTGTTGTTTTGCCAAATGCTTAAAAATAAATCTCATGCCTTATTGCTGTATTTTATATAAATTCAGTTAGTCATCTAAAGTACTAAATTTTAGTAAATTAATAATTGTCCACTTTTTATCCACCCTCATATTTATGGTTTGTATATCTATTTTGATTAATTTTGCGTTTAATATTAACCTGCTTATCTGTTACCAAGTATAAGCAAAAATTGCAAGGCGTAATCCGAAAAGCCAAAAGAGTAGGAAAAAATGGAATAACACAAAAAAACATGAAAAAATTTAGCTTTAAATTAGTATTAATGGTTTTAGCTCTTTCGATGGTATTTGTTTCGTGTAAAAAAGATGAAACGGAGTTAAGCAACGAGGCAACTTACGACGGCACAACGCTTACCTTGAAAAAAGGGTTTCATGAAAACCATGGCGGCTGGTATCAAACTATTTATTTTGCAGCCAAAGACATTACTTTCGACCAAAACGCATTTTCTTATTCCGAAGAAAGCGATGGGCTTGTTATTGATTTCTACCTTCCAATAGGAGCTTCTTTTGGTGGTACTTACCAATTGACCAACGAATTTGAAGTAGATAATACCGTGAGAAATGCAGAGATAAGAATAAATGGTGTATCGATTTACTCTACCGATGAAGATACAGGAAGCGTAGTAATAACAAAAGATGGCGATATTTACGAAATAACTTGTTCTTTTACTATCGATGGTAAAAAATTGGAAGCCTACTACAAAGGAGAATTAACTTATGCCAACTTATTCATGCCAGGCAAAAAATAAATAGTGCCGTAATAATCGAAAACCTTCTAAAAATAATTGATAGCGTAACTTGATAGTAACTGAAATTCTAAGAAAAGCAAAATTACGCAATTTCCCCCAAATTCTAATAACAAATTGTACAATTGTTATTTTATCGTGGAGAACTGGAAAATTTATAATTTTAGCTAACTTTTTTTTAAAAATCACCATTTTTTTACGCTATCAAATATTAAAGAGCTAATCGAGTAAGGAAGTAATCTAGAAACAGTCTTTGGGAATGATAGTATTTTTTTGCAATTAAAGTTTAACTGTGAATGTAGGATTAATTGATACGATGACATGGAGTCATCGTATCAATAATTATGTTATTGTTATACATTTTTTTTAGCAAGTCTTGCTATTTTTAATATTTGTAAAACAATGTAGATAATAACTACCCAAACGCTTCCTGCTATACCAATGTATAGCAACATTATCCACCAAGGCGCATTTGCGCTGGTTCCCCAGATGCTTGCTTGAGCCGTTAGGTCGTGATGTTTTGAAGGCGTAGCCCAGTCTATTTCTATTTTTTCTTCTTGTTTAAATCGTTTGGCAACAACTATAATGGTTGCTTTTCCGAGCGAGTCGCCAGGTAAATCTTCGGGAAGGTTTACGCTAAATGCACCCGTAGCATTGGTTTTGCCTTTTCCAATAGTCAAGTTACCAAAGATTCGTTTGATAGAGATTTCGATGTCGGCACCCACTAGTTTTACTTCTTTTCCGGTAGCATCTTTGGTAGTAATGCTTGCCGAAATACTTTTATCGTCGGGATTGGCTACGATAGAAAGTTTTGCGTTTTTATCCACGGTAGCATCTGTTTTGTCGCCAGCACGCAGGTAAGCAATCACTGCCCAACGCTCGTCGTCGGAAAGAACAGCTTTAAAACTAGGCATTGCTCCTTTGCCAGTAGTCATTTTGTAAAAAATCTCGCCATCGGTATTGGCTGTTTTGAAGGCAGCAGAGCCTAAGTCGGTGGGTGGGGGAACTAAAGGCATAAAATTAGCCGCTCCCACATCGCCGTGGCACGATTTGCAATTCTTTTGATATACTTCAAAACCTTTTTCGGAGTTTGCCGCGTTAAGTTCCAAAGGGTTTGTTTTGCTCTTTTCGCCATCGGGAATTTCCCACGCTTGCGCCTGTACAAATGTAGCAAACATCAATAACAAAACACTCAGGCTTATTGTATTTTTTATATGTTTCATTCTAAAAATATATTAAAATTTCGTTTTTAATTGTTAATTATCAATTATCAATTATCAATTATCAATTATCAATTATCAATTCCTAATTTCTAATTCCTAATTATTTTTATAAGCTTCTTCAAGTTCTTCTTCTCTTACACCTTTTTCGAGGGCAATTTCCCATACTGGCATAATAGGAATAACTTTAGCTAAAATGGTGAGAATAAGCAAGGCAATAGAAATAGCTCCCATAGTAATAGCCCATTCAAAACCATTAGGCCAATACACCATAAAATGTTCGGGAACATTTTGCACAGGCAAAAATGGGTGCTCTAAGGTAGGAGCAACAATGATGAAGCGTTTCAAAAAAGCACCAATTACCACAAAAACTCCAATGATAAGCATAGGAAATGGTTTGCGCATTTTTTTGAACAACAACAAAACGATAGGCAAGATAAGTCCGAATATTTGAACAAACCAGAACAATAAAGCATATTTGCCCACAAAAAGCATTTCTAAGTGATGACCATCGGCGGTTTTCATTTTGTAACCTGGCACAAGAAACTCGTTGAGGTTGAAATACAAATAAAGTAAACTAGTCAAAACCAAAAGTTTACCAACCAAGTCGAAATGTTTTTCGGTAATGTATTCTTTCAAATTGTATGAGTTTCTAAACACAAACAAGGCAATAGCCATTGCGCCTACACCTGCCGGAAAAGCACCTGCCACAAAGTAAGGACCAAAAATAGTAGAATCCCAACCCACACGCAAAGTCATAGCAAAAAGCCAAGAGGTAACTGTGTGAATACCAAATGCAACAGGGATAATTAAAATAGAAAGCGTGCGCATCGATTTGTAAATGATTTTCTTTTGCTCTGGCAAACCAGCGAAGCCAAGCGATAAGATTTTATAAATCATTACTTGCCATTTTGGGGCATCTTTGAAGCGGTTGCGCATAATTGCCATATCGGGAATGAGTGGCAAAATAAGCAACAACAAACTGATAACTATGTAAGTAGTAATAACGGTAATGTCCCAAACAATGGGCGACTGAATGCGTCCGTGTAGGAAAACATTCAAAAGCCTGTCGGGGCGACCCATATCGAAAACGATAATAGCACCCGCCATCATCACAAACGCAATGGCAATAAGTTCGGCAATGCGTGTAATTGGGGTAATTCCAGGAATTTTGAGCAGTCCAAGTACTGCACTAATCAACATTCCTACCAAGCTAACAGCTACAAAAAACACAAAGGTAGAAATGTACAATCCCCAAGAAACGATGTCGCGCATGGCGGTAACTCCCAAGCCATCGCGCAATTGAATAAAGTATGCCATTGCGGCGGTAATCAACACAGTAGCAAGAACTACTATCCATGCTGTAAACCCATAATGCTTAGATAATGGCGCAAATAAATCCGTTTGAATTTTTTCAAAGAGTTGTTTCGACTCCTCTTTTGGTAATGCTTCGTGATTCATTTTATATTGTTTTTATAAATTGGTATTAATTTTATCTGTTTAAATTATAAAAAAACACTGCTAAAAACAGGTTTGTTAATTTTTTAGCGCAACTAAACGTGCTCGTTGTTGTCTAAAGTTGTTTTGCCATTCAAATTGAATTCAAACAAACGGTCTTTTGCAGGCAAGTAGTAAACGCTAGGTTTTGTACCCAATTCAGGGAGCAAGGTATATCCGGCGTTGTTTTTGATTAACTCGCTAAAACGTACAGTTTCTTTGGTAGTTCCGTTGGTAACAGCATCTTCGTTCATGTCGCCAAACCAGTACACACCGTTAGGGCAAGCACTTGCGCAGTAGGGCATTTTTTCGTCGCGCAATTGGTCGGCACTAAACAAACATTTAGAAACGGTACCACGTTTTTGAGGCACGTTGAGTTCTACATCATACTCTCTGTCATCGGCAGCCACTTTGGGCTCTGACCAGTTGAAAATACGAGCCGAGTAGGGGCAAGCTGCAATGCAAAAGCGGCAACCAATGCAACGCTCATTGTCGATAAGCACAATTCCGTCGCTGCGTTTGAAGGTAGCATCTACTGGGCATACTTTGGTGCAAGGCGGGTTGTCGCAATGCTGGCAAGGCTTTGGCATAAAGAAAGGAGCTGTTTTTTCAGCATCTTGCATAGCCAATACGTTGATGTGGTGCTGTTCGGGTTTAAGTTCGTGTGCGCTTTGGCAAGCTGCCATGCACATACGAGCGTTTCGGCATTTAGAAAGGTCAATAACCATAGTCCATTTACGACCGGCGATTCCTTTCCTGCCTCTTTTTTGCAAATCTTGTTCTGTTTTTTTGCCAAATTCTTTTAAATGCGAAGTGTCCACTTCCATTATTTTACCATCGGCGGTAAGTACCTTGGCAAGTTTTCCGGTTTCAGCTTTTACGCCATCAATGGTAGAGAATAAACCCACTCCGGCAAGTGAACCGGCACCAAATGCCAATCCGGCTTTTAAGAAATCTCTTCTGGTTTTTTTGTTTTTCTTATCTTCCATAAATAAAATGTAACTGTTTGTATATTATAGTTTTCTGTTTTATAATTCAATTTGTATGGTTGCTCTTCATTTTAATAATCGTTTTCAGAACCCCTAAATTATAATTGAAGGTTCTAAATAGTTTAGACTTGGTATCTATATGTTGAAATTTAAAGAACTAATGCCAAAATTATATAAAAAAAGATAAAAAGTTCTTAAACTTATTATTAGAATGATTCTAAATTACATTTAATTGAAAATCAATACAAAAACAAACCTAGCGTTTTCATTTTTCATTTAGAGCAAGCCTATAAAAGGTTTCAATTGCAATAAAAATAGTTACAAGTAAGCACCTAAAAATGGAAAAACAACAAAACAAATCAAAATTTAAGCAATAAAATACTAGAAGAAACCGAAAAAAAGCAAGTTCGTTTTTAATGTGTTAATTGTTGAATATCAATTAATTTTCAATAAAAAAAAAGATTTTGAGGTTAAAAATTTTTTTATTGATTAGCTATATTTATATTTGTAGTTTAAAGTAAAGTAGTTCGTTATTTGAGATAAATAAACTTTTCCATTTTAAAGATTAAGATGTATTTGCTTGATAATAAATTATTTTACCTTCAAAACATAGCGTATTTTAATATTTCAGATGAAATAGAAAAATTTACAAAACAAAACAAAAACAAACAATGATTCATTGAAATTTCATTGAAATTTAACTTTTAAAAATAAACGATTTATGAAAATTACAAAACTAAGTATTTTAGCTTTTCTTTTTGCGTTTGGCGTTTTTGCTTGTACAAGCGGAACTGACGAAAATTCAGAAAATAAAGATTCTTTAGCCGTGGAAACAATCCCCGATGTGGAAGTAAAAAAGATTGATTACCCTCTAAATAATCCAGTTGAAATTAGTAAAATGCTTAACCAAGCAGGGGCAGCTTACACAACAGATGTAACGAATTCGCCAAAAAATATAGATAAATACATGACCGAAAAAGACAAAGCCTTGGCTTTGGGTATTTACGGTGCTGATTTAGCTTATGTTTCTACTTACAACAAATCGCAAGAAACCAACTTACTTTTTGAGGTTTGCAAAAAAACAAGCGACGAGCTTGGTATTTCAAATATTTACGATGAAGCTACTTTGGCAAAAATAGAAGCAAATATCGAAAACAAAGATACATTACATAGTATTATATCTAATTCATTTCATGGAACTTATCAATCGTTGCAAGAAAACGGCAAAGGTGCTGTTTCGGTATTGGTTTTAGCTGGTGGCTGGGTAGAAGGTTTGTTTATTTCGCTCGAGCTTACTCAAAATGCCATTGACAAAAAGAAAATGATGAGCGGTATTGCTAATCAAAAACTAAACTTAGACAAATTGTTGGTAGCTATGGAAGTATATGCTGACAATGAAGCCGTTAAAGCTACAATAGCTGAGTTGCAAAAAATAGAAGCTGTTTACACAAAAATAAATCCTGAATCGCTTACGCCTGCTCAATTAAAAGAGTTATCGAAAGTTACAGGTACCGTAAGAGCTGCAATGGTAAAATAGTTTTGTTTTATTAGGAATTTTGTTAATTCCTAATTCAATGTCGTCCAAGTTAAGCCCTTCAAGGGTTTTAAACTCTTGAAGGGCAGTTTCGCAAGTAACTTTAACTTTGGCGGCATTGATTACTAATTCTTTATTTTATTAAAAACCTTTAGAAAATGGGTGATTCAATTTTAAGAGCATTAATGCGCTTGTTTGCAATTCTTGCAACAGTAAACAAAGATGGTGTTTCAAAATCCGCTCGAACAATTGTAGAAGCCTACCTAAAACAGCACTTAACACCTCGTTTGGTGTCTGAATATTTGAAACTTTTTGATGAATTTATCAATCTTCACCACAAAGCCTCAGATAAAGAAGATAAAAAAGAAAGAAAGCGCAATTCGGTAAACTCGGTAAAAGTACTTGTTATTTGTCAGCAAATAAATGAAACACTGCAACAAAAAGAAAAGATAATTGTATTTTTGCGTTTGCTCGAATTTGTAAACGAAGAAGGGTTGGTAAATGAAAAAGAGCTTGAATTTATCGACACAGTAGCCGATGTATTTAACTTTGACCTAAACGAACGTGAATTGATGAAAACGTTTATTATAGGTAAAGTTCAAAACCTTGAAGACAAAACCGATGCGTTAATAATCAATGGCGATAGTGTTTTGCAACCTCCATTTGTAACTCTCGATTTGCCCGAACATTCGACCAATAAGTTTAAACATATTTACCGAAATGGATTTGTAGGCAGAATCAACGTAATTCATATCAAAAGCACCAATATTTTTGTATTCAGATATTTGGGTGGCGATAATCTGTTTTTTAGTGGACACCCGCTTATTCCGCGCCGCACGTACATTATGGAGAATGGTGGTGTAATAAAAGGTGGGAAAATAAAACCAGTTTACCACACCGATATTGCCGGAAAATTTTTCCAAGCCGAAACAAAATCTACCGTTGTTTTAAATGTCGAAAATGTTGTATTCAAATTTAGAGGTAGCGAGAATGGCTTGCACGAATTTAATTTTTCAGAGAAATCGGGACAACTCATAGGCATTATGGGCGGTAGTGGAGTTGGGAAATCCACGTTGCTCAATATATTGAATGGCAGCATAATACCCAATAGCGGAAAAATAACCATCAATGGACTAGATATTCACCAAGATAAAGAAAAACTAGAAGGCGTTTTGGGTTTTGTGCCACAAGACGACTTATTAATTGAAGAATTAACGGTATTTCAAAACTTATATTTCAATGCAAAGCTTTGTTTTTCGGAGCTAACCGAAAAACAAATTATTAAAAAAGTTGCCAAAGTTCTTTCCGATTTGGAACTCACCGAAATTAAAAACTTAAAAGTAGGATCGCCACTTAATAAATATATTAGCGGTGGGCAACGAAAACGTTTAAATATAGCACTCGAACTCATTCGCGAACCCGCTATATTGTTTGTAGATGAGCCAACTTCGGGCTTGTCGTCGATGGATTCTGACGCGGTAATGCTGTTGTTGCGTCGCCAAACGTTGAAAGGCAACTTGGTAATTGTGAACATTCACCAACCCTCGTCGGATATTTACAAGCTGTTTGACAAAACCCTTATCATGGACAAAGGTGGCAGAATTATTTACTCTGGCAACCCGATTGATGCCATTGAATACTTCAGAATAGCAGCACATTACGTAAATACCGAAGGCGGCGAATGTATTACTTGCGGCAATGTAAACCCTGAGCAAATACTACAAATAGTAGAAGAAAAAATAGTAAACCAATACGGAAAATTTACGCGCAACCGCCGATTTGCTCCGTATGAATGGTTTAATTTATACAAAGAAAAAATAGAAAAAAATATTCAACGCATAGACAGCACGGAAGAAATTCCAACAAGTGCATTCAAAGTTCCATCACGTTGGAAGCAAATGAATATTTTTATTATCCGAAATATATTATCGAAGCTAACCAATTTGCAATATTTACTTATTACATTTTTGGAAGCTCCACTTTTGGCTATCATAATTGCTTATTTTACGAAATACATTAGCGGCGATGTAGGAAGCCCCGATTTGTATATCTTTAGCGACAACCAGAACATTCCTGCCTATATTTTCATGTCGGTTATTGTAGCCATCTTTTTAGGTTTATCGCTTAGTGCCGAAGAAATAATCAAAGACCAGCGAATTTTGAAACGCGAGAAGTTTCTAAACCTTAGCCGATTTAGTTATATAAACTCTAAAGTATTGGTTCTGTTTGTTATTTCGGCTATTCAGATGCTTACCTTTGTGCTCATTGGCAATACCATTTTGGATATGGAGGGCATGAATCTGTCGTTTTGGTTGATGTTGTTTACAGCTACGGCGGCAGCTAATTTAATAGGCTTGAACATTTCATCAGCACTTAACTCGGTAGTTACAATTTATATACTTATCCCGTTTATTTTGGTGCCTCAATTGCTTTTTAGTGGTGTAATTGTCAATTACGACAAACTTCACAAGAACATCACTTCGCATTATTATGTGCCAGTGATAGGTGATGTGATGATTTCGCGCTGGTGCTACGAGGCTTTGACGGTAGAACAATTCAAAAACAATGCCTATCAAAAGCTTTTTTTCAATACTGAACGCAAAATGAGTCAATATTCATTTATTTCTACCTTCTTAATTCCTACTTTGACCGACGAAATTAAAGATATTGACAATTTTATACAAAAAAAAGACTTAGAGAATGCAAAAAAGCAACTTAATAGATTAACCAACGAGGTTGTTTCTATAAATGAGCTGCCTAAATCTCTAACTTCAAAATTTAATGTTGATAAATTGACCCCTCAAAAGTTTGATGCCAAAGCACAAACAGAACTTAAAAACTATTTTAAAGTTATTAAAAAATATTACAACGAAAAATACAAAATAGAAACCAACAAGCGCGACTTGCTTTACAACAGTTTGATACAAAAAGCAGGTGGCGTGGAAGCTGTATTGTTACTTAAAAAAGAGCACCATAACAAAAATCTTTCGGATATGTTGCTAAACAAAAATGAATTGAAAAAGATTTTTGCTACGGAAGATTATTTTGTTCAAAAAAGCGACCCTATTTACAAATATCCAACCAACAAATTTGGGCGTGCTCATTTTTACGCACCCGTTAAAAAGCTAGGCAATAGCTTTATAGATACTTATTGGTTCAATCTTTTGTTCGTTTGGTTGTCGAGTTTAGTTTGGTATTTTGTTTTGTATTTCGATTTGCTTAGAAAATTATTAGAAAAGCTATCTAACTTTTCGTTAAAAAAGAAAAAAATACTGGGATAATTTTATTCAAAATACACTTGGGGTTAGTTCAAATGAAAATTGTTTGGGCTAAAACTCTAATGTATTTTTTTTGAGTTAATGAATAGACTGTAATTAAAAAGAACATCTGTATAAAAAAACTTAGTAACGATTACGCATAATTTTTATAACTATGAAATACCTTTTTTATTCTTTTCTAATCTTCGCGCTCATTTTGGCATGTGCCAATGAGAAAAAACCGCAAGCCGAAATAACGAGTGTTGAAAACGATATACTCAACGACAAAATAGATACTCCTATTTTGGTTTATACAAAATACAATTTGCCTTTGCCTGTCGATTTTTATCGCTTCATCAAAAGCCATGAATCGAATGTACAGATGAAAAACTTTTTGAATCCCATAACCAATTGCGAAAAATATATTTGCAATAAAAAAAGAGGTATAAACTTTGGTATTTATGCTTCCGATTTGGCTTATTCGGTTGTGTCGGAAAACAAACAGCAAAGCATTGATTATTTTAATGTTACGAAAGAACTTGCCGATGCCTTGCACATTGCCAAAGGTTATAGCCTTGAGGTAGTAGAACGCCTTAACGACAACTTGCAAAACAACGATTCGCTACATCAAATAGCCTCCAAAGCTTATTGGAATGCTTGCAACTATTTAGAAGCCAACGATGAAGTGAATATTTTGCCGCTGATAATTGCAGGTGGCTGGATAGAAAGTATTTACATAGCAGTAAACTCGGTAGATGAAAACAACCCGCCTACACAAATTCTCAAAAGGCTTACCGACGAAAAGCAATCGCTCGAAAACTTGATTCAGTACCTGCTCGATGTTATTACCGATAGCAATACCTTTGAGATAAATGCTGATATACAAGAACTTGGAACCAACTTCAAAGAACTTAGAGCCGTTTATGCCACAGTGC
>JAIFNL010000011.1 GCA_020047755.1 Bacteroidota bacterium
TCGACCGACTTGTCGGTCTGTCGGTTAGGCTGTTAGCAAATCATCGGACAGACCGGACAAGCCGGTCGAACCGATTTTGCGTAGTTTTCTTACAAACACTAATTAGGAATGAAAAATAATAATTCAACAATTTAACAATTTAACAATTTAACAATTTAACAATTTAACATTTGTTATTAGAATTTGGGGAAATTGCGTAATTTTGCTTTTCTTAAAATTTCGGGCGCTATCAAAATTTAAACAACGTCTTAGAGTCAAATACCTAGTTTTTGTTTTTCCTTTTCTTAAATACCATCAATGCCGTTCAATAGAATTGGCATTTGGAGCATACTACGAAAGCTTTTTTAAACGATAAATTTACTTTATCGTATTTTTGTAATTAGAAAACAGGTTGGGCTGCATTGTTTTTATAATTGATACTTACTAATTGTATTTTTTTTCTTAACAAATTAACATCTCTACAAATTAAAATATGCAACTATTTTGAAAGTAAACTTATTTATTATTTTGTTTATAGTTAATATGTTACTCGCTTTTTTTCTTAGAAAAAGCTCAGCAAAAAAAAAAAAATTGCTGAGCTTTTTTGTTTGTGGCAAAAAAAAAAGCTGTTCTAAAACATATTTAACATTAAAGTTACTTATGTATCATTTTTTTTTATATATTTGAAAGCTTCAAAATTGAAAAAATTCAGTTGTATTTAGATTCTGAAAATTCTCTTTTTTTTAAAGCAAACGCAAAATTCAAAAACAATAAAACAGTTTTCGTACTTAAAGAAAACTCATATTCAAGGTTTTACAAATTGAAATAGGCAGTAACTTACCTTACTGCATGGCAAATTTGAAAGCTCAAAGTATCTACTCTTTGTGATGAGACAAACCTTAAATAAAGCTATTTTTTAGTATTTAAAGCTGGCATTTTATAAATCAAAGCAATAGGTCGCTGCTGAACACAAGGTAGCAACAAACAAAAAACTAAACAATATTATGAAAGTTTACAACACGAATGAAATCCGGAATATCGCATTGCTCGGTAACGCTGGTTCCGGCAAAACCACTCTGGCCGAAGCAATGCTTTTTGAAGGCGGCTTAATTAAAAGACGCGGCGATGTAACAAGTAAAAATACAGTTTCCGATTACCATGAAATAGAGCATGAGCAAGAGGGTTCTGTATTTTCAACTGTTCTTTATACAGAGTGGTTAGGAAAAAAATTGAATGTACTTGATACACCCGGATTAGACGACTTTGTGGGTGGTGTGGTTTCGTCGCTTTATGTTACCGATACCGCTTTGATATTGCTCAACGCCCAAAACGGTGTTGAAGTGGGTGCTGAATTGAGTTTCAGACAAACCAAGAAAATGAAAAAACCTGTTGTGTTTGTAGTGAATCACCTCGACCGCGAAACTTCTAACTTTGAAAAAACGGTAGATGAAGCTCGCCAACAGTTTGGTAGCAAAGTTACCATAGTGCAGTACCCTGTAAATGTAGGTCCAAACTACAATTGCTTAGTTGATGTACTTTTGATGAAAATGTACAAATGGAAGCCAGAAGGTGGCGCACCCGAAATTAGCGAAGTGCCTGAAAGCGAAATGGAAAAAGCACAAGAATTGCAAGGTCTTTTGATAGAGGCTGCCGCTGAAAATGACGATGGATTAATGGAAGTTTTCTTTGAAAAAGGAACTCTTACCGAAGATGAAATGCGTTGCGGTATTAGAAAAGGATTGATTACTAGAGGAATGTTCCCTGTTTTCTGCGTAAATGCCAAAGCTGATATGGGCGTGCGTAGATTGATGGAATTTTTGGGCAATGTAGCTCCTTCGCCCGATATGATGCCTGCTCCAATAAATGAAAATGGCGACAAAATAAAATGCGATGTAAACGCACCTACTTCGTTGTTTGTGTTCAAAAGTGCATTAGAGCCGCACTTAGGCGAAATTCTTTATTTCAAAGTAATGCAAGGCGAAATAGAAGAAGGTGCCGACTTAATTAATACCAATAAAAGAGGAAAAGAGCGTTTTGCGCAACTTTTCTCTGTTGCCGGAAAAACTAGAACTAAAGTTACGAAATTAGTTGCCGGAGATATTGGTGCTAGTGTAAAATTGAAAGAATCGAAAACCAATCATACAATCAACGAAAAATCATTGGACTGGGTATTTCCGCCAATGGAATTTCCTGCTCCTAAGTTTCAAATTGCAATAAAGGCTGTAAATGAGTCTGACGAAGAGAAACTTGGCGAAGCTTTGAACCGTATTCACGAAGAAAATCCAACGCTTATTGTTGAATATTCAAAAGAATTGAAACAAACTATTTTATACGGTCAAGGTGAGTTTCATTTGAACTCAGTAAAATGGCTGATAAATAATGTTTACAAAATAGATATTGAATTTGTAAAACCTAAAATTCCGTATCGCGAAACGATTACCAAAATAGCTATGGCTGACTATCGCCACAAAAAACAATCGGGCGGTGCAGGTCAATTTGGTGAAGTTCACTTGTTTATAGAGCCTTTTGTGGAAGGAACTCCTATGCTTTCTACGTTCAAAAAAGATGGCAAAGAGCAAAAATTGCAAGTGCGCGAAACGGAAGAAAAAATAATGCCTTGGGGCGGTAAGTTGGTGTACAACAACTGTATAGTAGGTGGTGTGGTAGATGCACGTTTTATGCCAGCTATCTTGAAAGGTATTATGGAAAAAATGGAAGAAGGTCCGCTTACAGGTAGCTACGCCCGCGATATTCGTGTGTATGTATATGACGGTAAGATGCACGATGTGGATTCAAACGAAATTTCGTTCAAAATAGCAGGTTCTAAGGCGTTCTCAAAAGCGTTTAAAGAAGCGGGACCAAAAATTCTTGAGCCTATTTACGATATACAAGTGCTTGTGCCTTCGGATAAACTTGGCGATGTAATGAGCGATTTGCAAGGACGAAGAGCCGTTATTCAAGGTATGGAAAATGAAGGTGGTTACGAACGATTAAAAGTAAAAGTACCTATTGCAGAGATGTTTAAATATTCTACTTCTTTAAGTTCGATTACTAGCGGTAGAGCTACTTTCCAAATGGTTTTTGCCGAATACCAACAAGTTCCGGGCGATGTTCAATTAGAACTTCTTAAAGCTTACGCTGCTGAAAATCAAGACGAATAGAGTTTTTGATTTTTAAGTTGCATTATACTAATTTGCTTTTTTGTGTGTGTTTACATACGCAAAAAAGCTTTTTTTTTAACAAACGGCTGCTTGTTGCTACGAAAAAGTGCATTTGCTTTTACTAATAGCGTATTGAAAATAGCAAGCATCTATTTTTTAACACTATAAGCAAAAAGATTAACCTCTTTTAAGGAGAAAATTTGATTTCTGAATAAAATACACTAAATTTGCAATTTAAAACTCTAAAAAATGAAAAAATTAGAACTTGGCAACTCCGATTTTAAAAGCATAATAGAAAATAATAACTATTTTGTAGATAAATCCTTATTTATACAAGAAATTATTGATAGCCAAAGCCAGATTATTTTATTGCCACGTCCAAGGCGATTCGGAAAAACGTTGAACCTTTCGATGGTTAAATATTACTTTGATAGTAACCAAAAATTGGAAAATAATTTATTCCTAAATCTAAATATTTGGAAAGAAAATGACGAAATAAAAGAAAAATACGCCAAATACCCAGTTATTTTTTTGAGTTTTAAAGATGCAAAACAAAATAATTGGGTAGATACCTACAAAAAAATAGTTTCACAAATTGTAAAAGTTTATTCATCGCACGATTATCTTTTGCAAGGCGAACTATTAAAAAATCATGAAAAGAATACGTTTAATGATATTCTTAACGAAAAGGCTGATGAAGTAAAATATGAAAATAGCCTTGCTTTATTAACCGAATATTTATTTCGTTATCACCATCAAAAGGCGATTATTTTAATTGATGAGTACGACACGCCAATTCAGGCAGGCTATAAATGTTTTTACGAAAGCGCAATTGCCTTTATGCGTAACCTTTTAAGTGGCGCATTCAAAGACAATTCGTTCCTCTATAAAGGTGTGATTACAGGTATTTTACGCATCTCGAAAGAAAGTATTTTTTCCGGCTTGAACAATGTAACTGTACACACGGTTTTGGACGACGATTTTTCGGATAAATTTGGTTTTACCGAAGTAGAAACAAAACAAATTCTGGTCGATTTTCAGGTGCCAACCGATTACGAACTTATAAAAAAATGGTACAATGGTTACAAAATTGGAACTACCACAGATATTTACAATCCTTGGTCGATTTTAAATTATGCCATTAGCTATAAAAGTGGCTTCAAACCATTTTGGGTTAATACAAGTTCCGACGAATTGTTAAAAACACAATTGAAAAGTCGCGATGAAAATTATATTCGCGAACAATTATTGCAACTTATCAACAACGAAACAATTACAAAAACGATAGACCAAAATTTTGTATTTCCCGATTTGGAAACCGACAAGGAATTACTGTGGTCGTTGCTTATTTTTAGCGGGTATTTAACCATGCACGAAAAATTGGGTATCAACCGATACAGCCTGCGGATTCCGAATTATGAATTGAAATTTGTATTTCAAAACATTGTGCTCAATTGGTTGAATGTAGAAGTTAAAATTAGGCAAACCTTACTGATTGATACCGCAAATTATTTGGTAACTAATCAGATAGAGAAATTTGAGCGTGGGTTCAAAAAAATAATTGGCGACACTTTCAGCTATTTCGACCTCGATGGCGAGCCTGAAAATGTATATCAATCGTATCTACTTGGCTTGCTTGCCATTATTGGCGACGATTACATCATCAAATCGAACCGCGAAAGCGGCGACGGGCGATACGACATTTTGCTCATTCCGCACGACAAAACAAAATACGGCGTGGTAATTGAAATAAAACAAGTTGCCCGAAAAGAAACAGACAAAGCGCAAACTCTCAACAAAAGAATAAACGCTAAAATAAGAGAAGCCCAAAAACAGATTGAAAAAAACAGGTATTTTATGGAATTAATCGACAATGAAATACCCAATATTATCAAATTACCTATCGTTTTTGCAGGAAAAGAACCTTACATTAGGCTAATAGGAAAAGAGTGAATTTATCACAACACAGAATACTCGTAGCCTTTCGACTACGAGTATCTTTATTTTTTGCGATGATGCGAATAACTGAAAGTATTATTCTCTTATCAATAAGGTTTTTAGTGTTTGAAAACTGTCCGAACTCGATAGTTTGAAGATGAACAATCCGTTGGGAAGTCGATTGTTGTTACTATCCGTTCCATTCCATTCTACACTCTGATTACCAGCGGGCAAATACGCATCGAGCAAAACCGAAACCACTTTTCCGGTAGCATCAAACACTTCTATGCGCACAAAATCCGATTTTTGCAAATTGAAATTCAGTGTGGTGAAATCTGAAAATGGTGTAGGATAAGCACTTAAACCGTCTTGTTTTAATTTCAAATCGTCGATACCTGTTAATAAAGTATTGGCTTTGCCAGGAGTTCCGAAATACGATTTTGCGTCCCAATTTTTGCCCAAAGCATTGTCGAGCCAAGGTTTTTTGAGTTCTAAGGTAGGTCCATTGCCGTTGGGCAAATAAGACCATTGATTTTTAACATCATAAACCACCGAATCGATAAGTTTGTTTTGTGCGTTGTATAGCCTAATCAATTCGCCTTCGCTGCTAAGCCCAAACGAGAAATTGCCAATACGCTGAGTAATGTTTGGGAAAAATTCTTTAAACAAAACCGTGTCGTTGCACAAAACTAAGTAATCTTTTGACTTTAGAATTGTTTTTTGAGGCAAAACAAAACTATGCGAATCGTCGGAATCTTTAAAAATCCAATTCGACAAATCGATGCTTTGCGAGCTAGTATTGTGCAGTTCTATCCAATCGCCGGTATTTACATCGGAGCTCGAATTGTAGTTTATTTCATTGATTACTATGGACGGCGCATTTGTAGTATCTACCTCAAAATGAGCAGTAAGGCTTATGTCGGAAGTTAAAGTTAGTTGCAAGCTGTCTTTTTCGCTGGTAGAATTGCCCGACCAACCTATAAATTTGTATCCAGCAGGTGCTTGAGCTATTACACGTATCGGAATCCCTTTAAAATAAACACCTTCCCAATTATTTTGTTCTGGATAAATGGTATTTATTTTGATAATTCCGGTATTCGCTGGATACACTTCGAGATTTACTTTTGCAGTGCCCGAAATATTAAATTGAGACTGAATATAGTTGCGCATGTAATACGGACGATAGGTTGCAAAAGATTTCATGGTGTTGATGCTGGCTTGCCAATCGTTTATGTTGCCACTCCAACGGGTCATGTGGAAAGCTATTTCGTCGCGAATCCCGTTGGCTAAGCTGTCGATGTGTTGATTTACTCGCTGTGGCAAAAAAGTAGTATTCAGCATATCGGCAAACCTATTGATGAATAGGTTTCTAAATTCTATATTTTTCAACAAATTACGAAACAAAAACGTTGACCATTCGGGGTTAGGCCAGACTGATCCAGTGGCTTGAAGTGCAAAAGCAAGCGTATTGTTGTAATAAGCTGTTGCGTTGTACATTCCAAATCCAAAGTCGGTATCGTACATAATCCAACGCCATTTGCCTGTTTCTGTTCGTGGTCGCCAATATTTAATATTGTTGCCGGGCCAATCGGTATTGTCAATATAAATTTGAGACAATTGGTAATCAATGTAGTTATCTACATCTATGAGTGTTTTTACATAATTGAAATCAAAACTAGGTTGCCCAACGGTTTGCAACATGGCGTTGTAATGTTCGGCATCTCCTTGAATAGCAACACTGTTTGCTTCTACTATATCCAAAGCATCGGCTTGCACGTTTTTGTGGTTGTCTTTGATGAAATGTTCGTTTATTTTTTCTCTGAAATTTTGTATTCCCCAGTAAGTACCGTTTATGTAGAGCACTGCCGGACGATATGCTTGGTAATCAATATTCATATTACTTACCAAAGAAGTCATCATTGCATCGCGAAACATGCTGTGCATCCAGTCGTTGCCTGAGTTGCGAAGAATGAAGCCCTCAAACTTTTCGATGGGTTTTGTAGGAAAAAGCTTGATGTTAAAACTCGACGCACCGTATTGTTTTCGGGCAAAAAAAGCAAGCGACTTTTGAGCGCTTGCTCTGCTCCAAGCGCCATATATTTTTGCACCTGCCCCCGAATTCATTTCTAATTCTTTCTCTTTGTTATATATTTCTAAATTTACTCCAATTTCCCAGTCTTGCCAATAGTTTGCGCCAAAATGCGGGTCGGCAGTTTCGGCATTGGGACCTAATTCATAAATTCCGGTATTCCAATCGAACAAATTGGCGGGTTTGGTGCTGAGCGATACGATAGCTATTTTTTTGTTCACATTGATAAAATAAGTACTCGAAATGGTTTTGCTGGCAAATTTATTGGTAGCAAAGGCTTTGGCTCGTATTACTGTGGTGCTAAAAATAGAAATAGGACTTGTGTATTTTGTAGAATAAACATCTGGCTCGCTGCCGTTTATGGTGTAATAAATGGTTTCGTCGGCATTGGCAGGCGTGATAGTTACCTGAACGGTGCCTGAATAAAAACCACCGAGTGTAGAGAAAGAAGGCAAACCCGCAAAATCGGACGTAGTACTTGTGTTGTTTATACTTTCGGGTGTCGATTCTTCAAAATAAAACCAATTGCCTGTACCATCGGGTTTTCTGCCCAACGAGATGTCGGATAAAGGCTGGCTTACTTGTTTGTAGTCGATGTTTTTGCCTTGTGCATCTGACAGATAAATGGTTTCGCCTTCGGCATCAATTTTGAAATTGGTATGCAAACGAGGAGCCGAAAACTTTATCAAAGGCGACACACCTCTGGGGTTTTGCGGTGGAGTTTTCATGCCCAAGGTTAGAAAAGGAATTAGCGTAATGTCTGAGGAGGTAGTGCTTGAATTGTGCACTTGAATAGCCAAAACATTTGAACCAGTCTTTAGTAAATGTCGCCACTCATTTGAATGAAAACTTGCGGGTGGATTTCCGAAAGCAAGCAATGGCTCGGTGTAGTTTGTAGCAGTTTCGTTGTAAAGTGGCGGCGTGCCAAGGTAATTCATGTTTTGCCAAGCAATGACTACTCCGTTTAAATAAGCAACAAAGCCGTCGTCGTAGTCGATGTGTAAAAATACCTCCGAAATATTGGAAGTATCGGTTAGTTGAAATTCTTTGCGAACAAAGCAAGATAGTGTGCTTGGAATAATCGTAGCATCGTCGTCGTCGCCGTAGCCAAAGCCACTTGCTCCAACACTCCATGCTGAGGCATCGAATTGTGGCAAATTCCAATTGGCGGGTGGTGCTTGAGTGCCAACAAAATAGCTCCAATTGTCGCCTTTGGTTATTACCGTTTCCCAATGCAAAGGGGCATTTGCTCTGTCTTTACCCGATGCGCAAACTAGCAAATACTGTTGAGGCTGCAAAATGAATTGCGGAAATATCCACTTGAGAGGTTCTGTTTCTGAATCGGAAAGTCCAAAACCTGTTAAATCAATGGCTTGCGTGCCGTAATTGTAAAGTTCTATCCAGTCGGGAAATTCTCCATCTTCATCGGCAAACGTTTGAGCATTTGACGACATTATTTCATTGATTGCCACACTTTGGGCTTGTGCATTGGGTACGTAAAATACTAAAAAACTTAGCATTAGTATTAAAATGGGTATTCTAACTTGCATGTTTTTTTTGATTTTTGAATAGTAAAAATTAAAATTGTACACAAAAAAAGGAATTACTAGTTAAGTAATGATGAATATGCTCAGTTTAAAAGCGGTCATCTGGTTATTTTTGCAAAATGTTCAAAACCTAATCAATCATTAGACTTGCTGTAAAAGGACTTTGCTCAAAAATAGCACTAGAGCTTATTTTCTACTACAAATGTAGTTATTTTTTGTGAAGATACAATTTAGAATGCAAAAAACTTTTTGATAAAATAAAAAGAGCTTGCCAAAAATTTGGCAAGCTCTTTATTATGTTAGAAAATAACTTAACTATTGAAGAATAGTTTTGAAAGTTTCGTTGGCAAAATATTTGAAGAATTCCATATCTTTTTTAGCGTAAGCTTTTACCGATGCATCTTTATCAACGGCAGTTTTAAGATTGTCGAACAACATCGTTGTGTTGTCAGTTCTAGCGCCAAAAATAGCTTTTAAATAGTATGCGTAAGCTTCCTCGCTTACTACTGATTTAATTGTATTTAAGCCGGCGTTAGTATCTTTGTCTAGCAATTGAGCCAAAGAAGCATTGAAAGTTTTTGAACCACCAAAGTATTTAACAGCTTCAGAGTATTTACCTTCCATGATAGAAATTACACCTAAGTTGTAGTTTACAGCTTCTGAAGAAGAAGATTTAGCAGCCGAATTGAAGTATTCTTTTGCTTTTGCAACGTTTCCGTTAGCTAAATAAATGTAACCTAAGTTGTTGATAGTGGTTGCATTTTCTTCTAAGTTTTTAGCTGCTTCAAAATAAGTTTGAGCTTCGCTCATGTTTTTTTGGTAGCAATAAATAACACCAATGTTGTTAGCACCTCTCCAGTCGTTAGGATAAGCAGCTTGGTATGATTTGTAAATTTGCAATTTTTTATCAAGCATTTTGCACGATTGACCAGCGAAAAGAAGTTCGTTTTGAGTAAGTTCTTTAGGGTTGCTAAGTGCAAGTTTTACAATATCTTCGGTAGTTTTAGCTTCGCCAGTGAAAGTAACAGTAATTTCCGATTTTCTCAATTTAGGAAGAATCGTTTCTGTTAAAGCACCGAAAGCAGCGGTTAAGTTTTTGATTTCTTTTTCGCGTACCGCAGGGTCAGAATACATTGAAAGAACTCTTAAAATAAGGTCTTTATCTTGAATGTTAGAAGCTTTAACTAATTGCTCAAAACCAGCCCAGTCTTCAGGAGTAGAGTTTGTAACAACGTTAGCCACAGGAAGTTCAAAACCCGCTTTTTTAAGGTCGGCAGTAGTGTATTTTTGAGCTTCTTTTGTTCTGTTACCAGCAAGAGCTGTATTTAATCTTTCTTCGCCGTCCACAGAAGCGTAACTCCAAATGTTTACAGCTTTAAGAGTTTGTTTTGGGTTTTTAGCAGTTTCGGCAACTTGTTTGATAAGTTGGTCGTAGTTTACTTTTTCGGTAACAGTTGTAGTGTTAATTTTGTAGTAAACAGTAGCTTTGAAAGAAGCATCGGTTACTTTAACTAGGTCTTCGGTAGCTAAAATAATAGAAGCCATGCCAGCACCATCGTTGTAAACATTGTCAATCATTAAACCTTTTTTTACTAACTCAGGAGTGGTAACAATACCGTCGGCAAGTTTTCTTTTTTCGTCAGGAATTGGTACATCGGCAGTTTTCTTTTTGTACGAACCGCTCATTTCTTTCCATTCTAAAGTAGAAATTCTCATTTCTTCTTTGTAAGGAACTTTTGCGCTCAACGTAACCGAGCCACCATTTTCGTAGTTAATTACAGTACCGTTGCCTTCGGTGTCTTCACCACGGGCTTCCATTTTTTCTAAAACAACTTCACCACCGTTGTATTTTAACACAGGAATAGCAGTAACGCTAGCTTTGGTGTTAAAATATTCTTTAGGGAAAGTGATTTTAATATTGAAAGCTACTTCATTACCATGCATTTCAAGGGGGCTTGGTGTAACTGCAAAAGTAACTTCGTCAATTCTGTCTATCATTTTCTTTAACTCATTACAGCTACTAAAGAAAACAGAAATAGCAATAAATATTACTAAATAGCTTAAACTTGATTTTTTCATAAATTATCGAATAAAATATTTTAATTATAAATTCCAATTTTATTTAATTTAGGGCAAAATTAAAAATCTTTTTTCAAATAAAAAAGAAATAAACATTTTTTATGAATATTATTGGTATTATTTTATTTTCTTTATTACTCTCTTTGCTTATTTAAGTATTTGTATGCGAGTGCAAATTTAAAATTTAAGTGCCAAGTTAATAACTAAAAATGATTTTCAAAAAAATTAAACAGTGTCTTTTTGTTTTTTTTGTAATATATTTTGTTTATTTTGTATTTATTAGTATTTTTATCCGATTTATTTTAAACTTAATAAGAAACAGTAAAAGTTCTGAATAATTCACAAAATTTGTTAAATTTCAACAAAAAAATGGCTGAAAAAAATTCAAATAAACGACTCGATTTTTGTAATTTCAAGCTAGATACGCTTTTGGAAATTACAAAAATGATAAATGAAAATTTACCAACACCCGAATTGCTGGCTAAGTACGAAAAATTATTAACAGGCAAGCTAAACATCGGGAAATTAATCATTTACGGTTTTGATGTATCGTGGGAATTGATTCTAAAATCGGGCTTCAAATCAGACGAGCTGCTCGATTTAGAGGTAGAATTAGATCTTTTAGATATTACTGAAATAACGACGGTAACAGCAGCAAATTTAAAAGGAAAAACCAACTTAGACACGATTATTCCTGTTTTTCACAATAATAAGCAAGCTGCCTTTGTGCTAATAGGCGATGTAGAAGAGGAGCGCGAAGGCGTAAGCCCTACCATAAAGCATTTGCATTTTATACAAACATTAACTTACTTAATAATTGTAGCTATCGAAAATCACAAACTCATGCAACAGAGCATAAAACAAGAGGCTCTAAAGCGAGAGCTGCAAGTTGCTTCGCGTATGCAGGAGATGTTGATTCCCGAAAGTTATACGTTTCCACGCAACGAAAAGGCTTATGTAGATGCGTTTTACTTGCCTCATTTTGATGTTGGTGGCGATTATTACGATTTCTTTTCGCTCAACAACCATGAGTATGCCTTCTGCATGTCCGATGTTTCGGGCAAAGGAATTTCGGCTGCTATTTTGATGTCCAATTTTCAGGCAAACCTGAAAGCTCTTTTTACCGATGAAATTTCATTAAGTGTTCTTGTAAAAAAACTCAACGAAAAAGTAATGAACAGTGCCAATGGCGAAAAGTTTATTACCTTGTTTGTAGGTAAATACAACACGCTAACCCGAAAAATAACTTATATTAACGCAGGACACAATCCTCCGTTTTTTTACGAAATTAAAACAAGAAAACTAACCTATCTAACCACTGGTTGCCAAGGTATGGGAATGCTCGATAATTTGCGCAACATAGAAGAAGGAGAACTTACGCTAACGGGCGACACCAAAATTTTGCTTTATACCGACGGATTGGTCGAATTGGAAGGCGAAGATTCGACCGAAGCTGGTATGGACGCAGTAGCAGGGTGTATGCGCAATAGCGAAAGGATAGATGAAAACATTAAAAACATTATAGAAACTCAACATATAGGAAAGAAAAATGCTGTTTTTTTCGACGACATTTCTATTTTAGGTATGCAATTCTATGTTGCTGATTAATTTGTAGATATAGAAACAAACAGATGAGTAAAAAAAAGTTATTTAAAATTTCATTTTTTTTCTTAATTAAATAGTGTTTGAAAGAAAACTCATCATTTTTTGAAAATTAAAAAAAACAAAAACCGTTCGACCGACTTGTCGGTCTGTCGGTTAGGCTGTTAGCAAATCATCGGACAAGCCGGTCGAACCGATTTTGCGTAGTTTTCTTTCAAACACTAAATAGCAAAATACAAAATTATGAGCTCATTTTTAATTTTTACCGCAATTGTACTAATTGTGATAATGCCAATTAGCTACGCATTAGTGCGTTATTTGTATAAAGGTTCTGTAAGTTTTTATTTAGGACTTGCACTTCTAATTCATCCGATTATTGTAGCCCTACTTTCTTATTACGTAGGAATTACAACTATTTTTCAACTAATTTGGGTGGGACCTTTTTCCATTGTTTTGGGTGTATTGTGGCTAAATTGGATAAAAAAAATGGTAGGACAACCAATTAAATCACTAGCCAATCAGATTAATATTTTATCAACTGGTAATTTATCCGTTGAATTTGACCCCAAATCGATTCGTTTAAAAAATGAAATTGGCGAAATAGCCTCTGCACTTAATACTATGCTTTTGAATTTGCGGCAAAGCGTTAAAATTGCTGAATTGCTTTCGCAAGGTAGCTTATACAATGCTAGTATAGAATCCTCTACAACGAAAGGTAACGGCGATTTAGACAAAGCGGTTGAAAATATGATTGTAAAACTGAATACAATTATATCGGAAATTAATTCAAGTTCTGAAAATATAAACATTGGAACACAGCAAATTAGTTTAAGTGCTCAGTCAATAGCGCAAGGAGCTAATGAACAAGCTGCCTCGTCGGAAGAAATATCCAGCTCGCTTGAACAAATAAGCGCAAGTGTTCAACAAAACAGCGAAAATTCAGAGCAATCGGCTCGAATTATAGAACAAATATCGGCAGGAATGAGCGAAATAAAAACATCATTCGAAGATAGTTTTCAGGCAACCTCAAATATTTTAGAAAAAGGACAAGCAATAAACGAAATAGCAGAAAAAATATACATACTAGCAATAAATGCAGCCATTGAAGCTGCAAGAGCTGGTCAATTTGGCAAAGGATTTAATGTTGTAGCCTCTGAAATTAGAGAGTTGGCTGTTCACAGTCAAAACTCGGCAAAAGTTATAAATGAATTGTCGCAGCAAAGTATTAATAAACTATCTCGCACCAACCAACTACTAATGAGTGTTTTACCCGAAGTTGAAAAAAGTTCGCAGTTGGCTGCTGAAATAAGTATGGCAAGTAAAGAACAAAATTTTGGAATCATTCAAATTACACAAGGCATTACTCAGTTTTCAAGTGTTATCCAACAAAATACAGCTTCCTCAGAAGAATTGGCAACCGGAGCAGAAGAGTTATATTCTCAATCGCAAAACATGGTAAATCAAATGTCGTTTTTCAAAACTAAAAAAGAAGACGAGACAATACAAAAAAGTGAGCTATTGAAGCAAATTCAATATTTACAATCGTTATTGACACAAAGTGATGAAGGATTTAAGAAAACGATGGTAGAAAGCGATAAAAAAGCAGAGAATAAAAACACGACCAAAAAAGGTATCAATCTAAATATAGACCCTAAAATAGACGACAGTAATTTTGAGAAATATGGATAACCGAACTTAATAGTACCGAAATTCTAACAATAAATTGTACATTGCTACATTGCTAAATTGTTATTTTCAAAATTAAAAAGAATTAACACGTAGATATTTTATTGTTTTAAATAAAAATTGTAATTTTGTCAGTAATTTGTCAGACAAACTGACAAGTAGTAAAATTCGATGTCAGAAATGGATATTCTACAAATAAAACAACGTTTTGGAATAATAGGAAATTCAACTTCGCTCAATAGAGCAATAGATGTAGCTAAACAAGTAGCACCTACCGACTTATCGGTGCTTATTACTGGCGAAAGTGGAACAGGAAAAGAAGTTTTTCCGCAAATAATACATCACTTTTCGTCGCGCAAGCACAACAGCTACATTGCCGTAAACTGCGGTGCAATTCCCGAAGGAACAATTGATTCTGAATTGTTTGGGCACGAAAAAGGCTCTTTTACCGGTGCGCACGAGCAGCGAAAAGGATATTTTGAGGTAGCCGACAATGGAACTATTTTTCTGGACGAGGTAGGCGAACTTCCCCTTTCTACACAAGTACGATTGCTTAGAGTTTTAGAAGCCGGCGAATTTATGAAAGTTGGCTCCTCCAAAGTGCAAAAAACCAACGTGCGCATTGTGGCGGCTACCAATGTAAACGTAGAACGCGCCATAGAAGAAGGTAAGTTTAGGCAAGATTTGTATTACCGACTTAATTCTGTGCCCATTATCATAGAGCCTTTGCGCAAACGCCGCGAAGATGTTTACCTTCTGTTTCGCAAATTTGCCCACGATTTTGCCGAAAGAAACAGAATGCCTGCCATAAAATTGACCGACGACGCCAAACTTCTACTCGAACAATATTCGTGGCCCGGAAATATTAGGCAGCTAAAAAATATAGCCGAACAAATTTCGGTTATTGAACAAGAACGGGTGATAGATGGCGAAAGAATTAAAAAATATTTGCCTGTTTTCAATCAAACCAAATTGCCTGCTCTTTACAAAGGAATAGACGAAAAAACATTTAGCTCTGAACGCGAAATTTTGTACAAAGTTTTGTTTGATATGAAAAAAGATGTACACGATTTGAAGAAACTTGTAAACGACATCATTAACTCAAACCACGAAAAAATTAACTTTTCCGACGAAAATTCTCATTCATTCAAGAAATTTTACGAAGAACCCATCGACGAAACGGAAGTGAACGACGAGAATTATTTTGAAATAAAACAACCTCATTTTGACTCGAACATAGAAGATACCAATGTGGTGCTCGAAGAGTCGCTTTCGATTGAAAATAAAGAAATTGAATTAATCAAAAAAGCACTCGAAAAACATGCTGGAAAAAGAAAACACGCTGCCGAAGAACTTGGTATTTCGGAGCGAACGCTTTACCGAAAGATTAAAGAGTACAATGTGGAATAAGTGAGCAGTGAATCAATGTGTTAAGAAAAATTATTCACCACAAAGGCACAAAGAAGTTCACAAAGAACACTAAGT
>JAIFNL010000186.1 GCA_020047755.1 Bacteroidota bacterium
GAGCCACTTTCCGACACGTATTCGATGGTTGAGTTTTCGGTATTCATAAATAAAGAATTATCGCCACCCGGAAAAACAAATGCACCCGAAACATTGGGTTCTATCCTCATCTTTCCATTTCCTTTGAGCGTACTGTAATTGTGTCCTACTGTGGATTTCAAATCCAAAGTTCCGTACAATTCTACTCGCATGGAAAATGAGTTGTTGGCATTTGCCGTAACGGTATGCCCGCTGGCTATAATTGCCGGATTTCCTTGAGGATACGAACCCGCAGCATCGCCATCGTGTCCGGTAATCGACCAGGAATTTCCATCTGTCCAATTTCCACCCAGTGTAGCATTTCGGCTGTAATAGGTATTGATTGAAGCAAACTCGGTAAGCTCACCTGCCGTGTAGTCTCCATCAATAGAGGTATTGTTTGAAAAAGAAATTTCGTTGTTGCTTATGTTTACGGCATTTGCAGTTGCCCATACGGTAAGACCTAAAGGCAAATTGCCCGCCAAATAATTGTTGTCGGTTGTAGGTACATCTATGTTGTTGTAGGTGTACAAATGATTCAAAGTAGTAGCTGTAAAATTGCCTTCGGTTGTTAGATTCCAGTAGTAATCCAACTCTAAACTAGCCGCATCGGTAGTAGCAGGGTGTTTTGAATTGATAGGTCGCACCTTCAACGCAGGCGAAGAACCTTGAGCATTGCTAATTATAAAAGTAGCAGGTGTATATTTGGGTTCTCCTGCTTCTAAAACGCCTATGTGAAATTTGTAAGTACCAGAGTATCCATTTGCAAAAATCTTGCGAACTCCGGCATCGCTCAAAACACCATTGGTTATAATAATCTTTTCGGCACTTATACCCGTGGGTTCGAGTGCAGTTGGTGCAAAGGTGAGCAAATTATCGGCTATGTTCAACGCACCATTCTGAAAATCTAACTGTTTGCTAATGGTTAGTGCAGTGTTCACTGTTACTCCATTGGCATTGTTGAGTGTTAAATTTGCAAACACACCGTTGCCATTGCCCGAAATGGTTTGTAGGTCAGTTCCGTTTAAGTAAATGATTCCGGTATTGGTAGAATGAATACCATTGTTGATTAAACTTCCATTCACAAATAAATTGCGCAAACGGGTATCCAAATTTCCTGAAAGCAAACCAAACTGATTTAAAATAGTAATATCGGAGGTTCCGTAAAGCGAAACGGTTTGTGATGATTTATTGATTTCAAAATCATAAAAATTAGTAGCTGTGTTGGTTGTGATTGCTTGCGCCAGCGAACCATAGAAAATGGTTTTGTTCGCACCCGAGTTGTAAGTTCCTGAATTGGTAAAGTTTCCGGCAATTTCAACATCTAAGTTATTCGATTTTAAGGTATTGTTTGTATTTATAGTTAAATTTCCCAACACTACCAGTTTATTTACATTCAAATTAACCGTAGAAGAGTTGGTAATGCCTGCAATGGTTAAGTTTGGAATAGGAACATTTGCATCGAGCGTAAAATTTTGATTCGCCGAAGTTCCCTCCGAATCAAACACAATTGTACCTCCTGAAATGGTAGAGTTATCGGGGCGTAGATACAAATCGGAAAATGTTGTTGAACCAGCACGTTTGATGGTAAGTGTACCATTTCCCGACATATTGAAAATACTTCCCTGATTGTAAACCATTAATTTCGATTTCGTAACCTGAGTATTGTTGCCATAAATAGTAACATTTCCACCCGATTGATTGTAAATAAGCGAACCTGCATTGTTGCTCAAATTGTTACGTATTTGTCCGTTTACGTTAAGTGCGCCGTTGGCAATACTTATTTCCGGAGTTCCGGCTGAAGCGTATTCTATGTCGTTGTGGTTGTTGTTGGTCATGGAAGCTGCGCCAATATTGAGTGTTCCGTTTTTAATTTCGAGTTTACCACTCAAGAGTAAATCACAACCATCGCTGGCATTGTTTCCAATGGTAACAACCGAAGTAGCATTATTAACCGACAAACAAGCCGTTGCCGGAATTAGGAAATTAGCTCCAGCTACATCGGTCAAAACCAATGTATGCGAAGGTTTTTGAAAACTAAACGTTCCATTGGTCAGCGTGAGCCAATTGTTGGTGGGCGTAGTTAATGTTCCCGCTACATTCATACTCAAAACAGAACTTTGAGTTATTCCTTTATTTACAGCCAAAGAATACAAGGCAGAAGTTGCTGAAGGATTTGTACCCGTAAAGGATTTGTTTTCGTTTCCTTTGAAAGTCAAATGACAATACCTTGTGCCATTGTATAAATTCAAAGTCCCATTGTTTATAATATCTCCATAAATGGTCAAAGTATTAGCAACAGGCGTGTTTGCATCTAACACCTCAAACTTTGCATTGTTTTGATTGGAAATAACTAAATTTCCTCCCACATTGATGGTTTGAATAAAATTATTTCCAATGAGAAAACTACCTCCATTTATTACTAAGCTATCATTAATTTCTAAAGTTTTGGGTGATGCGCTGTTGGCTAAAACATTTCCTGTAAAGGCATCATTTCCCACCGTTATGTTGTTGTAAATTGTTAAATCGGAGTTGGGCATCGTTAGGGTATTTGCAGCAGGCATTAAGTTCAGATTGAAATAAGTATCTAAGCTTAAAACTGGCAAATTGCTTGAGTGTGTCGGAATTGTAAAATCGGTAGTAGTAGTATAAAACTCAACCGTTCCACCGCTAGCACCAATGAATGCACCAAAATCGCCTGCCGGAAACTGTGCCATTACATCCGCCGATGAAATGCGTAACGTTCCTGTACCTTGTACTTGTTGATTGGGCAAAACGCCAAAGTTATGTCCCGTAAATACTCCCACATCTAAGGTAGAACCCTGATTTAGTTGCAAACTACCCGAAGCGGCATTGTTTCCATTTACGCTAACGGTATGGTTAAAACCATTTCCGCCAATCACAACCGGATTGTTTGATAAAGGCGTGGTGCTCGATGGACTCAAACGGTCTTCGTCATAAGACCAAGTAGAAGCATCGAACCAATTTCCATTGGCTTTGCTGTAAAACACCTCCACACTTGCCGGAAATGCGTTGTTGATTACTATGCCACTACCTGCTGTGTAATCGCCATCTAATTGAGTGCTTGTAAAATATATCTTATTGTTTGTGTGGTCGTTGTAAAAAGGCACACCGGCATCGTTGTTTTTTGTCCAAGCAAAAGGACGATAAATGGCTGCATAATAATCAGTTTCCGTGCCTTGCACTTCGGATTGAGGGTACAAAAAGTTTAACGATACATTGGTAATATCTACAAAATACTCAGAACTTACATTCCAATATCTCTCCAGTTTGTTGTTTGTTCCTACGGCAAAAGGCTGTACTTTAGCAACCGGTTTTACACAAATTTGCCCTTGTGTAGCAGCCAAAACAGTAATAGTAGCCGGCGAATACACTCCATCAGTTCCCAAAGGATAAGGATCGGTGCCTATGGGAAAAACAAATGTATTGTTGGGTGCATCGGCAAAAACTTTCAAAACTCCACCATCGGATTGGTTTCCGGCTGTTCGTATCATGCAGGTTTCGCTAAAAGTTCCAACTACGGTATTGCTAGCGTTGTTGTACAAATTTAGTTTGTAAATATTAATATCAAAAATACCACTGGTGAGCCTTAATGTATTTACAATGGTTTGGTTGGCAAAAAGTGTTACCGCATTTGGGTTGTTTATTTCTAAATTACCAAAAATACCATTTCCATCTCCATAGATAGATTGCGCTGATGTTCCATTCAACACAATTTTTCCTGCTCCTGTGCTTGAGTGCGTACCTGAATTGAAAAGTGTTTTTTGTGCATTGATGGTTTTTCCTCCATCTTCCAAAGTACAAAGCGCATCAATGGTCAATGTTTCTTTTACGGTAAGATTTGTGTTAGAACCCGTAAGAACGGTTGTAGTTGAATTGGTAAAGCTTAAGTTATTGAAATCGCCTGAAATCGCTCCATTTAGTTGAAATTCTTGACCTTCGGTTGCATTAAATGTTGTAGTATTTGCTCCTGGCGTATAAGTTGTATTGGTTTCGATAATAAAATCGCCACCAACGGTTACGTTTGCGCCCAATGTACTGAAAATAGGATTGTTTCCCGATATTATTTTCAAATCATTCAAAACCACCAAAGGCTTTGCTGGCGTAGGAGAAGTAATATTTGGAATGTTGTGCGTTTGACTGGCAACTGTAATTGTTTTATTGCCTGAGGTTTGTGCATAAATATTCAAATTCCACAAGGGAACGGTAGAATTGATGTTGAAGTTAGTATTTGCTAATATTGAAGAATATACATTTAGCGTTCCACCGGTTACTTGGTAATTTGTGCAACCTATCATAAATCCACCGTGCGAAGCTGTGCCATTGTTGCTGTCGTAAACATTGATAACTCCACCTGTCATAGTAAATGACGTTTCGCTGTGAGGAAAACAAAAAAGCGGATAAGGAGCACTCGAAGCCGGACCTTGAGCATTTACAATACCTCCGGTTTGTGTATAACTTCCACGAGGTGTTTCGCCCACACTGGTAGAAGGTCTAAATTGTGTAAAGCTAAAAGTACCTCCTTCTATTAACAGTTCTCCATTGAAACGAGTAACAACTGCTCTTTGCAAACTGGATACATTAAATGAGCCACCGCTAATCCTAAAGCGTCCGTAAATAACCAGCGCAGAGCCGAAAGTCTGTACTGTTGCGCCATCTACCCACAAACAAGCTTCTGCTTTGAGGTCGTAATTTCCCGTAGCATTAAACAATCGAGGAATGTTAATGTTTTTGCCCAATTTTATTGTTCCAGCATTGATGAGTATTGCATTACTTCCACTGTACGAATCGGTGAATGGGCTTGTAGCTTGTGTACTTGTAACCGAGAGTACATTTGTCCAGTCCGTTCCTTTTTCTACTGCAAAGCCAAAAAAACGAGTTGTACTGTTTAGTACCACGTAATTATCTTGTGCTCCTTTGAAAATTATATTTGCAGCTCCCGAAGCGGTAGAGCCTGAAAAATCAGCATTGTTGTTGAAGTTCAAAGTGCCATAGTTTTCCAAATTACCATAGCAAGTTATTTTGTGCAAAACACTTCCACCTACACTAAATTTTGATTGGTTTCCTACTTTTATATTGCCTTTTACATCCAAATTCAATAAAGTAGCATTATTACCTAATGTAAAAATAGAACTACCGGTGCCTTGTGTCGTTTTTATTTCTAAATTCCCATTCAATACCAAATTACTTACTCCTACAATATTGTAATCTGTTGCGTTATTGTCAGTTTTTGAAATGATTAAATTATTAAAAACACCATTTGGAATAGTTGGTAATGGCAGATTTCCCGAAATATTGTAACATTCTACACTTCCACCCTCGGCACTCATAAATTGAGTAAAATCGCCCAAAGGAAACGACAGCGAATTGAGTTTCATCAAACCGCTTCCACTCACTATTCCCAAGCTATGCCCAGTGAAAGAACCCAAATCCAACTCGCCTCCGTATTCTATCGACAAAAAACTACAGGCTACATTAGCAGTAGCCACAATGGTTTTTCCATTCAAGATAGAAACATAATCGCCCGATACAGGATATAAATTTGCAGGATTGCTGTAAGTTGTTCCCGAAGGGTCTAAAGTCCACGATGTGGAATTGTTCCAATCGCCGTTTTGGTACGAATAATAGGTTTTGGCAATGGCTGTGCCTATTGCAAACCAAGCAGGAAACGTAGTCATTACAGGGCTTGTAATGCTTGCACTACCTCCCGAACCTCCAGCAGCCACATATTCGCCCGCTTGTGTATTGGTAGAAATTCCTATAATTTGTACAAAAGTAGAAGGGGTAATTAAGCGAACTGAGGCACTAGTCAGATTTCCTACTTTGGTTACGTACCAATTGTGTGCTAGGATTTCTCTAATGGTGGCAAAGTCGCCAGCAACAGCTCCTGCCGAAGCATAAGAAACTTGCGCACTTACCAATCCCGTTCCGGTTACTACATTCAAAAGAGCCAGCTCTTTGTAAACACTGCCCTCGCCAAGGGGAAAAACATAAGTAGAAGCACCGGAAGCAGTTGCAGGCAAATCTCTGATAAGCAAACCCACAATGTGCGAAGATGCCGAACCACCAAAAATAGCCGATTGCGCTGTATTTGTAACATGCAATGTATTTGAACCGGTATTGATTACCCCATTGGTTAAAGTAAGCGTTGCTTCAATGTTTATGTTTGAAGTTAGCGTTATGGCATTAGAAGTTTTATTGGTGGTAAAATTATAAAATGTAGTAGAAGTTGTACCGCCAATGGTTTGTAGAGTTGTTCCATTAAAGGTAACAGTACCCGAACGCTGGGTAAATGTGCTGTTATTTTCAAAATTACCTGCCAAATTTAGTGCATAATTCGTAGCACTCACATCTAAGGTTGCTGAGTTGTTTATCTGCAAATTTCCTGCAATGTTTAGAATGCCATCGAGTGTTTTTGTTCCACTATCAGAAATAATTAAATTGCCATAAGTTCCGGCAACAACTGTTTGAATACCAGCAAAACCATAATTTACAGTAGATGTAGTTGCAAAATTTTCAGTTCCTCCAAATACAGTAGTAGAATTTATGTTGTGATTAAAAACAGAACCCGCATTTAGTTTAAAACTTACACCTGCATTGATTGTTATGTCTGCTGTTTCGGTTAAGCTAGCACCTGTTTCAAGTACCAATATTGAACCTATGCCACCAATAGTCCAAACGTCTGAATTAGTAGGATTTTGTCCGTTTTTAATAACAAAATTTTGATTATTATCCGTAAAATTAGCAGGCGATAATCCTCCAGATGTTTTCCAACTTGCTACATTATTTAATACACCTATACCATCGTAATAAAAAGGTTGTGTGTAAGTTATTCTAATAAAACCTGCTGCGCCTGCGCCACCAGTTCTAGAACCACTTGTGCGCCTTGCACCGCCACCGCCGCCACCGTAAACACTTGCTGCATTTCCGTTGGCATCGGTATTTATTCCGGCACCACCATTTCCGCCCCAATCTGCGGTTCCTAATCCTGCTGTTTGGTTTGTAGCATTGCCACCCACACCAGTACTTCCAGCACCACCACCGCCAGCACCAGACCATGTACCGCCACCGTTAGCACCATCTCCTCCAGCATACTTAGTAGTTCCAGTAGATGCTGCCACAGTACCACCTGCTGCACCTGTCGAAGTATTATTAGCTACTCCGCTACCTCCGGCTGCTACTACCAACGTAGTACCGAAAGAAGAATTACCACCACTAGCTCCGTTTGTTCCGCCTGTACCTACTACATAACTATATGAATCATTAGGATTTACTATCAATATACTTTTTGCATAAGCACCGCCACCACCGCCACCACCACGACCATTAGAAGTCATTGTAGCACCTGCACCACCACCACCCCAGCATTCAACAGTAATAGAATTTACTCCGGCAGGAACAGTAAAGTTTGCACTTGTGGTATAAGTTTGCACAATTGTTTGCCCATGAACAAAGCGTTCTTGAAAAACAACAAGTAAAAGCGTTATTAACGCAAGATTTAAAACTTTGTTTACTCTAAAAAATGTAGTCATGCTTATATCTTTATATATATCCAGTCTGTTCTAAAATAAATGGCTAACTTATTGCTTTTCAATATCAATTAGTTAGAAATGCTTTTTTGTAGAAACTAAAAACGAAAACTTCAGCGAATTATTTTTCAGTTCGTAGTATTTACTATTTTTGTTATACGAGAAATCAATAAAAATGTTTGCTACTAAATTATCTATACCAAATTACTTTATGCAGTAGCCTTTTTGAATTAAGTATCAATGCTACTTTATTTTTGTGAGAGGTTGTTTAAAAATTTTAAAGAATAATTTAATGCAACCCATACTAAAATATAAATAATTGTAAATCAATAGCACCGACCTTTATGTCGGGGAAAGTAAAAAAACACATTTTCGGGCTTTAGCCCAAATTTTGGGCGCAGGCATTTTGGGCTAAAGCCCGATTTTCTGTGGTTTTCATTTCCCGACCTGAAGGTCGGGGCTAATTAAAATAAAATTTAAACAACGTCTGATTAAAAATAAAAAAAAACTTTCTTTTTGCACGTCAAAATAAGTTAAATTCATCAAGCTAAATAAACAAATTGAATTAGTTTATATTAAAATCTTTACTTTTTTCTTTGTGTTCTTAGTGTTCGTCTTCGTGTACTTTGTGGTTAATTGGAATAATTATCAACCAAGAACAAAACAAAGTTAAATCACAAAGAACACTCAGGAAAGTATAAACTAATTTTGAAAACTTACTTATTTTTAGAAAAATAGACCTACAAATGCGATTCCGAGCTTGCAAAATGCGGTAGAGTCGAAAAAATTGAAAGGGACTGAATTTAATATGAAAGAGTTTGAACTCAATATGAACGAGACTGAACTTAAAGAAAAGTCCTTCAATGATTTAAAACCATTGAAGAGCTACTGCTAGCTAGTTGATACGATGACTTTGATTGTGATTGTATCAATAAAGCCATACCACGGCAAAGCAGTGCTGTTTCACCATAACCTCAACTTTAACTACATTGAATCCTAACTAAAAATGAACAATAAAACAAGAGTGATATATTTATCAACACTTATTTATCTATTTATTTTTTTGAATATGATTTTTTTTATATCTTGGAAAAAATTTTAAAGGATAAAATAAATACATGAATACAATAAAATAATATTAGTTCTTTTTTATAGAAAGAATAGCATAAAAAAGAGAAAATATGTAGTAACTAGTTAGTATTTTTGATTTTAATTTAACCTTTAAAGTAAATTTTTTCTATTAAATAACAGTACATAGCTTTGTTTGTTAAAAAAAAAAAGCTATAAAAACCATAAAATATTATTACTATGTCCACATTAAAAGAAAAATTGAGGCAAAAAATAGCCGAACATCGCCCACGTACAACCAGATTACTGAAAGAATTTGGAAACGTAAAAGTAGGCGAAGTAACTATCGAGCAAGTAATTCAAGGAATGCGCGATATTAAAAGTTTAGTAACCGACATTTCATACCTCGACCCATTGGAAGGTATTCGTTTTAGAGGAAAAACAATTCCCGAAGTAATGGAAATATTGCCAAAACCTGCCGGCAAAGACTATCCGTATGTAGAAGCTTTTTGGTTTTTCTTGCTCACAGGCGAAGTTCCAACCGAAAAAGAAACGTTTGAAATCATCGAAGAATTCAAAACTAGAAGCCAAGTGCCTATGTATGTGTACGATATACTTAGAGGCATGTCGCGCGATACACACCCAATGACCATGTTTTCAATCGTAATTCTTGCCATGCAACGCGAATCGGAATTTGCAAAGCACTACGAAGAAGGCTACGACAAAACGACAGCTTGGGAATATATGTACGAAGACGCAACCAACATTATGGCTCGTATTCCTAGCATTGCCGCCTACATTTACCGCATGAAGTACAAGAGCGACACGCCAATAGCTGCTAAGCCAGAGCTTGATTTGGGTTCTAACTTTGCGCACATGATGGGCATTCCTGCGCCTTACGACGATGTGGCACGTATGTATTTCATCATTCACTCCGACCACGAATCGGGCAACGCTTCGGCGCATACTACTCACTTAGTGGCTTCTACACTTTCCGATGCGTATTACTCGCTTTCTGCCGGAATGAACGCTTTGGCTGGTCCTTTGCATGGCTTGGCAAATCAAGAAGTATTGCGCTGGTTACTAGGTGTTATCAAACGCCTCGAAGGACAAGAGCTTACCGAAGAACTTATGAAAAAATTTGTAATAGAAACACTCGACAGCGGACAAGTAATCCCTGGTTTTGGACACGCCGTTTTGCGCAAAACCGACCCACGCTACATGTCGCAGCGCGAGTTTTGCTTGAAACATCTACCCGAAGACAAAATCTTCAAATACGTTGATATGTTGTACCGAATTGTTCCCGACATTTTGTTGGCAAAAGGAAAAGCAAAAAATCCATGGCCCAACGTTGATGCGCAATCGGGTGTTATTCAATGGTTTTATGGAGTAAAAGAATACGATTTCTACACCGTAATGTTTGGAGTAGGTCGTGCGATGGGCGTTTTAGCCAACATCACTTGGGACAGAGCTTTGGGTTATTCGCTCGAAAGACCAAAATCGCTCACTACCGACATGCTCGAAAAAATAGCTGGAATACAGTAAACAACTCGATTGAAAAAAGCTTAACAACTAAACTTCTCCATTTTTTTGGGGAAGTTTTTTTATTCTAACGAAACACTCAAAACTAAAATAATGCAAAAAAATTGTTTCATTTGTTGCATTTTCATATCTTTGTAATAAAATAGAACTAATGAAAAACATTTCTTACGGCATAAGTAATTTTGAACGTATAAAAACTGAAAATTACTATTTCATAGACAAAACCAACTACATCGAAATTTTAGAAAGCTATGGTTCGCCCTATCTTTTCTTTTTGCGTCCACGAAGATTTGGTAAAAGTATGTTGGTTTCTATGCTGGGGTATTATTACGATATTGCTCAAAAAGAACAATTTGAAACACTTTTTGGCGATACCTATATAGGCAAAAATCCTACTGCACGCAAAAATAGCTATCCTATTTTACACTTCAATTTTTCGATGATTCAAACATTTGGCTCTCTCAAAGACATTCAAAATTCATTTGTCAATTATATTTATACCGAAATAGAAAGTTTTATTGAAAAATACCAACTTATTTTTAACCTTTCCAACGAGGCTATCACCGAATTAAAGCAAATAGAAAATAAATTAGATATTGTACGAAGTTTGTTTCTTAAACTTAGGAACATAAAAATTCCGGCATTTTTAATCATCGACGAATACGATAGTTTTGCAAACAACATTTTAGCCGAACAAGGCTCATCGGCTTATGAATTAATTACTCATTCGGGCGGTTTTTTGCGCAACTTTTTTACTATTATAAAAGGACTTACTGATAATAAGGAAATTGACAGACTTTTTATAACCGGAGTTTCGCCTTTGGTAATGGCTGATGTTACAAGTGGCTTTAATATTGGCGATAATATTTCGCAAGATTTGCAACTTTCATCTATGGTAGGCGTTTCGCATAGCGAAGCCTTACAAATGCTCAATTATTATCAAAGTTTTGGTGTGTTTACAAAATCAAATGACTTTATTATCAACGATTTTAACACTTGGTACAATGGTTATGCTTTTAACCCCAAAATAGAAAAAGTTTACAATACAACTTCTATTCTATACTTTATCAATCAGAATATTAAGAATAAAGAAATGCCTATTTCGCTTATCGACGAAAATTTGCGAACAGATTATGGGAAATTTCGCTTTTTACTGACCGAAAACAATCGACACAACGGCAACTTTTCGGTTTTAAGAGAAATTGTGGACAAAAACCAAGTAACAGCAAATTTTATTCGAAGCTTTGCTCTGAACGAAATTATTGAGAAACAGCGTTTTGTTTCATTACTTTTTTATTTGGGCTTTTTGTCGTTCAAAGATTCATCGCCACTCGGAACTTATACATACACTATTCCCAACAAGCTGGTTAGTACGCTCTTGTGGGAATTTATACAAAAGTCGCTCAACGATGTTTACACCCTGCGAATAGATAACTATTTCTTATCCAATGCTTTTAAAGATATGGCAACCCTTGGCACATGGCAGCCTGCTTTTGAATACATTATGAACAAATTTTACCAAGCTGTTTCGGTTCGCGATTTCGTTTTCCACGAAGAAGGTGTTAAAATGTTTATTCTCTCGTGGCTCAATATGGCGGTTTATTACAAAGTTTACAGCGAAAGGGAAATTGAAAAAGGCTTTGCCGACATATTTATCGAACCCGAAAGGCGTTACGGCAACGAAATTAAATTTGGCTACATCATAGAACTTAAATACATAAAAGCCGAGCTTTTAAAAAGCAAAACAAAAACTCAATTAGCTATAAACGAAGCGATTGAATCGGCAAAATTACAATTAGAAAATTATTCCGATTTTGAGGAATATCAAACAATTAAAATAATTTTAGTGGCTTCGGCTAAAAAATTATTGCATTTGAGTTGCTTGTAACATATTTTAAAATAACTAAAAACATAAAATAAAAATGGTAAAACATATTGTAATGTTTCGTTTGCCCGAAAAGTACAAAGGCAACGAAAGAACTCAAACAATTTTGGAAATAAAACAAAAGCTCGAAACGCTTCCCGCTCAAATAGAGAGCATTAAATTTTTTCGTGTGGGCTTGAACTATGCCGATTCGCCTGCCGCTTTTGAGCTTGTGATTGATTCCGATTTTGAAAACAAAGAAGGTTTGCAATTTTATGCTGTTCACCCTGCTCATTTAGAGGTTGTTAAATTCCTAAGAAGCGTAGATGCCGAAAAAGCAGTAGTTGATTATGAGTATTAATTGTTATGGTTTATTGATACGATGACTCGAAGTCATCGTATCAATTATATGTAAAAAAAACAATAGAACTTAAAACATTTGCAAGTCGTGTAGTTTTTTGTAAGTGCCTGCTTTTTCGAGTAGTTCGTCGTGTTTTCCGCGTTCTATGATTTGTCCTTCGTGAAGCACGCAAATTTCGTCGGCATTTTTAATGGTCGAAAGGCGATGGGCAATAACGATGGAGGTTCTGTTTTTCATCAAGTTTGTAATTGCTTCTTGCACAAGGCGTTCGGATTCGGTATCGAGTGCCGAGGTGGCTTCGTCGAGGATTAGAATGGGAGGGTTTTTTAAAACTGCTCGCGCTATGCTCAACCGCTGACGCTGTCCGCCCGAAAGTTTGCTTCCTCTATCGCCAATGTTTGTTTGGTAGCCGTTTTCGGTTTGAACGATAAATTCGTGTGCATTTGCAATTTTAGCGGCGTTTTCAACTTCTTCGAGGCTTGCGTTTTCTACGCCAAAGGTTATGTTGTTGAAAATGGTGTCGTTGAATAAGATAGCTTCTTGGTTTACGATTCCCATTAAGTTGCGCAAGTCGTAAATGCTGCAATCGTTTATGTTTTGGTTGTCGATAAGAATTTCGCCTTCGGTAACGTTGTAGAAACGAGGCAGTAAGTCGGCAATGGTCGATTTGCCTGAGCCTGATTGCCCTACGAGTGCAATGGTTTTTCCTTTGTTTAGTTCTAAATCTACATTGCGCAATACAAATTCGTCGGCATATTTGAATGATATGTTTTTGTATTGAATTTTGTCGTTAAATTTTGAAAGTCTTATGGGATTTTCTTTTTCAATAATGTCGGAAAATGAGTGCAGTATTTTGTCCACGCGGTCGATAGATGCAGCACCTTTTTGAATGTTGTAATAGGCTTTGGATAAAGATTTTGCGGGATTTAAAACTTGCGAAAAAACTACGATGTAAGCAATAAATGCTTCGCCGGTGAGGTCAGATTGCTCGTTGAGAATAAGATTTCCGCCATAAATAATGATGATAATAATAACGGCAGTGGCAAGAAATTCGCTTACCGGATGCGAAAGAAATTCTTTGCGAATTACCTTATTCATAACTTTGTAGAGATGTTCGTTTTTTTGTTCAAATTTGTCGTTGATTCGTTTTTCGGAATTAAATGCTTTTATAATTCTCAATCCTCCGAGTGTTTCTTCTAAAATGGTGAGAATTTCGCCAACAATTACACGCGCTTGCATCGAGCGGCGTTTCAAGCTTTTGCCAAGTTGCCCAATTAAAAAACCAACAAAGGGAATAAATGCGAGCACAAAAAAAGTAAGCTCGGTGCTGGAATAAAAAAGATAAGTAACGTAAAAGAAAATCATAATTGGGTCTCTGAAAAGCATTTCGAGTGAGGCAGTTATGGTGAATTTTATTTCTTGCACATCGCTCGTAAAACGTGCTATGAGGTCGCCTTTGCGCTCGTTGGAAAAATAGCTCAGCGGCAAACTTAATATCTTGGAGTAGATGTTGGTTTGAAAGTCGCGTACAGTTCCGTTCATTATGGGCGACAAATTGTACATTGCCAAATATACAAAGCCCGTTTTGAAAAGTGTAGCTCCTACTATGAATAAGCTTACGGTCATTAGTGCTGTAAATGAGCCATATTGAATAATTATTTGGCTCAAATAGTAGTAAAAATTGTGATTGAGCGAATCGACAGAAAATTCTAAAGGTACGTTTTGGGTAATTAATTTGGATTTATTAAATAAAATTTGCAAAAAAGGAATTAATAAGGTAAACGACATGAGCGATGCTATGATGGATAAAATATTAAAAAAAATATTTAATAGCGAGTATCGCCAATAAGGAATAGCGTATTTTATTACTTTTATTATTTCTTTCATTTGGGGCTAGTTGTTTGTTTTTCAGTTTTGTATTGGCAAAAATTGTTTGACAATAATTCACAAAATTAAAAATAAAACCTAAATGTAAAAATTAATAAGTAGCAGATTAAAATTAGTTTACATTAACCAATTACTTATCTATGTGTCTGTGGCACTATTTTTCGCCACAGATACACAGATGTTTTTATTTAGTGTTTGAAAGAAAACTACACAAAATCGGTTCGACCGGCTTGTCCGGTCTGTCCGATGATTTCCTAACAGCCTAACCGACAGACCGACAAGTCGGTCGAACGGTTCTTATTTTTAAAATTTTCAAAAAAATGATGAGTTTTCTTTCAAACACTATTTATGTATTTTAATATAAACTAAATTCAAACAATTACTTAAGAGGTTAAATTCTATGGTTTCATTATTTTGTAGTTGAATGTTTGAATTATTTTCCATTTTTATCGTTCAATGTGCAGATTTCTTTTCGTCCATCAAAAAAAAAATGACTCAAAAATAAAATAGCACTGGTGCTTAATTTTTCTTTTTTATCTCATTTTCAATTTGCTTTAACTCTTCCATGTCATTCCTATCTGCTTCTAAAGCATCAAACTCTTTCCTTCTTTTGTCGAACTCTAAATAAATTTCACTTACTTGCTTTTCCATATCTATTTTGCTTATAGAGCCGGCATTTTGTAAGATTTTTTTATCTTGAAATTCAATGATTTTATCAACATTATCACGCCAAAAATCCATTTTAATATCCATTCTGTTTTTGGCTCTTAATTCGGCACTTTCGAGGAAAATAACAACTAAGCGATTTAACGTATCTATCTCGTCTTCTGTTAAATAATTTTTGGCTATGTAAATATCCTGTTTTCGCACTACCGAACCTTTCCATGAAGTCAAGTTCATATTCGGCTGATTTGCATTTGCTCTCTCAACAATTATTTCTGCTGCTGTTTTGCCTGTTACTGCATAATGAAGTTTATTCTGAGTTTCGGCAAAAAACATTTGTGTTGCTTTATCTGTTTTATCATAATCGCTACTCAATGCAAATAAATCTCGTAATTTTTGATAAAACCGTTTTTCAGAAGCACGAATATCTCTAATACGCTCTAAAAGTTCATCAAAATAATCGGGTCTGCCGTCCGGATTCTTCAATCTTTCGTCATCCATAACAAACCCCTTTATCATGTATTCTTTTAGGTTTTTATTTGCCCAAATTCTGAATTGTGTTCCCCGCTTGCTTCGAACGTAACATTATATTCTTTGCCGTCGGTGGCAGTTGTAAAGAAATTCTTTACAACTGAATTGGCATCTAACTCATTATCTTCTAATATACTGGCTATATGTTGACCAATATTTTGCTTCGAGGTGGCAAAAAGTTCGGCAAGTTGATTTTGGTTCATCCAAATATTACCGTCTTTGGCATATAACGCAACTTTTGCTTTGCCGTCGGCGG
>JAIFNL010000211.1 GCA_020047755.1 Bacteroidota bacterium
GAAACTTCTACAATGGGCAGAATGTTTGCCGAAAAAGGTTACAGTAAAGTGAATTTTGATGAACAAGCTGACGTTTATGTCATTAACACTTGCTCGGTAACCGATACTGCCGATAAAAAATGCAGATACATAATAAATAAAGCCGTAAAAACTGCGCCAGAAGCTACAATTATTGTCAATGGTTGCTATGCGCAACTTAAAGGGGACGAAATAGCTAAAATACCAGGCGTAGATTTGGTTTTGGGAGCTGAAAATAAATTTGATTTTTTCGATTTTTTAGAAAAAAAACACGGAAAAAATAAAGAAGCAGAACTTCATGCTTGCGAAATAAACGAAGTGAAAAAATATAATTCTGCGTACTCTTTGAACGACAGAACGCGCTCGTTTTTGAAGGTGCAAGATGGCTGCGATTACGTATGTACTTATTGTACAATTCCGCTTGCGCGGGGCAAAAGTCGCTCTAATTCAGTTGCTTTGAGTGTTAAAGAAGCGCGCGAAATAGCCGAAAAAGGCTTCAAAGAAATTGTGCTTACGGGAGTAAATATTGGCGACTTTGGGCACGGAACCTCAGAGGATTTCTTGCAATTAATTCAGGAATTGGATAAAATTGAAGCAATAGAACGCTATCGAATTTCTTCGATTGAACCCAACTTACTTACCGACGAAATACTCGAATTTGTGAGCAAATCAAAGAAATTTGTGCCACATTTTCATATTCCTTTGCAAGCTGGAAGCAATAAAATATTGAAATTGATGAAACGAAGATACAATCGTGAATTATTTCAAACAAAAATAGAATGTATTAACCAATTGATTGCTAATGCTTTCATTGGCGTAGATGTGATTGTTGGTTTTCCTAACGAAACACCCGAAGACTTTCAGGAAACTTATGATTTTTTAAATTCTCTTAACATTTCTTTTTTACACGTTTTTTCATTTTCTGTACGAAAAAATACTCCGGCAGCCGAAATGGAAAACAAAGTTTCGGCAAGCGAAATTAAGCGAAGGAGTGATATTTTGCATGCGCTTTCTAACCAAAAACACACCAATTTTTATGAGCGTTTTATAGGAAAAAAAGCGGTTGTTCTTTTTGAGCAGCAAAAAGTAAAAGGTAAAATTCAAGGTTTTACCGAAAATTATTTGAAAGTAGAAACCGAATACAAAAAAGAGTTGGTTAATCAAATTGTTGAGGTTGAATTACTTGATTTACAAGAAAATAATATTTTTAATATTCAAATATTAACTAAAGAGTAAAATGGATTTAGAAAAACTTTGTACCCAAGTTATTGAAATAAGTCATCAGGTAGGTGAATTTATTTTGGAGCAAAAAAATAAAATTTCGGCACAAAACATTGAAATAAAAGGGAAAAATGATTTTGTAACATTTGTAGATAAAACTTCTGAACAAAAATTGGTAGCTGCTTTGAGTAAGATTTTGCCAGAAAGCGGTTTTATTGCCGAAGAAAATACAAGCGATAAAAAGGGTGAAGTTTACAACTGGATAATTGACCCGCTCGACGGAACAACTAATTTTATTCATGGGTTAGCTCCTTTTGCCATTTCCATTGCACTCATTGAAAATCAGGAAATTGTGCTTGGCGTAGTGCACGAACTTAATTTGAACGAAACTTTTTTTGCTTGGAAAGGCAGCAAGGCTTATTTGAATAGGAGAGAGGTGCAAGTTTCTAAAACAGAAACAGTTGCAGATTCGCTTATTGCCACAGGTTTTCCTTATTACGATTACAAGCGGTTGAATCAATTTATGGAGAGTATGAAATTTTTCATGAACAATTCAAGAGGTTTGCGTCGTTTAGGTTCGGCAGCTACTGATTTAGTGTATGTTGCTTGCGGTAGGTTTGATGCTTTTTACGAATATTCGCTCAAGCCTTGGGACGTAGCGGCGGGTGCTTTTATTGTACAACAAGCTGGCGGTAAAATTTCGGATTTCGATAAAGGGCAAAATTGGCTTTATGGGCAAGAAATTATTGCAGCTAACTCTAATTCATTCAGTGAGTTACAAGATGTTATTTCTAAAATCATGAACGATTAGTTTTTTGTGAAACTTTTAAAAAAAATAAGTTCGTTAGAAAATGAAAATTTCTATTGTTATTTTAAATTGGAACGGAAAGCATTACTTAGAACAATTTTTGCCGTCGGTTGTAAAACATTCTCAAATAGATAGTTGCGAAATTATTATTGCCGATAATGGCTCAAGCGACGACTCTATCTTTTTTTTGAGGCAGCATTACCCTCAAGTGCGACTTATTTTGTTGGATAAGAACTATGGGTTTGCCGAAGGTTACAATAAAGCATTGCAACAAGTTGATAGCGAGTATTTTGTGTTGCTAAATTCCGATGTGGAATTGAGCGAAAATTGGCTACAACCTATTATTGAAAAGCTAGACAAAACGCCAACTATTGCGGCTGCTATGCCTAAAATTTTGTCTTTTCACGACAAAACTAAGTTTGAGCACGCTGGCGCTTCTGGAGGTTTTATCGACTATTTTGGCTATCCGTTTTGCCGTGGTAGAATTTTGGATACTGTTGAAACTGATGAAAACCAATACGATACAGAGCTAGATATTTTTTGGGCTACCGGCGCATGTATGATAATTCGCGCCGAAATTTTTAAAACTTTTGGCGGTTTCGATGGCGATTTTTTTGCACACATGGAAGAAATAGACCTTTGCTGGCGCATCAAAAATGCAGGCTTTTCGATTAAAGTTTTCCCACAATCGCATGTGTATCACGTAGGTGGCGGCACTTTGAGTAGCGAAAGCCCATTTAAACTTTACCTAAATTTTCGCAACAATTTATACATGCTTTACAAAAACTTGCCTACAAAGCGTTTATTCTCTACTCTTTTTGTACGAATGCTTTTAGATGGCATTTCGGCTCTCATTTTTTTGGCAGGAGGCAAATTTCAGCAATTTTTAGTTGTTCCCAAAGCTCATTTTGCATTCTATACAGCCCTCTCGGCTTTACAAAAAAAGCGAAAATTAGCTAAAAAACTGGTTAAAACACACCGACATGCTTCAATTTTGAAGGGAAGTATTGTTTTTAAAGCGCTGATAATGAATAAAAAAACCTTTGATAAGCTTTCTTTGCTAAAGTAGGTTTTTACTTAGTTTATCTTCATATTTTTCTTTATTTAATAGTGTTTCAGCTAGTTAAACTTGGTATTTCTTTTTGTTGTAAAAAAAGTATTTTTTAGGTATTTTGAAAATTTAACATTTAAAATAAACTTTATTTGGATTTTAGCTAAAGTAATAAAAGTTGAAACTATTTTTTAATTTGTTGTTTATTAAATGTTTAGATAAAGTATTTTATGGTTTTTTAAAGGCAACTTTCTTTTCTTTACAATAATTTAAACTAGAAAAAATGTTTTTTAACATATCTCTATTGTGTTCTTTGTTTTATTGCCTTACATTTGTATATATGAATTATGAAAAAGATTTTAATTATTTGATTTTCAAGTATTTTGTCTTATTAAAACAGATAAAATTTTTATTGCTAATAATTTGAAAATCATATATTTATATAAACACAAATTACCAAATTTTATCCCTTTAACGGGACAATTACTGTAGCAGAGTAACGCTACCATGTTTAACTAAACAAATTTTGATGAGACGATTTTCAATTTTTCTATTGACAAGCTTCAGTTTTTTTATTAACCCAAACGAGCTTTCCTCAATAGATATTGATGAAAAGCATGCAAAGGAATACTCTAAATTGAGATTCGAGAATTATAAGAAACACGAGTGGAAAATAAACTATGAAAAAACACTCAATTTTATAAGAGAGCATGAAGGTTTTCATAATGGACTGACTTATATTGATTTAAGCGGTCATGCTACTATCGGGTATGGACATGTTGTATTACCCGACCAAGTTTTTGCAGATACAATTACTAAATTTCAGGCAGATAGTCTGCTAAAATCGGATTTCAACAAAGCTTTGAAAGCTGTTGAACGGTTTACAAATTTAGAAGGCAACCAAAAATTAGCAATTGCTCATTTTGTTTATTCAAAGGGAGTTGGCGCATTTAGCCGCAGCAAATTGCTCAAAAAAATTAATGCTGGCAAGCCGATTGCTAGTGAAATTTTGAAGTGGAGCCACTACAGAAACCGCAAAGGGCGATTGACGAGAAGTGAATTTTCTTATCAAGCAAGGCTCTGGGAACTAGAACTTTATAACTCTTACTAGTTTTACAAAGAAAATGTATAGTTAAAAAGCTGTTGTGTTTTTACGCAACAGCTTTTTTATTGGTCTTATTTTATACTTTTACTAATATCTTTGTCTCACGTCGTAGGCTTCTAGCCCTTTGCGAGTATCTCTTATTAAATATTTTACGTTATCATTGTCTTGAATTTCGTCTATTAAACCTTCTTGATACACAAATAATTCTGCACGGTTCTCAGCATCAATAATGTAGCCAAAACCTTTGTCTTCGTTGTAAAATTTTACTACGCCAAAACTTTTTTTCATAATTTCTTCATTTATAGTTGTTTTTTTTATTTCCGATTCTAATGAAATAGAAAGTGCTACAAATATAAGAAGAAATTTTTTATTGAGAAAAAAATAGGACATAATTTATTTTGTTTAATGATAAATTTTATTGTGTTATTATTGTTTTCAAAAATAGTAAATAAATTTAAAAAAAAGAATAAAACTTATTTTTTTATAACGTGTTTGATGTTTGTTAAGTACTTTTAAATCTTTCTTTTTTTTATTATCGGGTATTTTTTTACATAAAAAAAAGCCCAAAGTCTTAATTTGGGCTTTTTTGCATAAAAAAGAAAATTTAAACAGAAAGGAATTTATTATTTTACAATTTCCTCCGATTTTACATCTTCTATATTGTTGTTTGTTTTTGTTGAATCGTTTTTACCTTTCATAAAGTCGGGTAAATTCATGCCAGCCATGTTAAATAAATCTTGCAAAGGAGGCACAGCACCCATCATGTTTTTCATAAAGTTTGCTGTGGAAGAGCCGCCATTGTTGCCTCCGCCGTTTTCCCAAACTGTAATTTTGTCAATTTCGATATTTTTGATAGCTTCCACTTGAGTTTTTACTAAGTTTTCGAGCTTATCGGTTATCATAATCATTACTGCTTTGTCGGCATCGTTGTTGGCTGCTTTTACTATTTGTCCAAAACCGCTTGCTTGTTTGCTCAATATTTCTAAATTACCTTTTGCTTCTGCTTCCATTTTGAAGAAAGTTGCATCTGCCTGACCTTTAGCTATTCTACGAATTTGCTCTGCTTGTGCTTCGGCTGAAATCTCGATTTGTTGTTTTTGAATTTCGGCAGGAACAATGATGTCGGCATATTGCGATGCTTTTAATTTTTCGGCACGGCTAAGCTCTGCTACTTTTTCAGCTTTGTAAGCTTCTTCGAGTGCTTGGGCTTCGTTAATTTTTTCGGCAGTTACCGCTATTTTTTGAGCTTCGGCTTCACTTACCCTTCTGCTTGCATCGGAATTGGCGATTGTGATTTTTGCTAAGTTTTCACCTTCTACTGCATTTGAGTTGGCTTTTGAAACGGCTACACGCTCGTCTTTTTGAGCTTCGGCTTCTCCAATTGTTCCGGTTGCTAAGGCTGCAGAAACTCTAATTCTTTGGTCTTTAACAGCTTCCGCTTCACCAATCGAACCGTCTCTGTTTTTCTCTGCAACTACTTTTTTAGCTTCGTTAATTGCTTGAGAAGCAGCTTCTTTACCAAGTGCATCAATGTAGCCACTGGCATCGGTAATGTCGGTTACGTTTACGTTAATCAGTTTTAAACCAATCTTTTGAACTTCGTGCTCAACTCCTTCTTGAATGTGAAGTAGGAATTTTTCGCGGTCGTTGTTAATTTCTTCAATGTTCATGGTAGCAATTACCACGCGCAACTGACCGAAAATAATATCTTCTGCTAATATTCTGATTTGCTCAAGCGATTGACCCAAAAGACGTTCGGCTGCATTGTCCATAATTCCGGGTTCTACCGAAATTCCGACCATAAAGCGTGAAGGCACGTTTACGCGGATATTTTGCTTCGATAGTGCGCCACGTAAATCTACTTCAATAGGAATTGGAGTTAAATCGAGAAATTCATAATCTTGAATTACGGGCCAAATAAAAGCGGCACCACCATGGATACAGCGTGCGCTACGTCCGGTACCTTCTTTATTTTTACCTACTTTACCATAAACTACCAAAACACGGTCGGAAGGACAGCGTTTGTATCGGCGCAAAACGGCAATTATCAATACAAAGATAGCAACTACTGCCAAAGTTACCACAATTACAAATGCTTGCATATTTTTTAGAATTTTAAATTAGAAATAATATATAATTAATAAAGTTTAAGTTTTATTTTTTTTGAAAAGTTGTACTATTTTTATATCAACGTTTCCGTTTTACTATCAAAATATTATCATTTATTACATCTACAACTTCTACCAACGAACCGGCTTTTATATCTTCCGAGTCTTCTGTTAGTGCGTTGAGTGTTTGAAGGCTACTTTGTATTTTTATCTCTATTTTACCTTCTTTTTGTTTGTTGGCGGCAATTGTTAAATACACAGTTCCTACTTTTCCTATGGCATTGTTCATATTTAAAGTTCCGCTATCGGTAAGTCGGCTCATAAAATAAAACAACGAAGCCATAATCAGCATCATAGCAATTCCAGCTAAAAGCGCAACAAATCCAGTTATAAATGGATTGATACCAGCTTGAGTCATTGCAATGCCTGTCCACGAAAAAATGGCAAAAAAAGCAATCAGATTTTTAAGCGTAAGCACATGAAAACCAGCACCATCTATATCGCCATCGTGGTGCATATCTAAGTCATGGTCTGCATCTACGTCGCCACCTATGAAGGTCATAACTGTTTGAATTAGAAATATTAACGTAGCTGGAAATGCAATTATCCAATACATTTTTTCTACTCCGCTGTCTATTCCAGCCCACCATTGTGAAATATCTAAAATCATAGTATTTTTATTAAATGTTTTTAATTTTTCGTAATTTATGTAAAAGCAAATTTTAAAAATCAGTAGTCAAATTTAACATTTATTTGTGAGAAAAAAAAATGATTTCATTCTTTTTTTGCTTAACATCGTATTTATTTTTCTACTAAACCGTAATAAATTCCAAAAAACCTTGATTTTTTAGCCTTTAGCTTATCACCTATTGTCGTTTTTTGCCATTTTTCAAACGAAATTTCTTCTTTGTGCGTTTCTTTGCCTTCATTTATAATAATAAAATAGCTTGCTTTTTTTGATTTTATTCGAGTATTTACGTTCGTAGAGTCAAATTTTTCCGACCAATAAGGCTTTTTGTCTTTTCCTTTAGTAGCAAAAGTTCCCGCATCTTTCCACCTAAAAATGGAATATTTATATTTTGTTTTGTAAACTGGCTCTTCGCGGTATTTAGTCTCTTCGTAAGTTTCTTCCTTTTCGGTGTAAATAGGGCGATCTTCGTAAACGTCTTCAAAATAGCCATTTCCTAAATCTTTTTGACCTACAACTACACGTTCGCTCCCTGTTTGTACACTTACAGTTCGCGTTTTTGTTTCTGTTCCGTCAGGTATTTTATTGTAGTGATGTACCGCTTCAAACGATGAAATTTGCTTTCCTCCTTGTGGAATTTGCCAGTTTTCCTCCACTACTTCGATGTATTTTTCTACTTTTAAGCTACGTTTCCATTCAAAACTGCTAACTTCAACCTCTATTTGGCTTGTAAAAAACAAAGAAGTGAACAATAATACTAAAAAACCAATTGTTCCTAAGCAACCAACCTTCATTTTTTTGCTTATTTGTACTTTTGGAAGCTTGGAAACATTTATTTTACTGTTTTGGCTTGCATTTTTACTATTTTCGTTTCGTCCGTCGGTGTAGTTAATCTTTTGTTCCAAACTTTTATCGCCGTCCTTGACACTTTTGTCATTTCCGCAGGTGTGGCAATGCGTTTCGTTTACTTTGTTGTGCGAATTGCAATACGAGCAAACCCAGTCGGCACCAGCTTTTGCTTGCCTAATTATTGATTCGTCTTTCACTATTTCGGCATCACTTGCCAAATAAAATTTAACATTTTGCGGACGTGCCGACCCACACGAAGCACATTGTTTTTCGGGACCCAAATTGGCTTTGTGTCCACACACAGGACAATCCCAGCGACCTACTTTAATACTCATAAGCTTTTTATTTTCAGTGCTTTAATATGAAAATTGTATTTATTTTTGAAATGGAAGAATTTGTTTTTTTTTGAATCTTAATCTACTTAAATTTTAACTTTATTTTTGCAAGAAACAAATCCCTTATTTTTTTTACAAATAAAATCAAATTATTAGAAAAAAAATATGCTAAATTGTTGTTAAATTACAAAGCTTTGTATAATTTTATATTCTCAAAATAAAGTATTAATCTTATTTTATAATTTTGATAAATAATTATTTAATTTATTGATATTTAGAATTTTAAATATAAAAAATATTTTTCTATCAATAAGTAAACACGTTTAAAAATAAGAATTTTAGCTTTACTATTTCTGAGAAATGAACGTCAAATTTTGCAATTAAAACAAAGTAAATTTAAACATTTTTTATGAAAATAAACAATAAAATAAAACAATATTTAAAATTTCTGGCAATTGGTAGCCTTATTTTTATTTCTACTGTATTGATATTGAGTTCTATTGTTGTGTATTTCTACGGCGATGAAGTGGCGGAATTAATTGTAAAAGAATTGAATAAAAAAATTAAAACAGAGTTGTATATCAAAGATGTTAAGTTTTCGGTGCTCAAAAAATTTCCAAATGCAAGTCTTGAATTGGAAAATGTAAAAATAAAAGCAACTAACGATTTTACTAAAAAACAATTCGATAAATCGATAAACGAATATTTTTTAGTAGCCGAAAAGGTATATTTATCATTCAATATAGTAGATGTTTTTAACGAAAAATATGAAATTAAAAGGCTTGATGTTGAAAACGCACAAATTAATATTCTAAACGATTCTAAAAACAAGGACAATTATCATTTTTGGATACAAGACTCTCTTGACGAACAATCAAATTTTAAATTAATACTCCAAAACGTACAATTCAAAAATTCAAAATTAAATTATTTCGATTATTTTAATCAAATTACAACTACTTGTTTATTAAAGAATTGCAATTTGGAAGGGAAATTTGCTCAAACCGGATTTGACTTAGAAGCTGAAAATTCTATTTTAATACACCATCTTGAATATCAGAAAGTTACTTACATTAAGAACAAAGAACTTTGGGCTGAAATAGTAATTTTGGAAAACAATGGAAGTTACAAACTTAAAGATGTTGATTTTCAATTTAATGGCTTAGATTTTTACTTCAATGGTTTGTACAATTCCACCAGCGATGAAATTTCGTTTCGCTTGAAAGGCAATGACTTAGATTATTCTGTTTTTAGAGAAATAATACCCGAAATTTATGTGAATTATTTACCCAAAAGTAATGAAAATGGCGAAATAGAGCTTGATTTATCGTATCAAAGTGGAACAAAATCTTATTTGAATATCGAAAAACTGAACCTCGAATTGGGCAAAAGTTCCCTCAGTTTGAAGGCTTACCTTCAAAATCTTGACAATCCAGAACTCGAACTTCAACTTACTACGGAACTCGACCTTTCTGAATTGAATTTAACAAACTATTTTGAGATAGATACATTGTTAAGCGCATCGGGAATTATCAGTGGTTCAGTAGATTACAAAGGAAAAATGAATAGCAATTTCCGTTTCGGCTATACCGATGGCAGTTTCTTGAAAAGCAACTTGGAAGTAGAAGACCTTATAATAAGGTATCGCGAAAAAGAATTTTTGGCAGAAGGGAAAATTTTAGTAGATGGTAATTTATTGGAATTGAATGAAATAGAACTTGAATATTTGTCCAACTCCCTTACTTTTTCTGGAAAATCCAATAATTTTTTCGATTTTTTGGCTAATAAAAACGAATTTCTAAATTTAGACGGTAATTTGGAGTGCGAAGCCTTGAATATTAATGAATTAGTATTTATTGATACCACTCAGCAAGCTTCAAATTTAGCCGATACACTTTCTAGCCCAAAAGGAGCAATGCCGTTTTGGCAAAAAATAAAATACAATCTGAATTGCAAAATAGAAACATTTGAATATGAGAAATTTACAGCCGAAAATATAACCGCAAACTTAATTGGAACCGCAAATTTTTTAACCGTTAAGCAGCTAAAAATGAATACAATGGACGGAACCATTAAAGGAAATTATGAACTTATTGTTACCGATGAATTTATGAATGTAAAAAGCACCAATTCGGTGCTTGATAATTTAGACGTGAAAAAAACATTCTTAGCTTTTGATAACTTCTGGCAATCAACGCTTTTGCACGAAAATATAGAAGGAATTTTGCATGCAGAAAATTCATTTTCGATTTATTTCGACCATCAATTGAACATGCTTTACGATAAAAATTTGATACATACCAAAGTAAAATTGAAGAATGGAGCACTGATAAATTTTCAGCCACTCGAAGCACTTTCGAGTTTTGTGAAAATGAATGAACTAAAAAAAATACAGTTCACTGAGCTTGAAAATGAATTTTTTATGAAAAATGCTCGTTTGACAGTGCCTGAAATGAGTTTAAATTCTCAAATTGTAAACATGAATGTATCAGGCGAATATAATATAAATGGCGAATTTTTGTTTAGCCTGAAAATAGGATTGTATAGCTTGCTAAGTAATAAATTTAGCAAACGGCGCGATATTATTAAAGATAAAAAAGCTAAAATGGGCGTTTATTTGCTCTTTTCGGGCAACCAAGAGTCATATGACATTAGCTACGATAAAGAAAAAATACGAAATATTTTAAAAGAAAATACAAGTTACACAAAAGAAGAAGTGAGCTTATTGCTTAAAAATGAGAAATTTGAAAAAGATACGACTATTGTATTTTAAAAAAAATGAAAAAAAAGCAAAAAACTTGCAAAAAAAATTTTGTATAAAAAAATAACTTATTACCTTTGCAACCGCAAAACAAGGACGGATGCATAGCTCAGTTGGATAGAGCAACAGCCTTCTAAGCTGTAGGTCGAAGGTTCGAATCCTTCTGCGTTCACGAAAAGCCACTTTTTTAAGTGGCTTTTTTTTTGAAAAAAATGAAAAAAAGTTTGGAGTTGAATAAATTAATTGAGACCTTTGTGTCTTTAATTACAAAATTACTAACAATAAAAAACAACAAAAATGGCTATAACTAAAGTTTGGATTGAAGATGGCTGTACTTCATGCGCTTTGTGCGAAGATACTTGCCCAGATGTTTTTGAATTAGACGACGTTTCTACCGTAAAAGAAGGTGCCGATTTTTCTGCCAACGAAGATGGCATTAAAGAATCTGCTGAAAACTGTCCGGTTGACGTTATTAAATACAAATAAAACTAATGTTTTTTCTTTTAAAGTGTATTTGTCTGATTATTAATAGATGAATACACTTTTTTTATGTAATAGCTTAAACGCAAAATTTCTTTTTTTTGCTAAAATTTTGGAATAATTTGTTAGGCAGTGTATTTTTTTTATATTTTTAACATTTACATTCTCAATTTTATTTTAGCTAATATTAGCGTTTGTCTTTTATTAAGGCATTTTGCGGATAGCAAAATTTTACTACAAAAAAAAAATGAAAGAAAATGTTTTTTTTTGAAAAAAAAGATGTAAAAAATTTGGCTTTGATTAAAATGTTTATTACTTTTGGTACAAGATATTTTTAAGGTGTCAATAGACATATGAATGTTTTCCTCTAACTTGAACGAGGATAAATACTGGGCACTAAAAATATTGAAAAAAAATGTTTTTTATGTTTAACTTTTAAATTTAGTTTTAATAAAATTAGTTAATGTTTAATTTTCAAATTAGTTTAATCATTTTTTAAATCTTTATTTTTAAAATTAGTTCTTATAACATTTTTTTTGGGAATCGTAATAATTGAAAATTTGTATAAAATTAGATTCCTTCTTTTTTGTATTTATTCAAAGAATATTTAACAATTGTTTAAAAAGACGACTTTATTTTTTTAGTATTAACTCGAAATTTTTAAATATTCTTTAACGTAAAATGCTGATAATAAATTTCTTCTTGGTTGCAGCATTTCCATTAGAATGGTAAGGGTAGAGTTCTTTTTTTTTAAACTCTACCCTTATTTTTTTGATACAAAAACCCGAAAGAAAACTTTCGGGTTTATTTTTTGTCCTTTTTAAGTTTTTGTGCTAAATTTTATAGCCTTTTTTGCCAAGAAGTGCAAACATATTGTTTTTGTAAGCTTCTACACCTGGTTGGTCGAATGGATTCACGCCCAAAATAGCTCCGCTAATGCCACAAGCTTTTTCAAAAAAGTATAAAAGTTCGCCAATTGAATATTCGCTAATTTCGGAAATTTCGATTTTGATATTTGGCACACCACCCTCAATATGAGCTATTTGCGTTCCAAGTTCAGCCATTTTGTTTACTTCGTCAACCCGTTTTCCTGCCAAGTAATTTAAGCCATCTAAATCGTCAGCATCTTTTTCGATAACTTGCTTATTATTAACATTTTCTACCGAAATAACTGTTTCGTACAAGTTGCGAATTCCTTCTTGAATGTACTGACCCATAGAATGCAAATCGCTTGAAAAATCGACACTTGCCGGAAAAGTTCCCTTGTTTTCTTTGCCTTCGCTTTCGCCATAAAGTTGTTTCCACCATTCGGCAATGAAATGCAATTTGGGATTGTAATTTACCAAAATCTCGATTTGTTTGCCCGAATGGTAAAGAGCATTTCGCGTAGCAGCATAAATTTCGGCTTTGTTGTCTTCAAATTTTACATCGTGGGCAGTTTCTTTTTCCATATTTACGGCACCCGCTACTAACTGGCGAATATTAAAACCGGCAAAAGCGATTGGAATTAAGCCCACGGGGGTAAGTACCGAAAAACGTCCTCCTACATCATCGGGAATTACGTAAGTTTTGTAGCCTTCTTGTGTGGCTAAAGTGCGCAAAGCACCTTTTGAAGCGTCTGTTATGGCAATAATTCTGTTTTTAGCTTCGTCTTTACCATATTTTTCTTCAATGTCTTTTTTCAAGAAACGGAACGCCAAAGCTGGCTCTGTAGTTGTTCCCGATTTTGAGATTACAACAAGTGCATATTCTTTATTTTTAAGTAATTGGCGCAATTCAAACAAATAATCTTCGCTAATGTTTTGTCCGGCAAAAAGTACCAAAGGACTTTTTCTGTCGCTTTTTAGCTGAGCAAAATTATCAGAAAGAGCATCAATTACGGCTTTTGCGCCTAAGTACGAACCGCCAATTCCTATGGTTACTACGATTTCAATTTTGTGAGCTAACTTATTTACAGTAGCTTCAATATCAGATAGTTCTGATTCACTTATTGAGCTTGGCAAATTTACCCAACCCATGTAATCGTTGCCTTTGCCTTCTTTTTTGCTCAGAGCAATGTTGCTCAATTTTGCCGTATTTTTATATTTTTCTACCTCTTGGTAAGGTACAAATTTGTAAATTTTGTCGATGTTCAGTTTCATATTTTATTGAGTTTTTGAAAAACTATTTATTTTATCTATTTAGTGAACAGTATGTTGTGTTTGAACATGCTTACGTATATATGCCTAAATAGATGTGCAAAGGTAATTAATTATTTTGGTGCTATAAAATTGATTTTGCTCAAATCATGTTCTTTAAAGCAAACTTAACAATTGTGTGTTTTTTTAAGAACTTTTATAATTTAAATTTTGAGGTGTATCCATAGAATTGCTCTTTATTTCGGGCTTTCTACTAGATTATTTTGGCGTTTTTTTAATAAATTATAAAAATAAACGTTTTATTTTTGGTGTTTCTTTTATTTAAGTTTTCGTTTGTTTGAAATAAAATAGTATTTTTGAAATTGTTATTTTTAGCTAAAAAATAGTTCATGAAAAATTTTAAAGCCGTGCAACTTAAAATAAAAATCTTAATTTTATTTGTTTTTCTTTCGTATGTATCTATTAGTCAAGAAATTACTGGTGTTACTCATATCAAAAGCGACATTAATAAAACGATAAAAGTGAGTGGAAATTTGAGCGATGGAGCCATTATTGGCGATTTGTCGTGGGCTTGGAACAGTAGCGTGGCATGTTTTTCAGAAGCTCAAAAGCATTATTTTACTGGAAATCATGTTTTATATTCAACAAATTTACCAGCATTTTCTGAAATGGAAATTAAACTAATTCCTACAGATGCAGATGCTAATTTTAGTTTGTATGCTTATACAATTAGTCCAGTGAATTCATATATTGTGCCAAATTTACCTTCGTGCGTAACTTGCAAAACTGTGCATAAATGGGATAAAACTAAAGCTAATAGTACACAGGATTATACACGCATTATTACCGGTTTAGTTTCTTCAGAAAATTCATTTCGAGTAATTATAGGAGTAGTAGGAGCGGAGAATTTAACTCAAGGAGCATTTGTTCTTGAAATTATGATAAAAAAACAATAGTGTAACTAGAGCAAGTGTTTTATCAATAAATTTGAAAATAATGTAGATATTTTATGTAAAAAATTTTTTTTCTAATGTTTTTTTATTTAATTTTAAAGCAAACATAAATACAAAACATATTTCTGTTTTTTTATTAATTTATTCGTTGAAACATTATTTTTTGCAGAAAATAGAGCGAAAATTGTCTTTTTTAGGTTGTTTATTGCTTGTTTTTTTGCATAGAAATATATTTTATTTTTGATTTCTCTAAACTTTTTATAATAATTTTTGACATTGGAATTTCAAACAAAATTATTTGCAATTAAGAATACTATTTTGCCAAAAAAGGGTACAATTCTAATTTCAGAGCCACTCTCGCAAGATTTGTATTTTAGGCGTTCCGTTGTGTTGCTTGTAGAACATAGCGAGGAGGGAAGCATGGGTTTTATTCTTAATAAAAAAGTGAACATCAATTTGAGGGAAGTAGTTGCCGATTTTCCCGATTTTGATGCTCAATTTAGCTTGGGAGGACCTGTTGCTACCAATACGATTTATTTTATTCATACTTTGGGTGAACTAATTCCGGGAGCAATTAAAATTAGTACTGATTTGTATTGGGGTGGCGATTTTGAATTTTTAAAATTTCTCATTCTTCAAAACCAAGTGCAATTGCACCAAATTCGCTTTTTTATTGGCTATTCTGGGTGGAGTGGAAATCAGCTTGATGATGAGATGAATGCAAATTCGTGGTTGGTTTCTAAAACTACTATCGATTTTATTATGGGAAAGCCAACGGGTTTGTGGGAAAAAGCAGTCGCTTGCACTAATAGTTTTTTTTGTTAAATGGAATCTAATTTATTAGCTTTTAGATATTTACTGCTAACTCGCCCGTTTCTGTATTGAATGAGACTTTTCGGCTTATTCGCCCGCAGGTGTCTTCTACAAACGGAATATTTAATTTTCTAAGCATTTTTTGGGCTACTTCAACATTTCGCTCGGCTACATTTTTTGAGTTTCCCATTGTAATATTAAATGAACTTGCGCCACCTAGCAAATAAATTTTTATTTCTTTTTTTTCGATATTTAGCTTGCTTATTTCTTCTAACATATAATTTATAGAGCAAGTTACATATTTGAATTTATTTTCTTTTTCGGCTATCATGTAACAAG
>JAIFNL010000185.1 GCA_020047755.1 Bacteroidota bacterium
ATCTGAATTTAGGTAGTCGAATGGATTGACTTTAATTTGAGATTGTAACTAGTTCATAATGTTCTATTTGATATCTAACAAAAAAAACGAACTAAAGCATGATGCAAAATAATAAAAGCTTAATATTTAACTTGTCTGTACTTATCGTTCGAATCTGTCAAAATATTAACATAGCTAGTATAGCGAATTTCGGATATATTGCCTTGTTTTACAGCATCTTTCACAGCGCAGCCAGGTTCGTGAAGGTGAGTGCAATTATTGAAACGACAGTTCTCAGAAGCTTTAAATATTTCGGGAAAATAATGCGAAACGTCTTCCAAAGGCATATCGACAGTACCAAAACCTTTTATTCCGGGTGTATCGATAATGCTACCTCCAAAAACAAGGTCAAACATTTCGGCAAAGGTAGTTGTGTGCACTCCTTTGTTGTGAAAATCAGAAACTTCGGCAGTTTTAAGATTCAAAAATGGGTCAATACGATTTACGATGGTCGATTTTCCTACACCCGAATGTCCCGAAAGCAAACTAATTTTATTGTCCATGATTGCTTTTATTTCATCAATCCCAACGTCTTCGAGTGCCGAAGTTTTGTGGCATTTATAGCCTATTTTTTCGTAAACAGAAATATAATGGCTCAGTTTTTCGAGCAATTCAGAATCGTAAATGTCTATTTTATTGAAAACAATGTGCACCGGAATGTGATAAGCCTCAGCAGTAATCAGAAAACGGTCGATAAATCCTACGCTCGTTTCGGGACGTGCCAAAGTTACTATCAAAAAAGCTTGGTCTATATTAGCAGCAATAATGTGAGCTTCGTGCGATAAATTGGTCGATTTTCGGATAATATAATTTTTCCTTTCGTCTATTTTGGTTATATTTCCGGTTTGGTCTTCTTGGTTTAGTTCAAAATACACAATATCACCAACAGCTATAGGATTGGTTGTAGTTATCCCTTTGATGCGAAATTTTCCTTTTATTCGGCATTGCACTATCTTGTTTTGGCTTTTTACCCAATACCAGCTTCCTGTCGATTTTGTAACTATTCCTTTTTGCATTTTTTTTTGAGAAGTTAACGTTTTTCAATATCTTCTTTGGTCAATCCGGTAGCTTGTATAATTAGCTCAATAGCAATACCTAACTTTTTTAAATTTTGGGCTGTTTCTATTTTAGCTTTTTCCATGCCTTTTTCCATGCCTTTTTCCATGCCTTTTTCCATGCCTTTTTCCATGCCTTCGTATTTTTTGTTGGTTGTCGTAATGTTCTCTTTCTATATCATCGAAATACATTCGATTTAGCTCGTCGATTGCTTTTTTTATTTCCGTTGTTTCTAGTTCGTCGGGTAAGTTGTCTTTACTTAGCTTTGCAGCTCTGTTTAAGAATGTTATCCAACGTTCGAGCGTTGTTTTAATTTTTGTTGTGGTATCGTCATATTTTTTAAGCTCTACAAAATGAATTGCAAAATAGTCTAACTTTTTGTAATTTTCAAAAGTTTCGAGGTCTCTAAGCCCAAGCTCTCGATGATAGCGTGTGCTGTTTTCTTCTTTAAAAAAATCAAAATCGACAATGTTAATTACAATCGTTTTGTTCAAATCGTAAAATTTCCCACTCGAACCAATTTGGTCGGCAAAAACTTTGGCAAGATAAAACAGAGTTCGTTGTCCAAAATCCTCATGTCCAATCATTTGCATTTCTATATTGTACACTTTCCCGTTTTCGTCTTCTGCTTTTATATCTAAAACAGAAAGTTTACCTTTTAAATAATCAGGCAAATTGTATGGATTTTTCAAAGTAAGAGTAGAAATTCTATCTTTTTCGGAAAGTATAGAATTCACTAACGACAGCAATAAATCTTTGTTGTCTTCGCTTCCAAAAAGTTTTTTGAAAACCAAATCTATCTTGGGGTTTACTTTGCACATTGTTTTAATGTTCTATTTTATAATTTTAGCAATAAAAATTTGAAAAATCAATCATTTTCAAATTGAAAAATTAACGAATTATTGATTTTATAATTTTTACCTTTATGATTTATCAAAAATACGAAATTTATCAGTAAAAATGAAGTTTATTTGAAAAACAATGAAATAATAAAACATCATCAATCCAATTTTAAAACAGCTAAAAATGCTTTTTGTGGCACTTCTACGTTTCCAACTTGTTTCATGCGTTTTTTTCCTTTCTTTTGTTTTTCTAGCAACTTACGTTTACGCGTGATGTCGCCGCCGTAACACTTGGCAGTAACGTCTTTTCGTACAGCTTTGATGGTGCTTCGAGCAATAATTTTGGCACCAATGGCAGCTTGAATGGCAATGTCGAATTGTTGGCGAGGAATTAGTTCTTTAAGTTTTTCGGTCATTCGCTTGCCAAAATCGTAAGCATTGTCGAAGTGAATTAAGGTCGAAAGCGCATCAACGCTTTCGCTATTGAGCAGAATATCGAGTTTAACTAATTTTGCCGGACGATAATCGGAAACATAATAATCAAATGAAGCATAGCCTTTTGAAATGCTTTTGAGTTTATCATAAAAATCGAACACGATTTCGCCCAAAGGTAAATCGAAGGTGAGTTCCACGCGGTCGGCAGTTAAATAAACTTGGTTTTTTAATTCGCCTCGTTTGTCGAGGCAAAGCCCCATTACGGGACCAGTAAAGTCCGATTTGGTAATAATTTGTGCTCTAATGTAAGGTTCTTCAATAAAATCGAGGTATTTTGGGTCGGGCAAGCCTGCCGGATTGTGAACTTCTACAATTTCGCCTTTATTGGTATGCACTTTGTACGAAACGTTTGGAACTGTGGTAATTACGTTCATGTCAAATTCTCTGTCCAAACGTTCTTGAATGATTTCCATGTGCAGAAGCCCCAAGAAACCGCAACGGAATCCGAAACCCAATGCCATAGACGATTCGGGCTCCCAAGTAAGAGAAGCATCATTGAGCTGAAGTTTTTCCATTGCGCCGCGAAGGTCTTCATAATCCTCAGCATCAATAGGATAAACGCCAGCAAAAACCATTGGCTTTACTTCGGCAAAACCATCAATAGCTTCATTACAAGGGTTTTGTACGTGTGTAATGGTGTCGCCAACTTTTACTTCGTTCGATGCTTTGATTCCTGAAATAATGTAGCCTACATCGCCAGCTCTAAGTTCTTGACGCTCTTCGGGTTTGAGTCTCAAAACACCTATTTCGTCGGCATGGTATTCTTTGCTTGTGTTTACAAATTTCACATGGTCGCCTTTGCGAATTACGCCATTCATTATTCTGAAATAAGCAATAATTCCTCTAAATGAATTGAATACAGAGTCGAAAATAAGCATTTGCAAAGGTTCTTCTTCGCTACCTGCGGGCGAGGGTACAACGTCAATAATGCGTTTCAAAATTTCTTTTACGCCCATTCCAGTTTTCCCGCTGGCTTCGATAATATCATCTCGGTGGCAACCAATTAAATCCACAATTTGGTCTTTTACGCTATCGGGCTCGGCGTTAGCCATGTCCATTTTGTTGAGTACCGGAATAATTTCAAGGTCGTTTTCGAGTGCCAAATAAAGGTTCGAAATAGTTTGAGCCTGAATACCTTGCGTAGCATCAACGATAAGCAATGCGCCCTCGCAAGCAGCAATAGAACGAGAAACTTCATACGAAAAATCAACGTGCCCAGGAGTATCTATTAAATTTAAGATATAATCAACATTTTCGTGCCTGTAATTCATTTGTATGGCATGGCTTTTTATGGTAATGCCTTTTTCGCGTTCTAAATCCATATCGTCAAGGATTTGCTCTTTTGCATCGCGTTCCGAAACAGTTCCGGTTTCTTGTAAAAGTCGGTCGGCAAGCGTGCTTTTGCCATGATCTATGTGCGCTATAATGCAGAAATTTCTTATTTTTTCCATTTATATAGGATTGATGCGTTTTTTTTTAATATTTGCGATTTTATAAAATTCGTGCAAAAATACTAAAAACTAACGTGTTAAAAAAATACTTTCGCATTAATTTGATGTTTTTTTTTAGTTTTCATTTCACTTTCTATTCATTTTTAGTTGTTTATGAATTTGTTTTTCATTTTATAAATTACATTAAAGAAGTTTTTTCAAAATATTAAATACACTGAAAATTTATTTTGATATATTTGCATTTCTATTCAAAACTATATTTTTTTACTCAAACTATTTTGTTTGATACTTTAAAATACAAAAACATTAAAATACAATTTCAATGTCTCCTTTATTTAATCAGTTATTAATTCCATACATAATTGCCATGTTTTTAGCAATTAATATGGGTGGAAGTGGCACTGCTCCAGCTTTTTCAGCTGCTTATGGAGCTAATATTATTCGCAAAAGCCTCATTCCGGGTTTGTTTGGTATTATGGTTTTTTTGGGTGCTATTTTAGCAGGTAAAGGAACTACCGAAACTATGGGAAAAGAATTACTAAATCCTGATTTTATGAGCTTTAGCGTTGTATCCATTATTTTATTTTCGGTATCAATAGCTATGTTGGTTGCCAATATCGCCGGTATTCCTCAATCTACGAGCCAAGCTACGGTTTTGTCAGTTGTGGCGGCGGCTTTGTATTTAGACGAATTAAATACCGAAAAATTATTTTTAGAAATTATTCCCGCATGGTTTATTTTGCCTATTATTTCGTTTGTAATTTGCTTTTTAATAGGCAAATACATTTACAAACCTTTACGAAGAACAGGTTTTACTATGTCTAAAAAAGTGAATGATAATTTTATATTAAAAGGCATTATTGTAATTATGTCGCTTTATGTTGCTTTTTCTATTGGTGCCAACAATGTTGCTAATGCTGCCGGACCTATTGCTTCGATGACTACTAACGAGCTTCATTTGAAAAACCCCTCAAGTTTTTTAATTATAATGATACTTTCTACGCTTATTATTGCGCCTAATTTTGCAATTGGAAGTTCTCTTTTTGGACATAAATTGGTTAAAAATACTGGGAAAGAAATCGTTTTGTTTGGTCGATTCGAAGCTGTTATTATTGCTTTTGTTTCTGGAAGTTTGCTTTTGTCGGCGTCATTGGTTAAGGGAATTCCTACTTCATTGGTGCAGCTCAATGTGGGTGCTATTTTGGGAATTGGTGTTGCAAAACTTGGAATGAAAAATATTTTTAGAAAAACTGCTGTGAATAAGTTTTTTGTAATGTGGATAATTTCGCCTACGATTGCTTTTCTTTTGTCGCTGCTTTTGATTTATTTAGCTGACATTTGGGGCTTTCTTTAAACAATTGCCTTTTAATGCAAAATTGAAATAGCTTTGCATCGAACAATGCCCGATTAAGCAATAGAACAATTTAGCCATAGAACCATAGAATTTTAAGTTTTATTTGTAGATTTGCATAATTTATTTTTGCAGAAATTAAACGAAAAACAAGATGTCGCAAAAGAAGAAAATAAACAAGGTAAAAAGCAATCAAGGAA
>JAIFNL010000026.1 GCA_020047755.1 Bacteroidota bacterium
ATTTCAGGATTTGCCTTACTGTTAAGCACTTCAATTTTGTCTTTTGCTACTTTGGAAAGTTCTTTGAGCAAACGCAAAAGGGTTGTTTTTCCTGTTGCACTCTGCCCTATCAAACAAACTTTTTCCAAAGGACTTCCTGCTTTTGGGTGTCCTTTGGGGTAAGTAAAATCAAAAGAAATATTGCCGAACTGATAGTAATTTGATATTTCTAATTTCTTGAATTTCATTTTAATAAAAAGATATAAAAAGAAAACTGAATTTTATTCTTCTTTGTTTTTTGGAAAAAAAATACTACGAAGTTTTGTAGTTACGCGTTTTTACTTCAATAGCTTCATAGATAAGCGGTTCTTTGTGAAGAATAGGGTCTTTGCCTTCGCCGTTGTATTGCCATGCGCTTACGTGCATGAAGTTTTGGTCGTCGCGCAAAGCTTCGCCTTCGGGGGTTTTGTATTCTTCGCGGAAGTGTCCGCCGCACGATTCTTCGCGCATTAAGGCATCACGCGCCATAAGTTCGCCAAGTTCGAGGAAGTCGGCTACGCGGTTTGCTTTTTCAAGTTCTACGTTTACGGTGTTGGTTTCGCCCGGAATGCGTACATTAGCCCAGAAATCTTTCTTGATGTCTTGAATTTCTTTAATTGCTTTTTGCAAACCTTCTTTGGTGCGTGCCATGCCTACGTAATCCCACATTACTTTTCCAAGTTTTTTGTGGAAATAATCGACCGAATGCGCTCCTTTGATGTTCATTAGTTTGTCTATCTGAGCTTTAACGGCTTTTTCGGCTTCGATAAATTCGGGTTTTGTTTTGGGATCCATGCGTGGTTCGTTTATTTGGTCAGCCAAATAATTTTGAAGCGTGTAAGGAAGCACAAAATAACCATCGGCTAAGCCTTGCATCAGAGCCGATGCTCCCAAACGGTTTGCGCCGTGGTCGGAGAAGTTGGCTTCGCCTGCTGCAAATAAACCTTTAATAGTGGTTTGCAATTCGTAATCGACCCAAGTACCGCCCATTGTGTAATGGATAGCTGGGAATATTTTCATTGGGGTTTTGTAAGGGTTGTGGTCGGTAATTTTTTCGTACATTTGAAATAAATTACCGTAACGAGCACGAATAACGTCTTCGCCAAGTCGTTCGATGGCGTATTTGAAATCGAGATAAACTCCTTCGTTGGTTGGGTTTGCTTCGATACCAAAGCCTGCATCGGTTCGCTCTTTGGCGGCACGAGAAGCTACGTCGCGCGGTACGAGGTTACCGAAAGCGGGGTAGCGGCGTTCTAAGTAGAAATCGCGGTCTTCGTCAGGAATATCTTCGGCAGTTTTTTTGCCTGCACGAATGGCTTCGGCATCTTCTTTCTTTTTAGGAACCCAAATACGTCCGTCGTTGCGCAAACTTTCGCTCATAAGTGTAAGTTTGGATTGAAAATCGCCATGAACGGGAATGCAAGTAGGGTGAATTTGAACATACGATGGGTTGGCAAAGTAAGCTCCTTTTTTGTAAGCTTTCCAAGCGGCACTCACGTTTGAGCCCATTGCGTTGGTAGAAAGAAAGAACACGTTGCCGTAACCGCCTGTTGCAATAACAACGGCGTGAGCAAAATGGCTTTCCACTTCGCCGGTAATCAAATTGCGAGTAACAATTCCTCTGGCTCTGCCATCGACCATTACAAGGTCGAGCATTTCGGTGCGAGGATACATTTTTACGCTTCCGGCGGCTACTTGTCGGTTAAGGGCACCGTAAGCACCTAGCAAGAGTTGCTGTCCGGTTTGTCCGCGAGCGTAAAAAGTACGCGAAACCAATGCTCCACCAAACGAGCGGTTGTCGAGCAAGCCGCCATAGTCGCGAGCAAAAGGTACGCCTTGTGCTACGGCTTGGTCGATGATGGCGTTGCTAACTTCAGCCAAACGGTAAACGTTTGCTTCACGTGCGCGGTAATCGCCTCCTTTTACGGTGTCGTAAAATAAACGAAAAACGCTGTCGCCATCGTTGGGGTAATTTTTTGCTGCGTTGATTCCTCCTTGTGCTGCAATGCTATGCGCACGGCGAGGGCTGTCTTGATAACAGAAGTTTTTAACTTTGAAACCCAACTCTCCTAAACTTGCAGCGGCAGCACCTCCGGCAAGTCCGGTGCCAACTACTATTACGTCTATTTTGCGTTTGTTGGCGGGGTTTACTAAATTTTGATGCGCTTTATAATGAGACCACTTTTCTTCGACTTTGCCGTGTGGTATTCTTGAATCTAATGCCATATATTTAAGGATTAATGCTTAATGTTTAACGATTAATGTTTTTTATTAACCCGTTAACTAAAAATAAGAAAGTAAATAGGAATAAGAGAAAATCCGCCAGCTATAATTACAGCGTAAATATCTCCCACTACACTAAGGCGTTTGCGCCACTCGATATTACTCCAGCCAAGTGTTTGTAATGCCGACCAGAAGGCGTGGTGTAGGTGCAGACCCAATGCAATAGCTCCCAAAATATACAAGCCAGAATAAACCAAGCCCAAAGTAGCATCGGTAAACAAACCAGAAACCAGAGCGTAAGCATTTTCCATCATAACGCCGTCCACTTCTACTTCGGCAAGCGAATGGGCTATTTTGATTTCGTACCAGAAGTGCATCATGTGCATTGCTAAGAAAATGAAAACTACACTTCCCAACACAAACATATTGCGCGAAGCCCAAGAGCTTGCGTTTTTCTGGTCAACTACTGCATATTTTACGGGGTTTGCCTTTTGGTTTTCGATGGTAATCCAAACAGACCATAAAATATGAACTAAAAAACCTAAACCTAAGATAGGTTCCATTACTTTCATCATTGGGTTTGTGCCCATGAAATGCGCTCCCATGTTGAATAAATCGCCTGAACTATCGAACATTAAAAATGAATTTAATAGCAGGTGAACCAACAAGAATAGCATAAGAAAGATTCCTGATAGACTCATGATTAATTTTCGACCTATCGAGGATTTTATAAAAGTACTCATAAACTTGTTTTTGTTTAGTTTTTTGATTAATTTATTGCCAACAAAAGTATTTAGAAATTCTAATGAATGATATGTTATTAAACATCTTTTTTTATATTTAGAAAGATTCTTAATTAACGGTTCGCTATTCATGTTTATTTACCAGAGCGTTTCGCAAAGTTAGGCGCAGTTTTTTTTTATCCTAACTTGTGTAATTGGAATGCGGATTACACGGATTGTATGGATTAACAGGGATTTGTTTTTGTTTTGTGGATTTTTGTTTTTGACGAAATACCTGTTTTCTTTTAATTAGGAATTAGGGATTAGGTGATTGGTCTCCATATTTAGGGAATTGGTTTTGCGCAATTTTTCCAAAGGTTTTGGGGTTGCTTCCAAGTGTTTTGGATTGGGTGAAAGGAGAATATTCATTTAACTGTGTCTGAAAATATGCTACCAAAAACAATCTTTACGCTACTCAAAACAAACCTTTACGCTATACAAACCAATCTTTACGCTCCCAAAAACAATCTTTACGCTACTCAAAACAAACCTTTACGCTATACAAAACAATCTTTACGCTACTCAAAACAAACCTTTACGCTACTCAAAACAAACCTTTACGCTATACAAACCAATCTTTACGCTATACAAACCAATCTTTACGCTACTCAAAACAAACCTTTACGCTCCCAAAAACAAGATTAAAGTTACCAAAAACAATGTTTAATAAGTTAGAAGTTCCCTCAAAATCTTTTTATTAACCTTCTACATCTGAATATTTCATTTTGTTATTAAGCAGGTATCCAAATTAAGAAAGCGATAAAAAGAAATATTCATACAGACTCAGGTTTTATCAATTCTAAAATTGTGTTAAAAAACATTTTTTAGAAATGACAACAAATAAACCTTTGAAATAAAGCAATTTAACCAGAATCAATCTAATTATCTACACTTTCTAAGATAAATATATCTAACTATCTAAATTTTATTTTGTGAGTATTAAAAATACTTTTTACTTTCGTGCAGAATTTCAAAATTTACTAATTATTTAGATTAAATAAAAATAAGATGCCATGGGCAGTGAAAATTTAGTACTGTTTTTTATTGTAGGGGCAGTTTTGGTAGGTGGAGCAATCATTTTCTCATCATTGGTTGCCCCAAAATCCAAGAACGACCAAAAGTCGGAGCCTTATGAATGTGGTATTCCTACCTTCGGACTGTCGTGGATACAGTTCAACGTAGGGTATTACTTATTTGCTATTCTGTTTCTTATATTCGACGTAGAAACAGTTTTTATTTTTCCTTGGGCAGTAGTAACTAAAAGCTTAGGAATGCAAGGATTTATCGAAATTGTAATATTCTTTACCGTTCTCGGTTTAGGATTGTTGTACGCATGGAAGAAAGGAGCTTTGAAATGGGAATAAAAATTAAATCAATCAAGTACGAAGAGTTCAAAGACAACGAAACCCTCGAACTTCTCAAACAAACCGGTGGAAACGTATTTCTATCCACTCTCGACGACTTAGCCAACTGGGGGCGTTCCAACTCAGTGTGGCCCCTAACCTTTGCCACAAGCTGTTGTGGTATCGAAATGATGGCAGCCGGCGCACCTCGCCACGACTTTGCTCGCTTTGGCATGGAAGTATATCGCGCTAGCCCCCGCCAAGCCGACGTAATTGTTGTAGCCGGAACCATAGTAAACAAAATGGTACCCGTTTTGAAACGCTTGTACGACCAAATGGCTGACCCCAAGTACGTTATTGCCATGGGAGCTTGCGCTGTATCGGGTGGTCCTTTCTTTTACAACACCTACCACGTAGTAAGAGGCGTTGACCACGTTATTCCGGTAGATGTTTACATTCCGGGCTGTCCACCACGCCCCGAAGCTTTACTTTACGGACTTATGCAGTTGCAACGCAAAATAAAGTCTGAATCTATGAGCGTGGAGAAGAATCCTTCTACGGAGCCTTTATAGTTTTTAACTACAATTTGTAAAACATCATATACAAAAAATGGAAGACATTAAAATAAAAGAAAGCATTCAAGCACTATGCCCCGATGCTCTATTTGTAGAAAATAAACAATTCATTGACGTAAGCCTTCCGCTCGAACACTTCAGAAAAGTAATGGAATATTTAAAACAAACATTAAACTTCAACTTTCTAGTAAGCGTTTCGGGTGTAGATTGGGAAAAACATTTCTCGGTAGTATATCATCTGAGAAATACCCAAACCAATACCATGATGGCTGCCAAAGTAATTATTGCCGACCGACAAAACCCCGAAGTACAAACCGTATCTGACCTTTGGCAAACTGCCGACCTTCACGAACGTGAAATATTCGACCTCTTCGGAATCAAATTTACAAATCACCCCGACTTACGCCGCTTATTCCTCGACGACGACTGGGTGGGTTTCCCCTTGCGCAAAGATTATGTAGATACCGTTAATATTGTTGAAAGATAGAATAATATGATTGAAAATAGAGAAATATTACTAAATGACCCCAACAGTGAAAGGTATCTTGTAAACATGGGACCTCAACACCCTTCTACACACGGCGTACTTCGCTTGGTAGTAGGCATCAAAGGCGAAACGGTCGATTCCGTTCAGCCGCACTGCGGGTATATTCATCGTGGAATAGAAAAAATGTGCGAGCACATTACCTATCCACAAATTATTCACCTCACCGACCGTATGGATTATCTATCGGCTCACCAAAACAACCATGCGGTTTGTTTGGCGGTAGAAAATGCGCTTGGTGTGCAAGTTCCCGAACGTGTGCAATACATTCGTACCATTATGGACGAGCTTTCGCGTATTGCTTCGCACCAACTTTGGTGGGCTACTTTCGGCATGGACTTAGGTGCATTAACCACATTCTTTTACGGCTTGCGCGATAGAGAGAAAATTCTCGACATCTTTGAAGAAAGCACAGGAAGCCGTTTCTTGCAAAGCTACTACACGCCAGGCGGATTGATGAAAGACATTCACCCCGATTTCCAAAAACACGTAAAAGAGTTTTTGGTTTACTTCCGCAAGTTGCTTCCTGAATACGACCAATTGCTAACAGGCAACGTAATTTACAGAGCTAGGTCAATCAATATGGGCTTGCTAAGTAAAGAAGATGCGATTAACTATGGAGTAACAGGTCCTTCGGGACGTGGTTCGGGCTTCTCGTGCGATGTACGCAAGCACAAACCTTATGGCGTATATCACAAAGCCGAGTTCAACGAAATTCTTCGCACCGAGGGCGATGTGCATGCTCGCTACATGGTACACATGGACGAAATGCGCGAATCAATGAAAATCATTGAGCAACTCATCGACAATATTCCTGCCGGAGATTTTATTGCTAAAATGAAACCTGTAATCAAACTACCTGCCGGCGAATACTGGCAAAGTGTTGAAACTGCTCGTGGTGAGCTTGGAGTATATATAGTAAGCGATGGAAACAAAAACCCATACCGCATGAAATTCCGTTCTCCAAACTTATCGAACTTGGGTGTACTCGAAAAACTAAGCATAGGACACAAAATAGCCGACCTTATTGCTATTGGTGGTTCTATGGATTATATTATTCCTGATATTGACAGATAAGGTTAATGATTAATGGTTAATGATTAATGATTAATTAAAAAAAATAATTGAAATATGAATTTTAGTTTTTATGATTTTACAGGTTTTACTCAATCAATAGACCAAGCTTTGAAGGCTAGTATGTCGCCTTTTTGGGCGGTTACTATCGAATTGGTATTGGTTGGGGTATCAATCCTAGCATTTTATGCTTTACTTGGGCTGTTCTTGGTGTACTGGGAACGCAAAGTATGTGCCATGATGCAAAACCGTTTGGGACCTAACCGCGTAGGACCTCGTGGTTTCTTGCAAACCATTGCCGACCTTATTAAGCTTTTGCTTAAAGAGTTAATCTTTATCAAAAATGCTGACAAACTGCTTTTCAACATTGCTCCTTTTATTGTTATTATTGCTTCTTTCATGGCTATTGCGGCTATTCCTTTTGCCAAAGGCTTGCATGCAATGGATTTTGATATAGGAATATTTTATATTTTGGCAGTAAGCTCATTAGGTGTAGTAGGTATTTTGATTGGTGGCTGGTCGAGCAACAACAAATATTCGCTCATTGGTGCTATGCGTAGTGGTGCGCAAATAGTAAGTTACGAACTTTCGGTAGGTTTAACCTTGCTTTCGGTAGTAGTGTTGGCTGGAACTATGCAACTATCGGAAATAGTAGAAAGTCAGCGCGATGCGTGGTGGATAATGAAAGGGCACATTCCTGTATGGATAGCTTTTGTTATTTTCCTTATAGCTAGTACTGCCGAAACCAACCGTGGACCTTTCGACTTAGCCGAAGCTGAATCGGAGCTAACCGCTGGTTTTCACACCGAGTATTCGGGTATCAAATTCGCCTTCTTCTTTTTAGCTGAATATATGAATATGTTTATTGTAGCTTCGATGGCTACTACCGTATTTTTAGGTGGCTGGATGCCTTTGCATTTCTGGGGATTAACAGGCTTTAATGAAATAATGGATTTTATACCGCCGTTTATTTGGTTTTTTGCAAAAGTGTTCTTTGTTATTTTTGTGATGATGTGGTTCAAATGGACTTTCCCTCGTTTGAGGATAGACCAACTGCTACAACTCGAATGGAAATATCTATTGCCACTTAGCTTAGTAAACTTATTGATAATAGCATTTATCGCCATGATGGGGTGGCACTTTTAATATATAGATATGAAAGAAATTTTGAATTATTTCCAAGAAATTTTTTCAGCAATACGAAGCCTTACTACCGGAATGAAGGTAACGGGCAAGTACTTTGCTATAAATGCCTTTACAGATAAGCAAGTTTTCACACAAAAGTACCCCGAAAACCGCAAAGAACTTAAAATGTTCGATGCTTTTAGAGGCGAAGTAATTATGACGCACAACGAAAACAACGAGCATCGTTGCAATGGTTGTGGTATCTGCGAATTGAATTGCCCCAATGGCTCTATCGAAATTATTGCTAAAAAAGAAAATAATGAAGATGGAAAAGCCATTAGAGCCATTGACCAGCACGTATATCAACTTGCTATGTGTACATTTTGTGGTTTGTGTATCAAAGCCTGCCCTTCCAATGCACTTGATTGGGGTCAAGACTTTGAACATGCTGTATTTGACAGGTCAAAACTAACAAAAGTTTTAAATCAACCCGGTTCTAAAATTCAAAAAGACATAAAAGAATGAGCGTAAATCAAATCATGTTTATACTGTTTGCGTCGATTATTGTCATATTTTCGATATTAACAGTTTCTAGCAAGCGCATTTTGCGCTCGGCTTTGTACCTTCTGTTTGTGTTGGTTTCCACTGCCGGTTTATACTTTATGATGAACTACAACTTTTTGGCTGCCGTACAAATTACACTTTATGCCGGAGGTATAGTAGTTTTAATTATTTTCTCGGTATTGCTTACTAGCCGAATAAACGATAGGTTTGCTTCGGTAAAACCAGCAAAAGCCATAAGTACGGTTATTGTTACCGCAATAGGAGCTTTTGTAAGCATTTCGTCTATTTTGCAACACAACTTTGTACCTGCCGCAGGGGTTGAACCTATTTCGACCGATGTGAAAATGGTAGGAATGCAGTTGTTGGGCTATGGTACAAATGGTTACGCCTTGCCTTTTGAGGTTATCTCGGTGCTGTTATTGGCTTCCATGATAGGTGCAATTATTATTGCCAAGAAAAAACTAGACTAGGGAACTTCTTTATTAAAACAAAAGAAGCACAACTAATTTATTAACTTTATAAATTTTAAGTATAATGATAGAAGGAATTCCTTTACATTATTTTTTGGTACTAAGCACCCTAATGTTTTTTATAGGTGTTTATGGGTTTATTGTTCGCAAAAACCTTATTACCATTTTAATGTCGATAGAACTGATACTTAACTCGGTGAATATAAACTTTGTTGCATTTAATAAATTTTTATATCCCGATCAGTTGCAAGGCATGTTTTTTACAATATTTGTGGTTGCCATAGCTGCAGCCGAAGCATCGGTAGCTATTGCTATTATCATTAATATTTATCGCCGCATAGGCAATATTAATGTGGAAGAGATTGCAGAATTAAAACATTAAAAAACATTAAAATAGTTGAAACATGGATTTTAGTTATAGTGTGTTAATCCCCCTTATTCCGTTGTTTGCCTTCCTTATTATAGGGCTGGGCGGGAATAAGCTAAAAGCCTTAGCTTCCGGTTTGCTTGGAACTACGGGATTGGGTGTATCGTTTATTTTATCGCTTTACACTGCTTACCAATACTTTTTTGTATTTGGCAAGAGTGCCGAAGGTGTTTACCAAAAGATTGTTGCTTTCGACATGGTTTGGTTGCGCTTTACCGAAACCTTGCACATCAACATGGGCGTATTGCTCGACCCTATTTCGGTTATGATGTTGGTGGTAGTTACTACCGTTTCGTTTATGGTGCATATTTATAGTATGGGCTATATGAAAGGCGAAGTGGGCTTTGAACGTTTCTTTGCTTTCCTTTCGTTGTTTAGTTTCTCAATGTTGGGTTTGGTGTTGGCTACTAATATTTTCCAAATGTATATGTTTTGGGAATTGGTGGGCGTGTCATCGTTCTTATTGATTGGATTTTATTATCAAAAACCTTCGGCAGTGGCGGCTTCTAAGAAAGCGTTTATTGTTACTCGTTTTGCCGACCTTGGTTTCTTGATTGGTATTTTATTATATTCGTATTCAACAGGCACTTTCGACTTTGGTTTACTAACCAACGTGGACGGCGAATTGATACGTAAAGGTACAGAAGCTGGATTCTTGGGCTTGTCGATGCTTACATGGTCGCTTATCTTAGTGTTCATGGGTGGCGCGGGCAAATCAGCAATGTTTCCATTGCACATTTGGTTGCCCGATGCTATGGAAGGTCCAACACCTGTTTCGGCATTGATTCACGCGGCTACTATGGTGGTGGCTGGTGTTTACTTGGTAGCACGTTTGTTTCCGGTTTATGCCTTGTCTAGCCCCGATGCGTTAGAAGTAGTTGCTTACATTGGAGCGTTCTCGTCGTTGTTTGCTGCTATTATTGCTTGCACACAGTTTGATATAAAACGCGTGTTGGCTTTTTCTACCATGTCGCAGATTGGTTATATGATGTTGGCTTTAGGTGTGTCGGGTTATGGCGAGCATGGTATTGGCTATATGGCTTCTATGTTCCATTTATTCACACACGCTATGTTTAAGGCGTTGTTGTTCTTGGCAGCGGGAGCTATCATTCACGCAGTACATACCAACGACTTGCGCGAAATGGGTGGTTTGCGTAAATATATGCCTATCACACACATCACGTTCTTTGTTGCTTTGATGGCAATAGCAGGTATTCCTCCGTTTTCGGGTTTCTTTAGTAAAGACGAAATATTGGTGGCAGCTTTTGAACACAACAAAATCATTTTCTTTTCGAGTATGTTAGTAGCAGGTTTAACTGCTTTCTATATGTCGCGTTTGTATTTCTCTATTTTCTGGGGCAAAAATACACATTATCATCATACGCCGCACGAAACGTCGCCTGTGATGTACATTCCTTTGATATTCTTGGCATTGGTAACTGTTTTTGCAGGATTTATTCCCTTTGGCGAGTTAGTAACTAGCGATGGTAAAGCCCTTCACTTGCACATACATTGGAACATTGCAATTCCGGCAGTTTTGGTTGCACTTACAGGTATAGGAGTTGCAACGGCTCTTTACATGAAAGAATCGAAAACACCTGACAAGGTAGTTGCTTCTTTGGGTGGAGTTTACAAAACTATTTTGAATAAATTCTACTTCGATGAGATTTACATGTTTGTAACTAAGAAAATCATTTTTAATCTAATATCAAAACCTATCGCATGGTTCGACCGCCACATTGTTGATGGCACTATGGACGGTATTGGTTGGGTAACTACTACAAGTTCTGAAAAGATGAAGAATTTCCAATCGGGACAGTTGCAACAATATGCTATTGTATTCATTTCGGGTGTAATAGCTTTAGTTTTGATATTTAGTTATTTTTCAACCAACTAACATTCTAATAAAAAAATGGATATATTAACTTTATTTGTAACCATTCCGGTACTAACCATGCTTGCCATTGGTTTTGCAAAAAACACACAGCAAGTACGTTTAATTTCGGCAGTAGGTATGAGTATTCAGCTTTTGAATGCCGTTCGCTTATTGTTTGCTTTCTTTGCCGAGCGCAAAGCCGGAAATACTGCTGAGTTTCTTTTTACTCAAGACTTGGTTTGGTTTAAAAGTCTGAACATTCACTATGCTATTGGTGTAGATGGTATTGCAGTTGCTATGCTTGTGCTTACAGCCATCATCATTTTCACAGGGGTTTTTGCTTCTTGGACTATGAAGGAACTTACCAAAGAATTTTTCATTTCGTTAATTCTTTTGGCTACGGGTGTATTTGGCTTCTTTATTTCGTTAGATTTGTTCACTATGTTTGTGTTCTACGAAGTGGCGGTTATTCCTATGTACTTGTTAATTGGTATTTGGGGAAGCGGTCGCAAGGAGTATTCGGCTATGAAGCTTACCATTATGCTTATGGGAGGTTCGGCTTTGCTTATGGTAGGACTTTTCGGAATTTATTTCAATTCCAATGTCGCTGGTGGCGAATTGACTTGGAACTTGCAAGAAATTGCTAAAATACAAATTCCTATTGAGGCACAACGTATGTTTTTCCCTATGTTGTTTGTGGGCTTTGGTGTGTTGGGTGCTTTATTTCCATTCCACACTTGGTCGCCCGACGGACACGCTTCGGCGCCTACTGCCGTTTCGATGCTACACGCTGGCGTGTTGATGAAACTTGGTGGTTACGGTGCTTTCCGTGTTGCCATGTACTTAATGCCCGAAGCTGCACAAGAGCAAGCTTGGATATTTATAGTACTTACCAGTATTAGTGTTTTGTATGGAGCTTTGGGTGCAATTATGCAAACCGATTTGAAATACATCAATGCTTACTCTTCGGTGAGCCATTGCGGTTTGATTTTGTTTGGTTTATTGATGATGAATCAAACGGCTATGAACGGTGCTATTTTGCAAATGATTTCGCACGGTATTATGACAGCCCTTTTCTTCGCGCTTATTGGTATGATTTACGGACGTACACATACTCGTATGATTGACAAAATGGGAGGACTTATGAAAGTGATTCCTTTCCTTTCGGTTGCTTACGTTATTGGTGGTTTGGCTTCTTTGGGTTTACCTGGTTTTAGCGGTTTCGTTGCCGAGATGACTATCTTTGTGGGTGCTTTCCAACATGCCGATATTTTCCATAGAGTTGCAACTATTATTGCTGTTTCGTCGATTGTTGTTACGGCTGTTTACATTTTGCGTGTAGTAGGTGTTCTGTTATTAGGTCCTATCAAAAACGATGAGTTCCTTCAACTAAAAGATGCCGAATGGCACGAACAGCTTACACTTGTTACTCTTATTATTGGTATAGCTGGTATTGGTATTGCACCTTTGTGGCTTTCCGATTTGATTGGCGAAGGACTAGCTCCCGTAGTTGCAAAACTTTTGGCTGCAATACATTAATAATTAACATTCATGTAGTTTAAGATAAGCCCTTCAAGGGTTTCAAACCCTTGAAGGGCTACTTCACAAATAACTGAATAACTACATTGATTAACAATTAACAATTAATAATTAATAATTAATAATTGACATGAATATTGAACAATTTCTTTTGATGAGGCACGAACTACTGCTGGTCATTACTGCTTTGATTCTGATAGTAGCCGAGATATTTGTAGCCGACAAAACCAAAATAATTCCTTTGGGTGTAGGTTTGTTTTTTGTGAATTTAGTAATCGGGTTTTTGCCTGCACAAACAGGTACATTGTTTGGCGGCATGTTCCACAATACGGATATGACTATAATGATGAAAAACGTACTCAACATAGGTACTTTCATTGTTATATTACAATCTGCTGCTTGGCTCAAAAAACCAGAGAACCACGATAAGCTTGCCGAATTTATTGCTCTGCTTATTTCTACCCTTGTGGGAATGCAGTTTATGATTTCGTCGGGCGATTTTCTGATGTTTTACATTGGTTTGGAAACCGCAACTATTCCGGTAGCTGCGCTTGCTGCCTTTGAACGTATCCGAAACCGTTCGGCTGAGGCGGGTGTGAAGTTAATTTTATCGTCGGCGCTTTCGTCGGGGGTATTGCTTTATGGCTTGTCGATGATTTATGGAACTACCGGTTCTATTTATTTCGACGCCGTAGCTTTGGCTTTCACTGGCACTCAACTACAAACCCTTGCGTTTATTTACTTCCTTGCTGGTATGGCATTTAAAATTTCGCTGGTGCCTTTCCACTTGTGGGCAGCCGACGTGTATGAAGGTGCGCCTATCAATGTAACGTCGTATCTTTCGGTAGTATCGAAAGGTGCAGCCGTTTTCATTCTTACTATTTTACTATTTACTGTATTTAGCAAAATAGTAGCTATGTGGCAAAATGTACTGTACACTTTGGCGGTTTTAACGATGACTGTGGGTAACTTGTTTGCTTTGCGTCAAAAAAACATCAAACGTTTCCTTGCTTTCTCATCTATTGCGCAAGCCGGTTTTATCCTTTTGGGTATGATGGGCGCAAACGAGTTGGGTTCGGCTACGGTTGTGTATTTTGTACTTATCTACATTTTCTCCAACCTTAGTGCCTTTGGTGTTGCAACCCTTATTTCAAACAACTCCGGCAAAGAAAACATTGACGAGTACAACGGCTTTTACAGCACAAACCCAGGGCTAAGCCTTATTATGCTTCTAGCCTTATTCTCTTTGGCAGGTATTCCGCCCGTTGCAGGCTTCTTTGCTAAGTTTTTCTTATTCACAGCCGCTGCTTCAGCCGGATATTATTGGTTGGTGTTTATTGCCGTTATCAATGCTACCATTTCGTTGTTCTACTATCTGTTGGTAGTAAAAGCAATGTTTATAAATAAAAACGACAACCCTATTGCGCCTATCACTATTGATATTTATTCAAAAGTAGGTCTTATACTAGCAGCCGTAGGCTTGGTAGTTACCGGATTGTGGAGCGATGTGTTTGAAGTGATACGAGGTTTAAGTTTTGGTATTAACTAGTGTCTGAAAGAAAGCGCATCTTTTTCGTTATTTTGAAATTTTAAAATCCTCACTTACAAGAGTAAACTGTGGTTTTTAAATTTCAAAATGCCTTAAATCTGCTGCTTTCTTTCAAACACTAACTAACTGGACTTGCAACGATTGCTGTTGTGGCGAAAGGTTTTAACCCCAAATTAAAACCTTCTCAAAACCTATAAATTGTTGCAAGCCTTCTTATAAAACAAAAAAGATATGTCAATATTAAAATTTAAACGCACAATACTAGAAGTAGAAGGCGGTAAATTTACCATAGTAGAAACGGGCGCAACCAAAGAACGTGCACATTTTCTAAAAGATTTGCTCGAATTTAACAAATACCAAGTTAAATTAATAGCCGATGCAAAGAAAGATGCCAATGCACCCGACACGTTTCAAATAGGTGTTACCGATTTAGCCTTCAATGCTATTCTTATGATTTATAGCAAGAAACTAAAACGTACCGACGGCAAAATTGTTACGCCCGCTTACTGGCAACAAGATTTCGACAACTCCAACATGGCATATTACCGTGTAGTGAAATAAAGCGAATTGAATTGCTAATGCCAAGCGCAAGTGAAGCCCTTCAAGGGTTTAAAACCCTTGAAGGGCTGTTTCTTAACTTTGGCTACATGCAATACAATATCCAAAAGCCAACTGCATAGATACAACCAATAATTATATTATTTTATTACTTAACAACACAAAAACACTCAAAGTGAAATTAAAATAATATTATAATATATCACAGTGGACTTACTAAAAAAAAACGAACTACTACATGAAGCTTCATGTAAGTAGGTCGTTTTTTTTCGGAAGTACTTACACTTAATTAAGAGTAACCTCATTTTCAAAAAAAAACAGCCTACTATTAATTAAGAGTTACCTCATTTTCAAAAAAAACAGCCTACTATTAATTAAGAGTTACCTCATTTTCAAAAAAAAACAGCCTACTCTTAATTAAGAGTTGCCACATTTTCAAAAAAAAACAGCCTACTCTTAATTAAGAGTTGCCACATTTTCAAAAAAAATAGCCTACTCTTAATTAAGAGTTGCCACATTTTCAAAAAAAACAGCCTACTCTTAATTAAGAGTTGCCACATTTTCAAAAAAAACAGCCTAC
>JAIFNL010000260.1 GCA_020047755.1 Bacteroidota bacterium
AGTTAAAACAACAAAATTTTAGTATATTTAGTGTATAAAATAATATAAACATTTAAAATTTTAATTCGATGAAAACAATAAACTTAAAATCAGTAGCTTTCACAAGCCTTATTTTATTTTTGGCTTTGAGTATTTCGGGAATGTTCCGAAGTTCGGAAAAACTAGCAAACGTGCAGATTAGCGGAGTTATAACCGACCAAAGCAATGCGCCTATTGCGGGTGCAAGCATCTTGGCGGTAGGTACAAACATTGGTACGCTTTCCACTGCCGATGGAAGTTATACCATCAGCGTGCCAGAAAATACCAAAAAACTTAAATTCTTCTTTTTAGGTTTCAAAACGCAAGAAGTAAAAATAAACGGGCGTAAAGTTATCAATGTTCAGTTAGAAAATGAACCGGCAATGGTAGAAGAGATAATAATTACAACCGACGACGAAAGGGTTGAAGATGCTGTTTATTCGCGCGAAGAAATGAAAAAAGAAAAAGGAAAAAGTGTTGCATCTTATTCGCCAACAATATCTAATAGCACTTCGGGAGTAGCTTACGATATGCAACCTATTGATTATAACACAGAAGAGTACGATGTGATAAATGAAAACAAGTTCAAAGGTGTAAAATTGAATCCGCTTTCTACTTTTTCGATTGATGTGGACAGAGCTTCTTATTCCAATGTTCGTAGATTTTTAAATTCGAGCCAAAAACCTCACAAAGATGTAGTTAGAATTGAGGAACTTATCAATTATTTCGATTACGATTATCCGCAACCCAAAGGCGATGACCCTTTTTCGACGAACTTAGAAATGGGCGTATGTCCTTGGAACAAAGACCATTATTTACTCAATATTGGTATTCAAGGAAAAGAAATAGAACCTGAGAAAATTCCGGCAAGTAACTTGGTATTTTTGCTCGACGTTTCGGGTTCTATGGAAGCTGAAAATAAACTTCCATTGTTGAAAAAATCGTTTAAAATATTAATTGAAAAATTGCGCCCCGAAGACCGAGTTGCTATTGTAGTGTATGCAGGTGCGGCAGGTTTAGTTTTGCCAGCAACTTCGGGCAAAGACAAGGAAAAAATAAATGCAGCTTTCGACCAATTGAGCGCAGGTGGTTCTACTGCCGGAGGTGCCGGTATTGAATTGGCTTACAAAATAGCACAAGAAAACTTTATCAAAGACGGCAACAACCGTGTTATTTTAGCAACCGATGGCGATTTTAACGTAGGTCAATCCTCTGATGGCGAGCTTGTTCGCATGATAGAAGAAAAACGCAAAAGCAATGTATTTCTCACTATTTTGGGTTTTGGAATGGGCAACTACAAAGACTCGAAAATGGAACAACTTTCCAATGCTGGTAACGGAAATTATGCTTACATCGACAATATTTTGGAAGCTAAAAAAACATTGGGCAAAGAAATTTGGGGAACTTTGTTTACCATAGCCAAAGATGTAAAGATTCAAATAGAATTTAATCCAGCTAAAGTAAAAGCTTATCGTTTAATTGGTTACGAAAATCGTTTGTTGGCTGCCGAAGATTTTAACGACGACAAGAAAGATGCCGGAGAAATTGGTGCAGGACACACTGTTACTGCTCTTTACGAAATAATTCCTGCCAGTTCAGATGAGAAAATTGATGGCGTAGATGAACTTGAATATCAAGACACAAAAATAAACAAATCGGATAATTTGATGACTTTAAAACTTCGCTACAAACAGCCCGATGGTGACGAAAGTAAATTGATTACCAGCCGAATAAATGGCGAAAACATCAAAGCCGACAAGCTTTCGGAAAATTTCCGATTCTCGGCATCGGTTGCACAATTCGGAATGTTGTTGAGAGATTCGGAATTTAAAGGAACTGCCACTTTTGGCAATACTTTGGAACTTGCCAAGGCAGCAAAAGGCAAAGATGACGACGGTTACAGAGCTGAGTTTATCAAATTAATAGAAGTTGCCGAACTTTTGAGCAAATAATAAATTCTATTGTTCTATTGTTCTATTGTTCTATTGTTCTATTGTTCTATTGTTCTATTGTTCTATTGTTACATTGTTCTATTGTTACATTGTTATTTTATCACGAAAAATTGGAAAATTTACAATTTTAGCTAACTTTTTCAAAAAGGCACCATTTTTCTACACTATCAACAATTCAACAATAGAACAATTTAACAATAGATTACTATTCTTTACTAATCAAATTTCCATTCAAATCAAAAATAGAAGTAACACCATTTTGTTTTACCCTCAACAAACCATTGATAAAATCGGCTTCATCGTAAACCGGATCCACCACGTTAGAGCCTAAGTAATCGATAGCACCCCATTTATCATATTTTTTCACACGCCGCATTTTATAGGTAAATACGTTGTCCATATAATCATACCAATCGGAAATAACCTTAAAATCATGCGTCATTAAAGCATATTTTCCCTCAAGCCCAACCACAGTGTAACCTTCTACAAAATCAGCTATTTCGTCGTACCAAACGGTTAAAAATTTTTGCTTTTTATCAACAAACGCAAATTTGTCTTGAAATTTAACCATCAAAGTATCCTTATTGTGATAATAAATTCCATCGTATTCTTTTGATATTTCGTTGCCAAACAAATCTAAAAGAATAAATTTTTCGAGTCTTTGCGCCATTATATAGCCATCGTCTGACCTATAAATAGCATCGTACCAAGCCGAAAGCGGTTTGTTGTTGTAGTCGGCAAGTGCTGCGGCATTGTAATTGTCTATTCCTACTTTGTCGTCTTTCGATTTGTACAAAACTTGAATGCCTTCTTTGAAAAATCCATCGTTACTACTCAAAAATGGTTCTCTATCGGTATAGTTCCAAGCCATTTGCCAGTAGTCCTCGTAATCGTAAGTAGAAGGGTATTTATTAAAAAAGTTATCGTATTTATACAAGTCGTACAAAATGTATCGCCCCAGCTTTCCGTTAGGCAAAGTATCGCCCAAAACAATGTTGGGCGGAATAAAGTAAGCCACTTCGTACCAAGGAGTTATTACTTTTGCTTTGTTGTTGATAAGAGCTACTTTATTATTTAGCCTCACACGTGCTACTCCGTAAGTAAAATCCGAAGCGCCTTGCAACCAAGGTGTTATGCGTACACCTTTGTCGTTGATGTAAGCAAAAAGAGTGTCAATTTGAATGGCTGCAATAGAATCGGTAAAGCGATATACAAAATCAAAAGCACCATGCAAGGCTTTATTGCTTTTATTGATAACCAATTGATTACCTTCCGACTCTACCCTTGCAAATCCATACGAAAACGACATAGCATCGTCGTATATCAACGGAATTACTAGCTTTCCGTTGCTGTCGATGTAACCCCATTTTCCGTTCAAACCTACCTTTGCCAAGCCATCGGAAAAAGGACTTGCATAATCGAACCAATCAGTTTTTAGTTCGCCTGTTTTGTCGATAAACGCAAATTTATTGTCTCTTTCAACCATTGCTAGGCGATTAAAAAAGGGGTGCACTCTGTCCACCCAAGGCGTAATTTGCTTACCGTTAATGCCCAAATATGCCATTTTGCCTTCTTTGTTCATCACCATTGCTACGCCTTCGTAAAAATTCTCAGCCTTTATATACCATTCCGTAATTTGCGTACCTTCATCGTTTATAAAAGCATACTCTTTGTTTTTATTTCTAATCATCGAAATATTTTCGGTATAAAGCGCGTGTTCCGAAACGGCTAAATATTTGTCGAATTTTAACGAATCGAAAAGTGAAGTATTGGAAAAACTGCTTGTGTAAAAAATGCCTGGAAATTTGTCTGTTATTTGCTGGTTTTTTTCATTAAAAACAGCTACATGGCTCGTTTGTTCATTTCCATGGGTTAGTTCAAATTTTACTTTTGTATTTAAAGTATCGGGATTGAAATACCATTGTGTAACTACTTTTCCACTTTTATCCATAAAAGCCCATTTTTGCCCTTTTTTCACTTTGTACAAACCGTAAAAATACACATAAGCGGCATCAAACCAAGGTGATACAAGTTTTCCCTCTTTATTTACAAAACCAACGTCGTTTCTATTTTTCACCTTTGCCAACCCATTGTAAAAAGGATAAACATAATCGAACCAAGGCATTATCTGCTTGCCATTGAAGTCGATAGCCGAGAATTTTGCACCTTGCCTTACACGAGCTACTCCATAAATAAACGAACCGGCATCGTCGTATTTGAGAGGAATCTTGGTTTCGCCACCTAAATTGATGTAACCCCATTTGCCTTGGCTCATTACTTTCGATAATTTTTCGCTAAAAGGGTAAATAAGCTCAAAATTAGTTATTTTCTTTATCTCTTCTTGTGTTAATTCTGCGCCTTGACCGTGTGCCGTAAAAGTAGAAATAAACCAAATAGTAAGTATAAAAAGTAGTTTTCGTTTCATAGTTTTCAAAGTTTTAATGTTATGCAAATTTCCTTATTTTGAATTGAATTTTCAATAAAACGAATGCTTTTTTTTCAAAAAAAAACTAAACATCTATAAATAAGAACATTGAAAGAAACCTAAAAAACATTCATCAAAAAAATCACCACATCACCAAACCATCACACTACCCAATCATCAAATTCGCAAAAAAAAGTAGATAGTTACTTCATAATTTGGTTTTTAGAAAAGGAAAATTTAAAATATTTGCACTATAACTTTATGAATATTAATATTTTATGTATATTGGGGCATATTTTTTGATAGAATAGATTAAAATTGATTAATTTTATATATTTTTGTATAAGTAGAACTTTTGATTTTTTCAGAAAACAAATAACCAAAATATTTTTTAGAAACAAGCATAATAAGTAGAATTTGAAAAAAATAACTCCTTAACAATGAACTTAAAAAAACTAGTAACGTTCGCTTTATTTATCATTCCGCTTATTTCGGCGGCACAACTTCCCGATGCCTCATTTACAATCAATTCGGCAACTTTGTGCGAAGGCGACAGCGTAGAATTTAGCAACACATCTACCAATTACACCAACTTGCATTGGTTTTTTGGCGATGGAAGCGACACTTGGTCGAGGCAAATTCCAAAACACAAATACTCGCACGATGGTACTTACATCGTAAAATTGGTGGCTCTTTCGGCATTAGGAAAGGATTCCATTGAAAAGCAAGTTGTTATAGCTGCAAAACCAAATGTTCAAATTGCCGTTTCGCCTTCCGATGTTATCAATTTGGGCGAAAAAGCAACGCTTTCGGTTAGTAATGGTTTTACCGACTATTTGTGGTCAACCAATGAAACTACCGCTTCCATTGATGTTTTCAAAGAAGGCAAGTATTGGGTGCGAATTTACGATGCAAAGAATTGCAGCAATTCCGACACTGTTTTTATTGCAGTTATTCAGAACGATATGAGTATTTCGAGCAATATTCTTACGCCAAACGTAGATGGCTACAACGATTTTTTTGAAATTAAAGACATTGCCAGCTACAATTTTCCTATTCAAGTTTTTATTTACAATATTCGCAACGAGCTAATTTATGAAAGTTCTGATTATCAAAATGATTGGACTGGTGAAGAGTATCCATCGGGAGCGTATTTTTATCTGTTAAAAACAGAAGACAGACGCAATAAAACTGGAACTATCAATATTTTAAAATAAAAAAACGTGGCAATCTAAAAAAAGGATATTTTCGTAAAATTAGAACAGCCAGTTTTCTCTCAATTAATTGACAACAATGTATTTATAATTCAATGTCGCCCAAGTTAAGCCCTTTGAGGGTTTTAAACCTTTGAAGAGCTGTTTCGCATAAACTTAACAAAACGACATTGAAACGTTAATCGCTAGTTAACTATTTTAAAGCCATAAATAAACCTTAGTAAATTGTATTTAAAAGTAAAAATAGAATATTATTTTATCAGGTTTTAATCAACAACAGAATGAAAACAAAGAAAATTTACATACTTTTTGTGCTAATGTTTTTATCGGCATCTACTTTTGCACAACAATTATTTAGCGACAATCAATTCTTATTCAACAAGTTTTCGCTTTCGCCAGCTTATGCCGGACTCACAGGGCATACCGAAGGTTTTGCCGGATTTAAGCAAAACTGGCTTGGTGTACAAGGCGCAACCGAATACAAAAGCCTAAACATCAACGGTGCTAAAAATGAAAAAATGGGTTTTGGAGCCAATGTTTATGCCGACAAAACAGGTATTTTTGCACAATTTAGCGCACAACTGAGCTATGCTTACCATTTGGCGCTCGATGAAACCATGGGTTTGCATTTTGGTTTAAACGCAGGGCTTTATAACAACCGCATCGACCTTGCCTCGATACACACCTCGTCGGTAAATGACCCAGTTGTGCTTAGTTATCAAGACTATCACGGAACGGCTTTCGATGCTGGCTTTGGCATTTCGTTTCATTACGATAATCTGTTGGTTGGCTTTTCGCTGCCCAGAGCCTTGGGGTCGCAAATTAGTTACAGCAGCGATTATAACTTAACTTACACTCTAGCACGTCATTACCAAGCCCACATTTCGTATCTATACACACAAGGCGACATTTCGGTTGAGCCTGTGGTGGTGTTGCAAATGGCACAAAATACCCCACTTTTTTATCAAATAGCTACTACTTTCAACTACAAAAAAGCCGTTTGGGCAAGTTTAGTTTACAAGAAAGGAAATACCTTTGGCGTAGGAGCTGGAACAGCTCTTAGTCAGCGTTTTGTGGCTAATTATACCTATGAGTTTGGCAATTCGGGAATGTATGGCATTTCGCAAGGTTCGCATGAGATTGCGATAGGTTTCTTGCTCAAATACAGCGACAAAAAAAGCAAACTATCTATTTTTACTGATGCTCTCGAACTTGTAGAAAAAAGCAATGACGATGGACAAATAAAACGATTGGAAGATGAAATTAAAGCCTTAAAAAAAGAAATTAAGAAAATACAAGAAGATTTGAAAAAATGCTGTGGCGAAAATCAAGAAATTAAAGAGCTTCGCGAAAAGCTCGAACTTCTTGAAATAGAGCTAAAAGACCAATCGTCGTTGCAAATAGAAAAAATAGAATACGAAAAACCATTTATTTTAGAAAACATCAATTTTGCAACCAATAGCGACGAACTTTTGAGCAATTCATACTCTCGTTTGAACCTATTGATGGACGAAATGGAAAAACGCCCCGATTCGATTATTAAAATAGTGGGATATACCGACGATTTGGGTGGCGACAATTACAACTTGCTACTCTCGAAGAAACGAGCTGTTTCGGTCAAAAACTATCTAATTTCGCAAGGTGTTGATGCTAACAGAATTATTACTTTTGGTATGGGCAAAGAAAACCCGATTGCACCCAACACCACCAACGAGGGAAGAGCCAAGAATAGGAGGATTGAAGTGAGTTTTAGTGCAAAAAAATAAGTACGATGAAAAATAGTTTTAGTATTTTATTTCTGTTTGTGAGTATCAATTTGTTTTCGCAAACAATTTCGCAAACCGCTATTTCTAGCGGAAGTAATTCTTTTTCTGACAAAAAAATGAATTACTCCTATACTATTGGCGGCGTTTTTAGTGGCACTATTTCAAATGGAAACTCATTTACGCAAGGTTTTCAACAACCCGAATTTGTTGCAAAAACGAAAGAGGTAGCCAAAAATGAGTTCAAAGTACAAGTATTTCCAAATCCTGTGATAGATTATTTGAACATTCGCTTTTTTGCAAAACAAGAAAGCCAAATAACGATTAAAGTATATGATATTGCAGGAAAAATAGTACAAACCCAAATTTTTGAAACCTTTGAAAATGAACCATCTAAAACAATTAAAATAAATCTTAGTAATTTACAACAAGGTAATTATATTGTTTCTATTTTGGGCAAACAAACAACTCCTTTGGTTGCATTCAAAATAACAAAATAAATAGTGCCTGAAAAAATGTTTTTTTTCGATAAAAATAAAACCATTATGAACTACAAAAGAACAATTAAAATATATTTTCTATTCGTTTTATTGGCGTTGATGTCGATAAACTTGAATGCTCAATATTTTCCTTATGGCATAAACTATCAGGCTGTTGCTCGAAATACCGAAGGATACCCTATTTCAAACACCGAAATTGTGGTTGAAATTTCAATCTTAAAAGGCACTAGCAATGAGATAGTTTGGCAAGAAACTCACATAGGAACCACCGACAAGTTTGGGTTGCTCAACGTGATAATTGGCAAAGGAGCAAGCACTTTGGTAGGAAGTGTGAGCGAATTTAAAAACATCGACTGGGCTAACGACAAGTATTTTGTGAAAGTGAGAGCCGACTTTGGCGACGAAGCTTTTGTAAACGGAATGGTCGATTTAGGTGTAACACATATCGAATCAGTGCCTTATGCGCTAATTGCTGCTCGTGCGCTCGAAGCACCGCTTCCAAAACTTTCCGATGTACTAGGCGTAACCGAAACGGAATTAGCTCTTTACGATGGATTGGCTTGGAATGGGACAAAATGGGCAACGGGCAACTTTTTTGTATTGCGCAATGGAACTACCGATTTATCTGGCGATTGGACTATCTCTAACAACAACATTAGCCTAACCAATGGAACACTTATGGCTAAAAACATCAAAACTAAAATAGGACAAAGCATCAACGAGTTTTCAACCGACGACCTTCTTGGCAGCTCAAGTGCTTCCGACAATGTTGTTTCGACTCAAAAAGCAGTAAAAACCTATGTGGACATTACCCGCACAAATACTTATACTTACATAGACAACAAGTTTGCAGCCACTTGGCTCACCACTGGAAGCTATTTGTACAATATAAATAAAAAAGTAGGCATTGGAACCGACACGCCTCTCGATAAATTTCATGCCGCAATAGACAAAGCAGGCTTTTTGGTTACCGGAAATTATAGTTATAGCGAAGTGCTTAACTCACAACTAGGTAGCAGCATGATGTTTTTTCCTTCTCGTTCGGCTTTCAGAGCTGGTTATTCCGAAGGGCAATGGTCGAACATTAAAATTGGCGAATATTCAGCCGCGTTTGGTAAAAATACCGAAGCCAGCGGTGGCTACTCATTTTCAGCAGGTTTCAACAATGTGGCTTCTGGCACACAATCTTTTGTGGCAGGTGTAAACAACATTGCATCACAAGCCACCGCCGTTGTTTTTGGGCAAAACAATAAAGCCGAAGGCAGAAGCTCTTTTATAATGGGCGAATATTTAATTTCCGATTCGTACTTACAAACCGTTTTTGGGCGTTACAACCAAAAGAAAACATCGCCAGGTCCTGACCCCATCAACTACCAAATTGGCGACCAACTTTTTGTAATTGGCTTTGGTACTGACGATTTTACTCGTAAAAATGCCTTTACAGTTATGAAAAGCGGAAACATTGGAATTAAAACCGATGCTAACATTCCACCAACTTCTACTTTTGTGGTAAACGGTTCGCAAGCTGTTACTATACAAACGGTTAATATAAATACTACTTTGACCGACCTACACAATGTAGTGCTAGTAGATGCAAGCGCAGGTGCTAAAACAATTACACTACCCGATGCAACTACTTGTAATGGACGACAATACACAATCAAAAAAATTGACGCTACCGTAAATGCGGTTGTTATTTCGGGAGGTGCTATCAAAATTGACGACGTTACAATTAAAAACATTACTACGCAATGGAGTTCGTTGCAACTAGTTAGCAATGGTACTCAATGGTATATAATTAATTGAGAGTGTAAAAAAATGGTGCCTTTTGAAAAAGTTAGCTAAAGCTGTAATTTTTAAAATTTTTCATGATAAAATAACAATAGAACAATTTAACAATTTATTATTAGAATTTAGAAAAAATTACGTTATTTTGCTTTCTTAGAATTTCGGTTACTATCAAGTTTTGCTATCAATTAATTAGAAATTTGTTGTTCAATGTTGCCAAAGTTAAGAAACCTGTCCAATTTTAAAAACCCGACAGGTGTGATGTCAAAAATTACGGTTTTTTTTATAAATTACACATTCTTTATTTTATTAGATTTTTTGCAAATTGTTTTTCAATACTTTGTAAAAAAGCCAGCAAGTACTTAAATGTGAATAACCGCGAGTGAAACGCATAGCGAGTGAACTATTGATACGATAACTTTAAGTCATCGTATCTATAACTCAATATCAACACTTTGCTATTTCCACCGATTTCACCGGCGGTTATTCACTTTTTATCCTTAGAGTATTTTTTTTTGAATTAGCTTATAAATTAGGAAAAATCAACAAACAACAAGTCTAATCTAATTTTTAACAACCGACCTTTTCAGTATTTTTTTGTTAGTTACGAATGGTCGTTTTTTTTTTTAACGAACGTAAAAAAAAAGAGATGAATTGATACAAAAAGCGTCAAGCCATTTGCATCAAATTACACCTAAGTTTCTTTTTTGCACAATGTTTCAACCTACCACAAAAGCCCGCAATTATCGTATATTGTATATTATATGCTTAATTTTCAATTTATTATTATCAACTTACTACTTTTTATTTGACATTATATAACCCAAAAGTAATCCTGCACCGCCTCCCCACAAAATCCAAGCTGCTCCATAATGTGTGTGTTCAAATAAATTTCCGTATATTTGTCTAAACCATGTCAATGCAATTCCATCAAAAAATGTGGCGGCAAAAGTCATAATTACAACAGCTTTTAAAATTTCAGAATTATTAATTTTTCCAATTTTTTTACTTATTAGCAAAAATAGATACGATATTGGGAAAGCGAGAATATAAGCAATAAAAATAAGCGGATTATTTGCTGAAAAAACCGAATTCCCAAGTAAATTAACTGTTATTGCTCCCGAAAACCAAAAAACTATTCCTAAAATTATAAAGATAACCATTTTTGAGCTTGATGCTAATTTTTCATTTGAATGTAAATACGCTAAACACAAGCCAACAAAAACTCCCCACAAAATAAAAGCTGCACCAAAATGAACAATTTCATTTGTTTTTCCATAAAGTTGTCCAAACCAAGTCATAGCAATTCCGTCACACAACATTGCTGTTAAAACAATAATTGTTACAGGTTTTAAAAGTTCGCTTAATTTAAGTTTGCCCAATTTCATTGTAACAAACAGAAAACCATAAGAAATAGGGATAGTAGCAATAAATAAGGGTAAAAGATATGGACTACCTTCCGAAAAAAACAACTCATTTCCAAATCTTACTATCATTGCAGCGAAAAACCAGAATGCAACACCCAAACCAACAAATAACATTTTTTTTGAATTTTCCATGTGAAATACTTTTTTAGTGATTATTAAATTAAAATCTTTGGCAAAAGTATATTCGTTTTTTGGTTGCTGACTTGTAAATTTTCGTCATTTTTCATTTCTTGTTTAAACTCTTCAAATGTCTTTCCATAGTATTTTTTAAAATCTTTTGAAAAATGTGAGTAATCATAATATCCGAAATTCCATAAAGTATCTAAATTGAATGAGTTATATTTCAGTGCATAACCCATAGTTTTAGTGAAACGTATTAACGACAACATAGTTTTAGGTGTTACTCCTGTGTATTTTAAAAAATGTCGGTCAAGTGTCTTATGTGAAACATTAAGTTTATCAATAAGTTGGTCAATATTATAAACGGAATAGAAACAATTTGTCAGATATTTCATAGCATTATAATTGTCCGATTTATTGTTTTCTTTAAACAATTTAATTTTGGATAATAAATAATTTTCGGTTATTTCGGCTTTTTCCGTAATTGTTTTTGCAGTTATTATTTTATCAATCAAATCCGTAATATTTTCTTCTAAAATATCTTCAAGATTAAAAATGCTACCTGTAATCAAATTTAATGGAATACCTGTTAACAAATATAGAAAGGTTGATTTTACTTTTGCTCCAAAAATTACTGTTTCCTTATCAATTATAGTCTGTATTGTAAATGGCGAAACAGTAATTGGTTCAATTAATGTTTTTTTAGTTTTTAAATTTTTATCAGCATAATTAATTTCCAAAAAATGATTTCGGTTAAATAAAATATAAGCAAAAGGTTGTGCGTATATTTCCGTCTGAAAAAATCCATTGCCTTCAAATTGAACAAAGTAATCTATCCAATCAGTTAGAATTCTGGGTTTACAAGTAACAATGTTTAATGAATTGTTCATTTACAGTAATTTATCTTTTTTTGCACGCAGAAAAAAAATTGTCAATCAATTAGTTATCATGTTTTGTCTCATCAATGATTACACAAAGGCATGGTAAATTTAAAATTACTTCCTTTGCCTAATTCACTTTCTACCCAAATTTTTCCGCCGTGTTTTTCAACAAATTCTTTGCAAAGTAATAAGCCTAAACCTGTTCCTTTTTCGTTTGCTGTGCCTTCGGTTGATATTTTTTGCGAAATTTCAAACAGTTTTGTTAATGTTTCCGGTTCTATTCCAACTCCGTTGTCGGAAACCGTAATTATTACATTTGTTTGAGTTTTTTCTGCATAAACATCAATCTGTCCGTTTATATTTGTAAATTTTATTGAATTAGAAACAAGGTTTCTTAAAATTGTATTCAACATGTTTTTATCGGCAAAAACTTTAATATCACCTTTTGCAAAATGATTGATTGTTATGCTTTTTGTGTTTGCAGTTAATTTTAAATTTGCAATAACTTCGTTGTAAATAGTTCCAAAATTCAGCATTTGTGGTACAAAAGGAATTTTACCCGAATTTGCTCTTACCCACATTAAAATGTCTTCCAATAGATTAAATGTGGTTTTTGCCGAATTATTGATAATATTTATAAAATCTTCGATTTTGTCAATATCGTATTTTCGAATATTTTCGGTTAATAAATCCAAAAAGCCAAGTATTGAATTGAACGGACTTTTTAAATCGTGCGCAAGAATTGCAATGAATCGGTCTTTGTCGGCGTTTAATTGGCTTAATTTACTATTGATATGCTGAATTTCTTCTTTTGAATACAACAAATGTTGGTTCGTTTGAATAAGTTCTTCGTTTAATTGTTCGTATTCTTCGTTTTGTACCAATATTTCTTCATTTTTTTCTTTTAAAAGTCGTTCGGCTTCTTTTAATTCGGTTATATCAAATAAAATTCCGTCCCAAAAAACCAATTCATTGTATTTTCGGGGTTTTGACACTATCTGAAACCAACGAATTGAATTATCCGGATGTATTATTCGAATTTCTATGTTAAAATCCGACATGCTTTTCAGTGCTTTTAGTTCTGAATCTATAAGCCTTTGAAGGTCATCAGGATGCGTTCTGTCGTAAATCAAGCTTGGATTTTCTTTGGCTTCGTTGGCTGTGCAACCGTAATATTTTCCAACATTATCACTTAAATAGATAAACTTTCTATTGGTTTCATCTAATATTATTACTTGATAAATCATTCCGTTAATCAAGTTGTCGGAAATCAAACGAATATGCTTTTCACTGTCTTCTGCCTTTTGTTTGGCTTGAATTAAGGCTTCTTCGGCTTGCTTGCGTTCGGTAATATCGTGCACTATTGAAAACAACAATTTTTTTGCTCCATAAACAATTGGGGTTGAATGAACTTCAACTGTTCTGATTATTCCCGATGACAGTTTATGTGAAAATATAAAATAATTGCGTTGTTCTTGTATTGCTAACTCTCGCTCTTCGGCTATTCGATTTGCTGGAAGCGTATTAATATCGTCAATCGTTTTTTCACATAACTCATCAATTGAATAACCATAAAAATCAGAAGCTGATTTATTGGCATTTATAATTTTTCCTTTTTCCGGATTTATTAACAGCATTACGGACGAATGTTTTTCAAACAAATTTTTAAATCGAGCTTCACTTTCCAATAATGCTTCTTCTGCTTGCTTGCGTTCGGTGATGTCAATAACAAGTCCGGTAATCATGCGAGAACCTTCTACTAAATTGTTATTAACAATCTGACCAATATCATAAAACCATTTATATTCTCCTGATTTATTTTTAATACGGTATTCTATTTCATATTTATCGACTTTTCCAGCAAGATGGTTGCGCATTGCATTCATTGTTCGTTCATAATCTTCGGGGTGTATTAATGAAACAAAATCATTATAATGTTTGAACATTTCCGGCGGATAGCCCAACATTTCAGCTTTCCGTTTGTCAAACGTTACATTTCCAGTAGCAAAATCCATTTCCCACCACGGCATATTCGCAATTTGCATTGCCAAATTAAGTCTTGAATGGTTCATTTTTAAATCTTCTTCCGCTTGTTTTCGTTCGGTAATATCAATAATAACGGCGATATAATTATTTTTTGTTGCAGAAACCGATACATCTGCCCAAAAAATTGATTTGTCTTTTCTTATGTAGCGTTTTTCAATTCTAAATTTTTCAATTTTTCCATTTCTTAATTCATTCATTAAATAGATGCTCTGTTCTCTATCCGCATTATGTGTTATCTCGATATTTGTAAGGGATTTTAATTCTTCATCGCTATATCCTGACATTTCGAGCCACATTTTATTAAACATACTGAACTTACCAAGTTTATCGAGTGTTACAATGCCAACATTTGCAGTTTCAAAAATTAAATGAAGTCGTTCTTCGCTAAGTTTAAGTGCTTCTTCTGCTTGCTTACGCTCGGTAATATCCAATGAAATTCCGCCAAGAAATGGTTCTTGCTCTTGGCGAGGAATAATAAACTTTTGAGTTTCAAAGGAATGTACTTTTCCGTCGAATTGCATGATACTTTCATCAATTTTTTCATAACCCAATTTCATCACTCTAAAATCGTCTGCCAATAATTTTTCGCCAAATTCATTTGGAAATACTTCAACCATATTTTTCCCCAACCACTTTGAAGCTCCAACAGCATTATCCATGTATTTATTCACAAACAATGTTTTTCCTTCATTGTCTTTTAAAAACACAATTGCAGGTAAATAATCCATAAATAACGAAAATCTTTTTTCGCTTTCTTTAAGTTCCGAGGTTAATTGTTCGGCTATTCGTTGTGCCTTTTGTTGTGTGTTAAATAAAGATAATGACAAAGAAAATAATAAAACGCTTATTATTAGACCACTAAAAAACACAATAAGCACTTTGCTCTGAAAATACGAAAACTCTCTGTTAGATTGTGAAAAACGCAAAGTCCACATTTTATCGTTAAACACAATTGGGATTGTAAGCGTTTGATTTGGTATATCATTATGAACTATTGAATCTTTCTTTTGACTGTCGAATAATAATGAATTTT
>JAIFNL010000298.1 GCA_020047755.1 Bacteroidota bacterium
CATCTGTGCTGAAGTTTTTTAATAAGTATGTTGATGCGCCTAATACTTCATTACATACGTGAAAATGTGAGTTAATTTTTCTTACATCTGCAAATATTTTAAATTTTAGTTTTTCCTGTAGTTTCAAAATTATATTAAAATTTGCAATTGATGCTTCTAAATTTTCATTTAAAATGCAGTTTTCTATAGAATTTTCGTTTATATAAATTTTCATTTTATAAGCCTAAAATAATTGAAAAATCAATGTCTAGCTGGTCAAAAAAACCAGTAATTTCATTTTTTCTGAGGTTTTTAATAGAAAGTTTCCCATCTGGCATAATTGGAACATCATATATTGTAGCTTGAAGTTCATTAGAAGTACGTGTAAAATAGGATATTTTAACATCTTCACAGTTTAACCCTTTTTTTACACCTATGCGTGTACCATTAATGATATGGTCGCTGTGTGTTTCTACAAAAATTTGTACCCCATTTTGTGCTGCAAGTGCCATTAATTGAGCAAGTTTCGATTGTCCGCTTGGGTGTAAGTGAGCTTCGGGATTTTCTATGATAATTAAATCGTCGGGTTCGGCAGTGATGATAGCTAAAACTACTGAAAATATGTAACTTACACCAAAACCTGTATTCTTTGCAGAAAAAGTACCTCTTGGAATACCATTGGAATGATAACCGAATTTGGGTGTTATTTTATCAAAAATTAGCTCAGATTTAACTTTAATGTTTGGGCTGATTTCATTTAGCCACGCATTCATTTGAAGTTCTAAAAGTAAGTTGTTTTCATTTTCATGTTTTAAAGCTGCAATGGGTATATTTATTTTAGTGGCATTTTCTAAAAAATAGTGCATTGCAAAAGCGCCATCACTTCCAAAATCTTTGTTTTGAACATTTCGGGTGTTTGTATTTAAAACATCTCTTGGTCCAATTCGTTCGGCTTTTATAAATTGAAATTTATTTTTTGAAAATAATGCTTCTTTAAAAACAGTGCTTGGAAATGGATTTGTTTCTAATAAAACCTCAGAGCCTGTACTTTTATCGTTGTAATAAGAGTGTGTTTTCCATTTCGCTTGATTTTCCGAAAATTCTATATCTATTTCTATAAAATCTTGTTCTTTATCAAATTCGGCATAAATAGCATCTCTGTATGAACCTATTGAAGCCAAATAATCATCGAAAGTAAGGTAATTTTCGTCAGTATAGAACAATCCCTTTTGATACGATTGTCGCAAAACTAAAAGCGATTGAATTAAAGTTGATTTTCCCATACCATTCATTCCTGTAAAAATATTGAATTTTTTGCACAGGAAACTATTCTCTTTTAGTGATTTAAAGTTTTTTATGGAAATATTTTTTATCATTTTATATAATTTGAAATAAACTGGTTTATTTTGTTGAAACGATAACGTAAATTTTCTTTTGTGTAGGGACTTTTCGCATCTATCGAGTTTATATATTTTTCATCGTTAATTAATAATTTTACCATTTCTTTTATTTTGTTTTTTTTTGAAAGAACTTTCCTTCTATTTTCATCATTCAATATAGCAAAAATATAAGTCCATGCTTCAAAAAGATTGTTTATGAAATTTTCTTCAGGCAAGCCATACATGCGTTTACGATAAGCATCTTGACCAAAAATTTCATTCATCACCGTAAGAGATTGCTCAAAATCATATTTGTAACGTTCCAAATCGTTTGCAGAGATTCGATAAAGTTTTGTCATTGCATCATCTAAAAATTCGGTCATGCTGGGCGAATAATTTTCGTACTTAGTCAATCGAAAAGCCAAATACCGTAAAACAATTTCTCTATCTTCCATTCTATCTGAAGTTTTGTTATTGTTTTGCATAATTGTTGTAAAAATTGAAATATTCGATAATTCTTCAACGTATTCAGCTGGACTAATTGTGTCATTTTCTGTTCTTTGATTCAAAGCGTGTCTTATCTCTTGATCGCTTAATATCAAAGGGCTTTCATTTATTGACTTGAAAATTTTATACTTAACTTCCTTTGGCGTAGGTGCTTCTATTTTGTAAGCTATAATTTCATATTCTTCAATATTTCGTTGTGCAGAGCGAGGAAGTTCCCCAAATGTTTTATTAAAGTACTCATTATCTGATAAATAATACAAGCCTGTTAAGCGTAATGGGTTTTCTTTATCCAATACAAATTGTTTTACAGCACTTAATCGCTGCAAACCATCTACAATAAGCCATTCATCTTCATTTGTGGCATCAAAATAAAATGCGGGTACAGGCTGCTTTACGATTAATGCTTCGATAAATCTGCTTTTTACTTCATCTGACCACAAACCGCCTTTTCGTTGAAAATATGTTGAGGTTTCAATTTTAATTTCATTTTGTAAAATTCGCTTCATCACTTTATCTAAAGTCATTAAGCCTTGCTTAATATTTATTTTGGATAAATCTACTTTCCTTTTATCGGGGCGTTCAAAAAGGATATTTTCAAGTTCTGCATAGTTTTTGGGCAGAAATATTTTTTTTACTAATTCTATTTTATTAGGGTATTCATCTGTGTAAATTTTAACTAATTCGTTATTCAAATATTTGTAATAATTAGAGTTATTTAACAGCTGTTTTAAATAGCTATTAGGCCTTATCACCAAAAAATCTTCAGAAGCTATTATTCTGTATTCTGGTAATTTTGAAATAGTTATAATTTGTTCAGTTGGCTTAGAATAAAGAATATCGCCGTAGTGAAGTTCTAAATCTTTCAGATTGTGGTTGTAAAATTTGTTAAATATAGTTTCTTTAAAAAAAGAGGAATTAGTTTGTAATTGAATATTATTTTCACTTATTTCATCTTCTTTCAAATAAAGAATATAATCTTTTAAAACCTCTTTATTTTTAATGAAGTGGTCTTTTATTATTTTTATTCCTTCATAAATTTTCTCAGAAACTTCGTTTAAATACATGAGAGCATAATTTAAAATAAATCTAAAATCTAAAAAAAACTTTATGCAAAGTAACTAATTTTTTATCGTTTTTACAATTCTTTTTTGCCTAAATAAGTATTTTTATTTCAAAAAAGCGGACTAAATAAATTATAAAAAAGCCCTTGAGTAATTCAAGAGCTTTTAGATGTATTAAATTTGTAAAAAAAAAGGATTTTGGTTTCTATTTTTTGTGAATATTTTTGTTTGAAAAAAAACACCTTTTTATTTATTTTCGAGTGCAAATTTTCTACCTAAGCGCAAGGCTTCGAGGTTTACATTAACTACCTCTTCGCCTTTTCGCCCAAAAATTTCGCGAATTCCGTTTTCTAAATGTTCAAAAGGAATATCCATAAACGGACTTGCAGCACCAAGCATTACAATATTCGACGAGCGAGCGGATTTAATTTCTTTGGCAATTCGGTCGGCATCAATTGCAATATGATTTTTTCGGGTTTTTATTTGTGCCAAAACTGTTTCTAGTTCGGGGTAGTTTTCTATGTTCACAAATGGGTTGGTATTGGTTACAATCCACCCATTTTCAGATAGATAAGGCACATATCTGAGCGATTCCATTGGCTCAACCGATAGAATAATGTCCGCTTTTCCTTGTGGAATTAAGTCCGAAGCTATTGGCTTGTCCGAAACGCGCAAGTGCGACTGAACTGCACCGCCGCGCTGGCTCATTCCGTGCACTTCCGACTGTTTGATGTGCAAATTTCCTTGCAAAGCTGCCATTCCTATGGCGGCGGCTATGGATAAAATTCCTTGTCCGCCAACTCCTGCTAATATAATGTTGTTTGTCATTTTCTTCTATTATTTTATTGTCAAATTGCTATTTTGAATTAATTAATTAACTCAAAATAGAATTTGAAAATAACTGTTTTTTTTTATAAATTACGATTTGCTGCGTTTGGCTGTTTGAATACATTCTCGTGTAGGAATTATTACAGAAACTCCCTTATAATTAAGCTCTTCGCGAATCATTTGTTTGATTAGTTCGTGGTTTTTTCTCAAAGGCACTACTTCGCGAACATGCTCTGGAGAAACACCTAACCCTAAACAAATATCTTTAATTCGTCCGAACGCGTGAGAATTTTGCCCACCAGTCATTCCGGTTGTGTAATTGTCTGAAATTACGATAGTTATTGGCGAGTTTTCATAAACCGCATCGAGCAAGCCGGTCATGCCTGAATGTGTGAAAGTAGAATCGCCAATCATGGCTACGGCAGGGTGCAAACCCGCGTCGGCTGCGCCTTTTGCCATTGTGATTGATGCGCCCATGTCCACGCATGAGTCGATGGCGTTGAAGGGTTCGAGTGCACCCAATGTATAGCAGCCAATGTCAGAAAATACTCTTCCTTTGTCAAATTCTGCAAGTACTTCATTCATAGCTTTGTACACGTCTATATGACCACAACCAGGGCACATTGCTGGCGGACGATTTTCTACAACTGCCGAAATTTCTTGGCTTTGAGGTTTTTCCATTCCCAATGCAATCGCCACAAGATTTGGATTCAATTCGCCATCGCGGGGCAAACTTCCGTCGAGTCTTCCTTTTATTTTATCGTTGGGTAGATAGCCTTTAATCATCTCTTCTACAATAGGATAGCCATCTTCTAAAACCAAAATTTGCTTGCATTCAGCCATCATTTTTTCAACCTGTTTGCGTGGAATAGGATATTGACCTATTTTAAGCACAGGATTTTCTATTTTGCTTTCGATAAAATTTTCCATTAAATAATTGTGGGCAATTCCGCACGCAATTATTCCTAATTTTTTATCACTTCCATCAACATAAGTATTAAATTTTGATTCTTCTGAATCCATTTCGTAGCCTAATTGGCTGTTTAAAAGCCCTCTGTATCTAACTTTGGCTATAGAAGGCAAAAGCACAAATTGGCGCGGGTCGGAAGGTAAGCTCAATATATTTTGAGGCATTTTTGCGCTGCGTTCTATTCCCGAGCGCGAATGCGAAAGGCGTGTAGTTAAGCGCATTAGCACCGGAACTCTAAATTTTTCGGAAAGTTCAAAACCTCTGTACGCCATTTCGTAAGCTTCTTGCTGGTTGGTTGGCTCCAAAATAGGAATCATGGCAAACTTTGCATAAAAACGACTATCTTGTTCATTTTGAGAAGAGTGCATTGATGGGTCGTCGGCTACGGTTACAATCAAACCGCCGTTTACACCTGTAATAGCAGAGTTTACAAAAGCGTCAGCCGCAACGTTTAAGCCCACGTGTTTCATGCAAACCATGGCGCGTTTTCCGGCAAACGACATTCCCAAAGCGGTTTCCATAGCCGTTTTTTCGTTTGCCGACCATTCGCTGTGAATATTTAATTCTTTTGCCTCTTTATTTTTTTGAACATATTCGGTTATTTCGGTCGAAGGCGTGCCCGGATAAGCATAAATACCCGACATTCCGCCATCTATTGCGCCTTGAGCTATTGCCTCTGCGCCCAATAAAAGTAATTTCTGCATTTTTTTGGTTTTAATTGTTAAGTTTTTGTAGTTTTTGTTAAAATTCAATCCTTTTTTGTTAGAATTTAAGTTTTCAATCTCTTCTTTTCGCTTGCTATATAAACTTATTTTTTCCAAAAAAGCCAATTTTAATAAAAACAGATTTTTAGTGCTGCAAAATTAATTTATTTTTTTTTCAGAAAACCAATATCTTTATATGTTATAGAACGATAAATTGATGTTTGTTGAGGTTTTAACCTATTTTATTGGTTTTTTTTATTGTTTAAATTATTGAAATTCAGGCAAATATATTTGTTTTAGAAATAGATAATATGCTTGTAAAACATATTTTAGTTTTTTTATTATTTTTTCGACAAAGTTTTTTTATAATCTAATTATTTGAAAATTAAGGCATCTAAAAAAAAAATACTATTTTAAGATTTTTTAGTACTTTAAATTTGTTAGTACTAAAAATAATTCATATATTTGCATCGTTATAATACCAATCAAAACCAACTACCAAAACCAACCAACCAAAATGCTTTTGCTTAGAAAGTCTTTGTACTTTTTTTAAGCAATGTAGAAAAAGTGTATTTAAAAAGTTATAGAGCAAAAATTTGCTTTTGAAATTTTACTTTTTTTATTTCTATTAGCGACAATAAAATTTAAACAATAATAAATAAATCCATTTTGAGCCATGAAAAAAACAGTACGAGTTAGTTTAGGAGGTAGCGTTTTTACTGTTGAGGAAGACGCATACAATTATCTTTTGGAATACCAAAAAGCCTTGCAAAATCAGTATCGCCGACAATCGGGCGGTCGCGAGATAATTCACGACATTGAAGTTCGCATGGCAGAACTATTTAATTATAAGCTAGATAAAGTAAAGCAGGTGATTACTTATCTCGATGTGTTTGAGGTAATTGAAGTGCTTGGAAAACCAGAATCGTTCGATGAAGCAAAAGTAAATTTTAGCCAAGTTGGAGCCGATGAGTTTGATGTGATAAGTCGCCCGTACACAAGTTATTCCAGAAATTCGCGTTCCGAAAAACGTTGGAATAAGCGCAGCAAAAGTATATTTAGAGATGTAGATAACCGAGTTTTGGGTGGCGTTTGTGCTGGTTTAGGCGCTTATTTTGGCTTCAATCCGGTTGTTTTTAGAATTTTATTTGTACTTTTATTCTTTTTGGGAGGCGGTAGTATAATTATTTATGGCGTGTTGTGGGTTGCACTTCCTCCGGCTTACAGTGTAACACAAAAAATGGAAATGCGTGGCGAAAGTATTAATATCAACAATATTGAGAACAAAGTACGCGAAGAATTGGAAAAACTCAAAGACAAATTTAAAAATTTCTAATATTTTGAAATTTGTTAAAAAATACCTTATATTTTTATTTATTTAATCATTAATTGAGCTTAACTATTAAAAATAGATGACAATGGAATTAGAAAATAGTATTGTACAAATGCGAAAAGGAGTACTCGATTATTGCGTACTTTCCTTACTATCGAAGGACGATTTGTATGCTTCGGACATTATCAAAAAATTGAAAGAATCGGAATTGATTATTGTAGAAGGCACTCTTTACCCACTTTTAAATAAATTGAAAAACAACAATTTACTTACTTATCGTTGGGAAGAATCTACTCAAGGACCTCCTCGCAAGTATTATCGACTTACGCCAGAAGGAGAGTTATTACTTACAAAGCTTGATGAATCGTGGACAGAGCTTGTTTCTACTATCGAGAGCATAAAAAACAATCCGGTAAAATTAAAACTGCCGGAAGCGGGTTTTATCGAAGAGGCTGAAGCAAAAAACCTTCCGGAAAAACAGCAATAAAAAACATTTGTTTTTTTGTTATTTTAATTTTCTAAGCACTAAATTTATAAAAAAATAGATAAAAATGAAAAAGACATTGAGAGTAAATATAAGCGGCACAATATTTAATATTGATGAAGATGCTTATCAAAAACTGAAAAACTATCTTGATGTAATTGAGGCACGTTACAACAACACGCAAGAGGGAATGGAGGTTTTTTCGGATATTGAATCGCGAATTGCCGAACTTTTGAGTGAAAAAATCACTTCAATTAAAACGGTAATAAACTTCAGCGATGTGGAGGAGGTTATTCGTGTTATGGGTTCGCCAGACGATTTCGACAGCTCAGAACAGTTTGAAAATGAACGTAATAATCCGTTTGCACAGACCAATAGAAATAAACGCCGCATGTATCGCGACTCCGAAGGCAAATACATAGCTGGAGTTGCTAGCGGAGTGAGCCATTATTTTGGTGTTAATCCTTTAATTATTAGAGGTTTGTTTCTAATTTCACTGTTTTTTGCAGGAACAGGATTGTTTATTTATTTGATTTTGTGGATTGCCCTGCCCGAAGCGGTAACTCCTTCGCAAAAACTAGAAATGAAAGGCGAACCCATCACAATTTCAAACATCGAAAATTCGCTCAACGAGGAATTTAAAAATGTGAAAGAAAACTTTGAAAAGTTCAAAGAATCAGGCAAGTACGACGAGCTGAAGGGCAACATGAATCGTTTGGTAAGTGGAGTGGGTGCTGTTTTGATAACTATTATTAAGGTTTTTCTTATTTTAGTGGGCGTTGTTTTGGTTATTTCGGCTATTTCGGCTATTTTTGGACTTACTGGAGGTCTGTTTTTTGCAGATACCATTGTTTCGGTAACTTCAGAAGGTATGAATACCTTAGACCACAACACTTTGATAGATATGATTGACGATTCATCAAATAAGTACTTCATTTACATTGGGTTAATACTTACTACGGTGTTGCCGCTCATTTTGATTCTTTTCTTTGGATTGAAATTAATTTTTAAATTTCGCTCTAATAATAAGGTGATTTTTTTATCGGCACTTGGTCTTTGGTTGGCTGGAATTTTTATGATTAGTATATCTGGTTTTCGCTTGTCGGCAAATTTTAGACAACCTGCCGAAATATCTGAAAAAAAGGAACTTAGCTACGATAAAAGCAATACTTTATTTATTTCATTAAACGAATATAATTTAGATTCGATAGATGATGTTTTGATAAATGTAGATGCACTTATTGTTTTTGAGAAAGATAAGAAAAAAACGATTTTACTAGAGCCCAAAGTTGAAATATTGCCTTCTAACAGCAATCAAATTGTGGTTGAATTGGTAAGAAGCTCGAAAGGAAAATCGAAAAAACAAGCTTTTGATAATGCAAAAGCCATCGTTTACAAGTGGGAAATGACCGATTCGGTATTGAAAATAAGTAATTTCTTTGAATTTCCGGAGAAAAATAGGTGGAGAAACCAACGTTTGAAGGTTATTATACGCATTCCGATAGGAAAAAAGGTTTTTATAGATGAAAAAATGAATAATTTGTATATAACTTCAAAAAATACTGAATATTTTTGGGATTATGAGATTGTAAACCGCGAATTAATCATGACTGAAGACGGTTTGAGCATTCCTCAGTCGTTTATTGACAACGAAAATACTCGCGACACGAGTTTCAATTCTTCAAAAGAAGTTACCGACGATATGCTCAATGAGTTGGAGAAAGAACTTAAATAGTGTCTGAAATAAAACGAGGAGTAATAAGGCACTCGAAAAAAGTGTAAATTATTTTTTTCTACTCTCCTCAATGAATTTCTTAAAAAAAGCCATGAATTAATTTTCATGGCTTTTTTTTTGAAAAATAAAACAAATAAAAAAAATAAAATATTTTATAAAAATTTTGAAAGTTAAGGCAAAATTAATATCTTTCCAACTTGAAACTTTTGAAAAAAAAAAGAAATTAGAGTATAAAATTATTGTTTTATATAGTCAAACGTATAAAAAAATATATAAATATCAGAATATGATAGATAAAATACTTGGAAATGACGAGGGATATAAATTTGGCGATAGATACAAATTCAAATCGCTTAAAGTATATTCCGATAGCGAGTGGATGTTCAATTCGACCAAAAAATATAGAACCGTTTTCGACAAAGGCGAAGTGGATTATATAAGTGCTGAATTTCAGTTCTATAACAAATTATTTGATGAAAAAGAGTGGGAAGCCGAAATAAGAATCAAAGCGTATGATACGGGAGGAAAAACACGCAAAGAGCTTTGTAATCAGGTAGAAACAGTGAAAGTAACGCCCGATAAAAATACAGTAACTTTGCACAAAGGTTGGGGCACGGACAAAAAAGGCGGTTTTTGGAAAAAAGGAAGCTACATTTGGGAAGCTTACATCAACGATTTTTTGGTGGGGTCGAAGCAGTTTTACGTTGAAGATGTGGGAATTGTAACTCCCAAAAGCAATCCCTATTTTGATATAGATTCTTTCAAACTTTATAACGGACCTTACGATGGTTGGGGTATTAAAAAAGACAAACGAAAATACCTTAAAAAATTTAATCGCACCGACACCCTTTTTATTTGGGGAGAAGTAACGATAAGAGTAAAAACAAATTTGGATTTTCACCTCGAAATGTTTATCAATTTCTTCGACACGCGCGGAAACTTGAAAGGACGTGCCGAAGTAATAGATAATGTTAAGAAAGGAAGTACCGGAAAACTTTTTTCTTTTCAAGAAGGTTGGGGAAGCAAAACTGGCGGTTCGTGGAAAGATGACCATTACTCGGCGCAAATTGTTTTTATGGATTCTATCATTGCCATGATTGAGTTCGATGTGGGATTGAACGACGAAGAAGGTGTACCAAATCAAGTTAATTTAGAAAATAAGCGTTCTATTTTAGAAAAAACTTCCGAAGAAAAAGAAGCTGAAAAAAGCTTAGAAGAAGTTATGCAAGAGCTCGACAATTTAATTGGTTTGCAAGAAATTAAAACAAAAATAAAAGACCATATTACTTATTTAGAATTTATCAAGCTTAGACAGGAAAAAGGTTTTGCTGACGAAGAGCAAATTAGCCTTCACAGCGTTTTTACGGGAAACCCGGGAACTGGAAAAACAACGGTAGTAAATTTGCTGGGCAAAATCTATCAGAAAATGGGCTTACTTACTACTGGTCAGGTAATTGAAGTGGACAGAGCCGACCTTGTAGCTGAATATATTGGGCAAACTGCTCCCAAAGTAAAAAAGGCAATAGAAGATGCTCGCGGGGGTATTTTATTTATCGACGAGGCGTATTCGCTCACTCGCGATAATGCTGATGGTAAGGACTTTGGACGAGAAGTAATTGAGATTATTTTGAAAGAAATGTCTGATGGACCCGGAAATATTGCCATTATGGTGGCAGGTTATCCGGTAGAAATGGGGAAATTTATGGATTCTAACCCTGGACTTCAGTCGCGTTTCAAATACAAATTTCATTTTAGCGATTACACGCCCGATGAGTTGTATGAAATTGCACTTTTTGCAGCTACCAAAAAAGGTGTTACTTTGCAGCCAAAAGCCGCCGAACTGGTTAAAAAACTGATGATTGACGCTTATAGAGATAGAGATAATACCTTTGGAAATGCACGTTATGCGCAAGCAATTATTGCCGAAGGAAAAATGAATTTGGGTTTGCGACTAATGAAAAAACCTGATTTGGAGAATATGACTAAAAAAATATTAGAGACAATAACTTTAGCCGATATTCAAAAAATTAAAGCGGTAAAAAAAGGCGAAAAGCTTGATATTCCTATTGACGAAGAATTGCTTAAAATATCAATGGAAGACCTCAATCAACTTGTTGGTATTGAGAATATTAAAAAAGAAGTGAGCGAAGAAATAAAGTTGGTGAGATATTACCGAGAAACGGGAAAAGATATTTTGAATCGCTTTTCGCTTCATACTGTTTTTAAGGGTAATCCTGGAACAGGAAAAACAACGGTAGCCCGCATTATTGCTAGGGTTTATAAGGCTTTGGGGCTTTTGGAACGTGGGCATTGTGTGGAGACCGACCGCGAGGGGTTGATAGCTGGATACACTGGGCAAACTGCCATAAAAACCAAGGAAATGATAGATAAAGCGATGGGCGGCGTGCTTTTTATCGACGAGGCTTATGCTTTGACTGATTCGGCGGGAGGCTTTGGTAATGAAGCGATTGAAGTTATTTTGAAAAATATGGAAGACAAACGCGGGCAATTTGCTGTGGTTGTAGCTGGCTATCCCGATAATATGGATAAATTTTTGTTGGCAAATCCGGGCTTGAAATCTCGTTTTGATAGAACCATCGAATTTACTGATTTCTCGATAGATGAGCTTTATAGCATTTCGCAATTTATGCTGTCGAAGGAAAATTTGATACCCAATGAAGAAGCTAAAGAGCATTTAACCAAATACTTAGCAAGTATTTACTCTAAGCGCGACAAGCATTTTGGCAATGCCCGTGAGGTGCGAAAAACCATAGAAAAAGCCATAAAAAATCAGCATTTGCGTATGGCATCGATGGATCCGGCAAGCAGAACGGCTGAAGCTATGGGCACTTTGACTTTGGCTGACCTCAAAGAGTTTGAAATTACCGGAACGGCTGCCCGAAAAGGTCAAGTTGGTTTTATGTATGGAGCTATTTGAAAGTAAATCGGTAAAATAACAAAATAAAAGCGAAAAGAGCTCTGTTCTTTTCGCTTTTTTTTTGTAATAAATAAACAGTTATTTTTTTTGATAATGTGAAAGAGCAGTTTGTAGTTTTTTTGTTATTTTTTCCTGTATTATTTTTGGCGATAATACTTTAATATTTTCGCCCATGCTCAAAATCCATTGGTATAGCTCGTAATTTGGTTTTACGCATATTTGTGCAATGATACCATTTTTTGAGGCTTTAATTTTTGTTAGAGTACTATGTACAGGTTTGGAAAACAAATATTTGGCTTGTAGTGTAGAGCACCAAAATTTTATTAAAACCGGAGTTTCGCTTTCTGGAATCGAAATGCCTATCATGTCTTTGAAATAATTGTTTACATCAAAAGAAAATTGCTTGTATTTCAACTCTGAAATTGAGCAATTTACCATTCGGTCGATGCCTAAAAAAGCAGGTTCTAAATTTTCGTAATTCATGCCAATTAAAAGCCATCTGTTTTTGTTTTGCCTTAATTGTAAGGGAATTATAAAATTAGTTTGGGTTTTAATATTCTGAAAATCTTTGTATTCGATTTCGAGTATTTTCTTTTTGATTAAAGCCTCAGCTATTGGGTCGAAAAATTCTAATCCATACAGATTTTGATTTTGTTCCAAAACAATTAAGTTATTTTCTTTAAAGTCTATCTCATAGTTTCTTTTTTTTAATTTGCTCAAAATATCGTTTAATTGTTGCGAGGCTTTGTAGTTATTTATTTGATTTGTAATTATTTGTATTTCGCATAATGCCTGCGCATCTTCTTGGGTAATTGGATTGCCGAATAATGAGAATTCTTTTTCGGAATATGAGTAATATTTTTTATCGTAAATAACGATTTTTACATTATATTTTTCTATAACTTTTCGTAATCTTTCTATATCGTCTTTGGTGGTGCGAATTTTAGAGTTCGTAAAAAGTTCTCTATTGCAAATAAGGTTTATTTTTTCGAGCGAACAATTTCCTTTTGCCAACAATTTATCAACACAAATTAAACGTTCAATGGTTGCAAAATTGGTTATTTTGCCCGATTTTGCTTGGTCTGAATTGCTTTCCATACGGTTATTTTTTTAATTTTAGGCAAAAATAATCTTTTTTTTGAAAAATGAAAAACTATCGAATTGTAAACAATTAAGCACCAGTGCTATTTTATTTTTGAGCAGACCTTTTGCTATTTGCTTATTTTTAAGCACTTGGCAAAACAAAATATACAATTAATTTGGGTTCACTACTTATAGTTTAAGCATCAGTGTTATTTTATTTTTGAGCAAAATAATATAATTTATTTATTTTTAAGTATTTAACTAAATTCAAGATACAATTATTTTTTGTTCGTTACTTAGGAATCAAATTTTGAACGACAAAGCGTTTTGCGTTTTAATATTTTACCCGAAAATATATTTTTACTCTTTTTTCTAAGGCTATTTTGAAAGTGCGTATAAAGTGCGTATATGGCTCGAATAAAGTGCGTATAAACCTCGAATAAAGGTGCTACAATGGTTATTTTTATATGATAAATATCTGATATTAATCTACTTAACTTTAATTTTTAGAGCTAATTTTTACATAAAATTGCTATTATTTGCTGTTTTTTAGCGTTTAAAGTTTAAAAAAAACTAGGTATTTTATTTTCCGATAATTATTTATATTTTTTTTTAGTAGTGTACACGATGCGTGTTTTTTTAGTTCTTACCTTTGCGCAAGTAAATTATAAATTATAAATAATTTTAATAAAAATTTATGTACGATAATAATTCTCAAGAAGGTTGCTTTGTAATGGTTTTGATGTGGGGCATTACATTAGCAGTAAGTATTTTAACAGGCATTTGGGCTTGGAATCTGGTAGAACCGGAAAGTTTTTTTGGAGCTGTGGGCTTTATTCTATTTTGGGGGCTTACATTTCGCATTATTCTGAGCATTGTAGGGGCTATTCTTTCGGCTATTTTCAATTAAATGTTTTATTTTCAGTATATTTTAAAAAAAAATTGAAACAATTAGAAAAACGAAAATGAGAAAAATTTTATTTTTATTTTTAATGGCAATTGCTTGCCAAAGCCTTGTTGCTCAGGAGTATCTAAATTGGTCTTCGTACCAAGTGGAAGAGTTTTATGTAAAAAAGGAGCTTCCGGCGAATAGTTTGAATGAAAATGGGCAACGAATTAGGTTTGTTTACCTTACAACTAGTTTAGATGCAGGAACTTATAATGTTCAACTAACTGACGATACTGGAGATTTTTATAGAATAAAAGACACCGATATTTATATGAAATTTAGAGCATATTTTGGCTATGCCGGATATGGAAAGGAAGGTATTCTTAAAGTAGGTTATTCTACTTACGACATCAAATTTTACAAAAAGCCTTAGTGGTTATTTTACGCCGAAAAAAAGTTTGTCCGAGCATCTTAATCAAACACTTTAATCTGAGTTTATTAACAGTGTAGTTAATTTTTCAAACACCATTTTTTACTATTATTTTTAAATTAGGTTACACCAATAAGTATTTTTAGAAAAGAAAATCTAAATTAAACCTTTTTTCTATTTATTGCTAGTAAATGTTTTAATGAAATAATATTTTATATTCGCAAAAGATATAAGATATTATTTTTTTTGAGTTTATATAAAAACGAAAAATAGTTAAATTTGACTATAAATTAATTTATCAAAGAAAAGCGAAATGTTAAAATTTACACAAAAACAGAGTTTCAACCCCTTTGGGTTGTGTTTCAACTTTTTTTTGAAAAAAATAGCTGTTTTTGTTTTTTTATTTTTTACTTTTAAAGCGAATAAAATTACGAAAAAGAAAATTTAAACATACGATATATGAATATTGAAAGAGAAAAAATATACTTGGCGGCTTTGCTGCATGATGTACGTGAATATTGCCGAAAATATCTTCAACCGAATGAATTTGAGAATATTTTGAACCAAAAATTATTGGCGTTGGAACGGGATTTAAACGTTGATGAAACGCTATTGAAATTGGCTCAAACTTATGCTTATGCTGGCGGAGATGTTAAAAATGACTACTCGGAAACACATTTGCGTTCGGTTTTTGATTTTGTGCAATTGGAAAAAGAAAATATAGCTACAAAGCAAAAATATTATTTTCCCATGAAGCCTTTGGATTTGAAACTAGAAACTGATTTGTTTCCGAAAACAGAGAAAACGGGCGATTTAC
>JAIFNL010000140.1 GCA_020047755.1 Bacteroidota bacterium
ATAAAATCTTGCACTTCGGTTGCGCTTCTTATGGCAACTTTTATATTTAAGCTTTTTATGAAGCTCGATGTAGCTGTTTGAGCTTCATTTATAAGCCTTTGGCTTAGTTTTTCCTTGTCGTTGGTTTTGTATTTGCCGCGTATATCGACAGTAAAGTCCAATGATTCAGCAAGTTGTTTTGGGTTTACTACTTTGTAAGTAATTTGCCCTTGAATAGAAACGTCTTGAAAATCGGAAGTTACTTCATTGAAAATGAATTGAACATCGTCAGTTCCGAACGGAATGGCAACAATGGAAGAGTTGGGCGAGTAATAATAAAATGACAAGCCGCGTCCTTCGTTTTTTATTTTTCCGTTTTTGTAGTGCACTACATAAACAGACGAATCGAATTTTATATGTTTTACTCCCAGCATAGTACGTTTTTTTTATTGGTCTATTGTTAAATTGTTGATAGCGTAACTTGATAGTGACCGAAATTTTAAGAAAAGTAAAATTACGCAATTTCCCCTAAATTCTAATAACAAATTGTTACATTGTTAAATTGTTCAATTGTTATTTTATCAAGAAGAATTGGAGAATTTACAATTTTAGCTAACTTTTTCAAAAAGTCACCATTTTTTTACACTACCAAATTGTTAAATTTTTCATTCTTCATTTTTCATTCTTCATTTTTAATCGCTTCCGAAAGTTGGAGTGTGAGTTTTTCAAACTCCTCAGGCGTAAGTTTTACGCGAGCATTTTTCATGTGCGTGTCGCTTTCTTGGTCTAGTGGAATCAGATGAATGTGAGCATGAGGCACTTCCAAGCCAAGCACAAGTACAGCCACGCGCTTGCAAGTAACTACTTTTTCTATTCCACGCGCTACTTTTTTTGCAAAAATGCTAAGACCGGCAAGCGTTTCGTTGTCGAGGTCGAAAATATAATCTACTTCTTTTTTGGGAATTGCCAAGGCGTGTCCTATTTTTAGCGGGTTTATGTCGAGAAAAGCCAAATAATTGTCGTCTTCTGCTATTTTGTACGCAGGAATTTCGCCATTGATTATTTTTGTGAAAATTGTTGCCATGATTGTTTTATGCTTTAATAAGTAGTGAATCAAAATTAAGAATGTATTTTGTATGCAAATATACAAAATTGAAGTTTATTTTCCAATTAAAATTTAATCGTAGATAGAATAATTCGTTAATTTTTCAATTTGAAAATGAATGATTTTCTGTAATTCAAGAGAAATTTATTTTTTATCTTTTTTTTCTTTGTGGTCTTCTTTGTGGTTAATCAAATAATTAGTGCCAGAAAGAAAACTAAGTAAAATCGGTTCGACCGGCTTGTCCGGTCTGTCCGATGATTTGCTAACAGCCTAACCGACAGACCGACAAGTCGGTCAACACTAATTAGAACCACAAAGAACACAAAGCTAAAGTACAATTAGTGTCATCATTTTTTTTAATGCTTATCTGCTTTTACATAAATGAAAAGATTCTATTGACAATACTTCGTTAATTTTTTTCTAATGAATCAAATAACAGAACTTTGCCAAAGTTTACTTGTTTTGATTATTATGTAGATAATTAATTATTTAGCAATTTATAAACTGCAACTTTGGCAAAGTTTAACGAACTATTATATTGATTAACAAGCAAATTATTCTATTGTTCTAAAAATAATGAGCATTGAATCTTATGTTTCTTTATATTATCGGCAGAAGAAAAGCAATTGGCAGTTTTTGCAAAATAGCGGACAAGCATTTTTTTTTTATGAAAAAGAAAAGCAGCTTTTATCTTTTATTTTTGAGAATTATTAAACTTATTTTATTATTTTTACGTTTAATTTAGCGTATCCTTTTTTTTTGAACAACAAACTCACGTTAGAATTTCAACTTTTTTTGTTCTTGCTTTGTTTTGTGCATTTAAAGTACTTAATTTAATTGTTTAGATTAACGGTTTTAAGGTCTAAAATTCAGGTAAAAAGAATAATTTGTAAATTTGTTGAAGTTCGGAACTTATAATTGGTTTATGAAATATTGCAACAATCTTTATAACTATTCGCGCTTCGAAAGCCGCGAAGTAACTATTGGTTCCATTGCTTTGGGTGGCAAAAATCCCATTCGCATTCAGTCGATGAACAATACCAATACGTTAGATACTGAAAATTCGGTAGAACAGGCAAAACGAATAGCCGATGCCGGAGCTGATTATGTGCGACTTACTGCACCTGGCACCAAAGATGCCGAAAATTTGCAGCAAATAAAACAGGCTTTGTTGGAAGCGGGCTATACGATTCCGCTTATTGCCGATATTCATTTCAATCCGCAGGCTGCTATTATTGCCGCGCAATTTGTCGAAAAAGTGAGAATTAACCCGGGAAATTTTGCCGACAAACGCGCTTCGTTTGCCAAAGTAGAATTTTCAGACCAAGAATATGCGCAAGAGCTTGACCGTATTCACGAAAAGCTATTACCGCTTTTGGCTATTTGCAAGCAGCGCAAGGTTGCTTTGCGCATTGGCACCAATCATGGCTCGCTTTCTGACCGTATTATGACGCGCTATGGCGATACGCCCCATGGAATGGTAGAATCGGTGATGGAATTTTTGCGTTTGTGCCGCAAGGAAGATTTTCACAACTTGGTTATTTCGCTCAAGGCGAGCAACACACGCGTAATGATTCAGGCTTACCGACTTATGGTAAACAAAATGATGCTCGAAGGCATGAATTATCCTTTGCACTTGGGAGTAACCGAAGCTGGCGAAGGCGAAGACGGGCGCATCAAATCAGCCATCGGAATTGGCGCACTGCTTGCCGATGGAATAGGGGATACCATAAGAGTTTCGCTCACTGAAGAACCTGAATATGAAGTGCCTGTGGCAAAAAAACTGGTCGATTATTTTTCGGCACGCTTGGGGCACGAAGCTATACGCGAGTCTATTTTTACCGATAAAAACCCGTTTAAATACGAAAAGCGCGAAAGTTTTGCGGTTCAAACTGTTGGCGGTAGCAATGTGCCTGCGGTGATGGTAGAGGCGAAACATTTTTTCCGCGACAACCTTTCCGAAATAGGTTATATTTTAAAGGGCGAAACGTACCACAAGCAAGATATTTCGGCTGACTTTTTAGTTATGGAAAATATGCCAAACTTTCAGCTCCCGCAAGGTTTGTCTGTTTTAGTTCCTTTAGAAAAATACAAACCACAGCAAAATATATTCCCGCTTTTGAGTTTGAAAGAATTTTTGCGCGAGAATATGCTCGAAGCGAGTAATTTCTTTGTCGAAATTTCATTTCTTGGCTTAAATGATGTGTTTTTGCAAAAAATTAAATTTGCAAAAAATGTAGTTTTGATTTTCAAAACAAAAAATACAAACCGCTTTGCCGAGATACGCGCTTTCTTTTATTTGTTGCTCGAAAACGAAATTACGAATCCGGTAATCGTCAGAAATGACTATTTTGAACAAAACATTGAAGATTTTCAGCTAAAAAGTGCAGCCGATACTGGCGCGGCATTTATCGATGGTTTTGGCGATGGAATTTTGCTTGGCAATGAGGCTAAAAATAGCTCGGTAACTATTCAAACTATGTTGCAAACGTCTTTTGGCATTTTGCAAGCCAGCCGCGTGAGGGTTTCAAAAACGGAATATATTTCGTGCCCGGGTTGCGGACGCACGCTTTTTGGTTTGCAAGAAACTACCGCCAAAGTGCGTGCCCGAACAAGCCACTTGAAGGGATTGAAAATAGCTGTAATGGGCTGTATAGTAAATGGTCCGGGCGAAATGGCTGATGCCGATTATGGTTATGTAGGTGCTGGAGTTAATAAAATAAATCTTTACAAGGGACAGAACTTAATAAAGAGAGGCATTGCCCAAGCCGATGCTGTGGACGAATTAATTGGCTTGATAAAAGAAAATGGCGATTGGTTTGATGCCGAATGAGATTTTCGATTTTTAGGGGTTTAATACTTTTTTTACAACCACAAAATGGCTGAAGATGCCGTTTATTAATTGAAATTAGTTTGTTTTTTTTAGAATTTTGTTTGTTTTTTAGAAGTCAGTATTTTTTTTTAACAGTTTGAAAACTTAGAATTAGCTTGCAATAAAGAACATTCGATAAAACAAATTTTTAAAAATAAATATAAAAATTTGTTTTGTTAAAAAAATCCTACTAAATTTGTAAATTACAAAGTCAATTATTTATCTTTGTCGCTGCAATAAACGGGACTTCTAAAAGTTAGGATTTTCTGGACAAATTTTAATTTTAAAATGAAACATACTTCTTGAAAATGAATGTTTTAGTTTTGAAATGTAATGAAGAAAGAGCTATTTTTTAGAAATACAATGAAGAAGATTGATTTCTTTGACTAACTCTAGGCTGTTCTTTAGTATCTTAGAATGCAAAATAAAAGGGACATTTATAAAAAAGGCAACTTTTTTTTGTTGATTAAAATAAATAAAACAGTAGATTAGTTTATCCTTATTCTTGAAATTATATAAACTAACTTATTAATAACTAATAAAATGAAAAAAACATTACTTCTAACACTATTCTCTATGGTATTACTTTTTCCTGCCGTGGCGGTTGAAAAAGTAATCGATGGATTCTTTCAAGGCGAAAATTTATTTGTTTACAATCCTTTAGATGAATCGGGTGCCGATTTTTGCATTACAAGGGTAACCGTAAACGATAAAGATGCTAATTGTGTAGTGAACTCAAATGCTTTCGAAATCAATTTAAAGCAATTTGGTTTAACAAAGGGACAGCAAGTTGTGGTAAAAATTCATCATAAAGATGGTTGTGAACCTAAAATCTTGAATCAAGAAACACTAAACCCACAAAGTACGTTTACTATTACTTCTATAAACGTAAATTCTGAAGGTATTTTGCAGTGGACTACGATAGAGGAACAAGGTAAAATTCCTTATTTAGTAGAACAATTTCGTTGGGGTAAATGGGTAGAATTAGGTACAGTAGAAGGTATTGGCTCTACTAGACAAAACGAATATAGTTACAAATTGTTGTTGAACGAGAAAATGAAACCTCACTCAGATGTAAACTTGTACAGAGTGCGTCAGGTGGATTACAAAGGTAGATCAAGATTGTCGCTTCAAACAAAATACAAATCGAATGCTACCGTTGCAACTATGCTTTTTGATAAAAAAACAAAACAAATTACTTTTTCTTCAAAAACAAGTTACGAAGTGATTAACAAACTTGCTGAAACTGTTCTTAGTGGTTATGCCGAGTCTGCTGATTTGAGTAGCCTTCCAAAAGGAGTGTATTTTGTAAACTTTGATAATACTACTTCTACCATTAAATTTAAAAAATAGGTTTAGTTTCATACTACTAAAGAAAAAGCAAACTTGAAAAGGTTTGCTTTTTTTGTTTTTAGGTATTTGCATTTGTGTAGCTCATGTTTAGGATTTAATTAATTGTCGGTGGTTTAAATTAGGTAGGTTTTTGATGAGAGAAACAGGTATTTCAGTTAAATGAAATACCTGTTTTTTTTTAATTAGGAATTAGGAGTTAGGAATTAGGAGTTGCGGGATTAGGTGATTGATTTCCAGGTTGTGGGAATTGGTTTTGGGAAATTTTTCCAAGGGTTTTGGGTTTTGTTTCAAGGTTTTTTGGTTTGCTTCCAAAGGTTTTGGGTTTGCTTCCAAAGGTTTTGGGTTTGCTTTCAAGGGTTTCTGGTTTTGCTCCAAAGGTTTTGGGTTTTGCTCCAAAGGTTTTGGGTTTGCTTCCAAGGGTTTTGGGTTTGCTTCCAAAGGTTTTGGGTTTTGCTCCAAAGGTTCTGGGTTTGCTTCCAAAGGTTTTGGGTTTGCTTCCAAAGGTTTTGAGTAGTCGCGAAAGGCTTTCGAGTGGTCGCGAAAGC
>JAIFNL010000237.1 GCA_020047755.1 Bacteroidota bacterium
TTTACGCTATCAAAACCAATCTTTACGCTACTCAAAACCAACCTTTACGCTATCAAAAACAATCTTTACGCTACTCAAAACCAATCTTTACGCTCCCAAAAACAAGATTAAAGTTACCAAAAACAATCTTTACGCTACTCAAAACCAACCTTTACGCTCCCAAAAACAAGAGTAAAGTTACCAAAAACAATCTTTACGCAACTCAAAACAAACCTTTATGTTACCAAAAACAATGTTTACGAGCCAATTGGTACAGCCAACGTTCAAGCCACCTATATAGTGTTTGAAAGAAAACTACGCAAAATCGGTTCGACCGGCTTGTCCGGTCTGTCCGATGATTTACTAACAGCCTAACCGACAGACCGACTTCTTTCAAACACTAATTAAAAGAAACGCTTTTCCTTTTTTATCTTATTGTCTTTTTGTACGCCCAAAATTCTGCCTGCTATAAGACCTATTGCCCAGCCAATTAAAATGCTAACTCTAACTAAATCATTGTTGTAATCATTAAAAAGCAGCATTGTTTTGGCTATGCCATATCCCAAAATAGAACCAATTAACAAACCCGCAAAAGCATAGGTAGGAGCATAAATGTTCTGTTTCACTAAGTTGTGCGTTTTTTTCAAATGGTTGGCATAGCTATCCCTTTTTTGCTCAAAGGCTTTGCGCGTTTGATTCGATGTATTGAGATAAGTGTCGATAGTTTGCGAAATTTCCAAAATGTCTGCTTTACTATTCTCACACTCCTTGCAACTGCCCGAAAATTCGCCAATTCGCTGCGCTATGGTAATAAAACTACCCAGATTGTAAAAGCGTACTTCCTTGGGTTTTATCTTTTTTTCCGAAATTTGTTCTATATTTTGTTTTACTTCTTCAAACCAGTCCATTTTAGTTATGTGTTATGAGTTGTGAGTTAATGCCGTTAAGTTGAGAAACCTGCTTAGTTTTGAAAACCTGACAGATTTAAGTCTTTGATATTTAATTAAATTCTTAATTTTAGCAACATTGAATCAGAGATTATTTTAAAATTTAAAAAGTTCCGTAGGAACGAAATCTTTGTAGAAAAATAAATAAGTATAAATTTAAAGCAGCGTAGCTGCGAAATATCTATACGCCAAATATTTGTTGCTAATAAGCGTAAAATCTAAATTTTAAACAACCTCTTATGAAAAAAAACTATTTTATCATCGCATTTACTTTTTGCGCAGTACCATTAAGCCGTCTCTTACCGGAAAAATTACATTTTCTACTCTCGTGTCGTTGTGAACGAAGGCATTAAATTCTAAAATTCCTTTGGTATATTCATCTTGCTTTTCGGGCGAATTTAGAATATTTCCGTCCCAAAAAATATTGTCGGCTATAATAAAACCACCGGAAGCTACTTTGTCAAAAACTAGCTGATAATAAGCAAGATATTCACGCTTATCGGCATCAATAAATACAAGGTCGAATAAAACATCAAACGCTTGAATCAAGTTTAAGGCATTGCCAAAATGACAAACAATTTGATTTTCAAATCCGGCTTTTTTTATGAAAGGCGCAGCAAAGCCCTCCAGCTCGTCGTTAATGTCGATGGTGTGCAATACGCCATTGGCTTGCAAACCTTTTGCCAAACAAATAGCCGAATAGCCAGTATAAGTGCCAAGTTCTAATATGTATTTCGGTTTTATCATACGCGAAAGCATGGTTAGTATCTTGCCTTGAATATGTTCCGATAACATGCGCGGACGCAGCACTTTAAGGTGCGTTTGTCGCGAAAGTTCCTTTAAAACCTCATCTTCGGCTTCGGTGTGCTGTTCTATGTAATTTTGCAAACTTTTATCGGTTTGCATGTTTGCGTTAAAACTTATTTGTGGTTGATAATTAAGCATTTGAATTATTTTGTTTTCCGATGCGATTTTTCAGCAAAGTTGCATCGCATCGGAAAAAATTAAGTTTGTATTTTTTTACAATCGTTTTTGTTATTGGCAAGTGCAAAGTGCTGGAACTTTTGAACATAAGCTTTCGTATTCTTGCTCCAATTTCTGAATTTGCACGTCGAGCTTATCATTGAATTTATTGAGTTCTTGCATATTTTTAAATTCTTGTTGCTCTTTGGTTAGCTGAAACATTTCTTCCCTTTGTTTTTTCAAAAGAGCATATTCTTCGACAAAAAGCGTAATGTAAGCTGGTTTTTCTTTGCCTTCTGGGTATTGTTCGGCTAAATTTTTGTCGATGCAATCTTCTTTCACAAGTAACTTAAAGGCAAGGTCTTTGGCTTTCTTTTTCAAGGCTTCGGTTTGAGTAGAAGCATTTTTGACCAAAATTTTCTGATAACGCTCATCGAAAGCTGCAATGGCTTTGCCAGCTTCTTCTTTGCAGGTTTTGCAGTACGAATTGTTCATTTTAGCTTTCAACTCCTCCGATTTTTGAACGCCTGCCTCGTTGGTATCAAAACCATTAAGTTCCTGAATAAAAGGGCGATATTCTTTTGAATAAATATCACTTTCCAATCTATCGGCAAGCTTATTTATGGCTTTTACTTCTATGGAGGCTTCTTCCGATTTTGGCAATTCTACCATGTACAACGAACGCAAATAACGCTCTTTTTCTTGAATAGTTGGCTCTTTGGTTAAATTTTCGTATTCAAAGAGTGTATTTACCAGTTCTTTTATGTTTTTCAAATAATTATTCTCATCGAGATACAATTCTGAATTGGTAATGATACTTTCATACGATTTTTTAAACTCATTCTTATACAATTTATTATCGGCGTATGCTTTGTTGCGCAAATTTAAAATGTTTTTCAAATTGCGATAATTTTGCAAAATTACGAAGAAGCTTTTTGAAAAGTCTTTGGTTATTTCATTTTTATAATTCAATTTATAGTTGTTGATAGAAAGTTTTAAATCAACAAAAACTTTTAAAAATTCAATCAATTCAACTTCTTGTGTATAAGTTTCTTTGTTGATAATTCCTTTGTCGTAAGCATTTTTTGTTTTTTGAATACGTATTTTAATTGCTTCTGCATCAATCTCATCGCCTATTGCAGGCTCACTAATGTATTTCGATTTGTAATTTGCCACCACAAGGTAAGGATATTTACCAAAGCCAATTTTTTGCGACAAAATATCGCGTGTTATTTGTGGATTTTCACTTGCCGTTACGTATTTCGTAAGTTCGTCGGTATTAATTTTTGCCGGTTTATTGGTCGATAGTTCAAATACATACACATTGATGGAGTGCAACTGTTTGCTAAAATCTTGCTCCTCGTAAAGCCTTATGGTTGAAGTGAATTGATATTGCGTGCGCTGAATTTTACTTTCCATTATTTTGCCATATTCACCAATGAGCGAAAGTACAGCTTCGGAAGGGTTGGTAATTTTAGAAATAGATTTCAACGATTCCGACACTATCATATTCAATCGGTCTTGCTTGGTATTGGTAATTGCTTCTGCCTGAATATCAGCTTCTATGTAATCTTTGTTGCTCGTTAGCGGCAAGTTGTCGATAATACGAATTACTTCAAACGACTTGCTAATATTGCTATTGTATTTACTATCAGTGCCTAAGGCAAATTGAAAATTATAAATAGGATAAACCAAATCGCCACCAAAAAACTTCAAATCTTTCACTTTGGTAGTAACAATCAAATATTCAATGTATTCTGTGTTTTTTTTACTCTTTTTGCCCGAAATTTTATCCGTTTCAAAAGATAAATCATTGACCAAATCGTTGAATTTATCGGGATTTATTAAGTAAATATCCGACGAAAGGTATTGCCATTCTTCGCTAAACTCAAAATTTGTTTTTTGTTTCAAAACGGGCGTGGTTTGTATCACAACCTGAGCCAAAAGCGAGTTGGCGGCTATAAAAAGGAGTAACAATAAAGCTATTTTTTTCATATCACGAACTATTAAATTATTTGTTTTAATTTGTTTTTAACTTCTAAGATGTTGTTTAAATTTTTTAAAATTAGAATCTGTTCATAAAGTTGTTGTTTTCACAAAAAGGAAAATAAGCACCAGTGCTATTTATTTTTGAGTAAACCTTTTGCTCTTTGCTTATTTTTAAGCACTTGGCAAAACGAAATATACAATTAATTTTGGTTCACTACTTATAACTAATTGATTATGAGTTTTACCAAAGTTTTTAACTTTGGCAAAGTTGACTAAAAAAAACAACCTCTAAGAGCTTTTATAGTTTATTCTTTTCAAAAAACAAAAATACGAAATAGATAGTAATTACTAAATTTTCTTTTAAGAAATAAGTTATTAATTTTGCAAACAAAAGTGCAACTTGTTTTCTAATAGTTCGGATTAATTGTTTATTAGTTGATTATTTGCACTTTAGTGCAATTTGAAACAAAAAAACAACGCTTAAACTTGTTGTAATCACAATGTATTTACAAATGAAAAACAAATGAAATCGCTAAAAAAAGAAGCTCAGCTATTGAAACGAAAGTTGAAAAATTCCTATTTCACTAGCATTGTGAGCCTTTCGTTGGTTCTTTTTGTGATAGGAATGTTGGGTTTGCTCATTTTGAATGCTGCAAAACTTTCTACTCATGTGAAAGAAAATATAGGCTTTAGTATTATGCTCAAAAATGAAACAAAACAACAAGAAATCAATCAGTTGCAAGAATATTTGAACGAGCAAAATTACGTAAAGCAAACCAGTTATATTTCTAAAGAAAAGGCTGCACAAGAATTGCGCGAAGAATTGGGCGAAAATTTTGTCGAATTTTTGGGCTATAATCCACTTTTGGCTTCTATCGATGTGAAAGTTTATGAAGAATACTCAAACATCGAAAGTATTTTGAAAATTAAAAATGCTTTAGAAAAACGTTCGGAAGTGAAAGAAGTTTTTTTTCAAGAATCGGTTATTGATTTGGTAAACAAAAATTTAGCTAAAATGGGAGTGGTTATTTTTATTTTTTCTCTTCTTTTGGCTCTCATTGCCGTTGCTTTGCTAAATAATACGGTACGACTTTCTATTTATTCTAAACGTTTTAGCATCAATACTATGAAACTTGTAGGAGCTACAAACAATTTTATCATCAAACCGTTTATCAATAAAAGCATTTTGCATGGAATTATTGCCGGATTTGTTGCTATTTTTATGCTTACTTTTCTTATTTACTTTGCACCCGAAGAGCTCACAGCACTTGTTGATTTAAACAATGTGGGTTTACTTTTTTTTGGCATCATAGTATTTGGAACAATTATAAATTCGCTAACTACTTATTTTGCAGTACGAAAATATTTACATTTGGATATTGA
>JAIFNL010000175.1 GCA_020047755.1 Bacteroidota bacterium
GAAACGATACTTTACAAACGAAACGTAAAAATTTCTTTTATAGACAATAATTTAATTGTTAAACAACCCAAAATAAACTGGAAAACTGATAACAATATTAATTATAACATTTATTCTACTGACATCAGCAGTAAATTAATAGAAAAATGTGAAAAAGACAGTATTCAATTAACTGAAATTGCTGATTTTACATTGGGAATAACACCATACGACAAATATAAAGGTCATTCAAAAGAAACTATTGAAAATCGCCTTTTTCATAGTGAAACAAAACTTGATGATACTTACAAACCATTAATTACAGGTGAAAACATTGTTAGATATTTTCTAAAATCTGATGTAAAAGAATATATTAAATATGGTAATTGGTTGGGAGCAATGCGTGAAGAACGTTTCTTTACAGAACCACGTATTTTAATACGTCAAATTGTTTCAGGTAATCCGCCAAGAATTTTTGCGTGTTATACTGATAAATCGTATTATTTTACTCAAATTGGATTTGGAATAATTCCAAAACCAAACACAATTAATGTCAAATTTCTACTTGCGATAATTAATTCAAAATTAATAAATTATTATCATAAGTTCAAATTTCTTGACCAAGAAAAAGAACTATTCCAAAAAATTTTAATTGCAAATTGCAGACAGTTTCCAATAAAAATTTCAAATAATCAAACTCAAATAATAAATAAAGTTGATGAAATAATTGCTAAAAATGAAGAACTTAATAAATTAACAATAAAATTTCCAAATCGTTTAAAATCAAATATTGACAAAATAAAAATAACAAATATTCTGTTAGCATTTTATCAAACTGATTTTAAAACAATTTTGACTGAACTTAAAAAACAAAAAATTTCATTAAATTTCAAAGAACAAGATACTTGGGAAGAATATTTTAATGACAATAAATCGGAGATTAATAATATCATATATTCAGTAAAACAATTAGATAAAGAAATAGACAAAATGATTTATGAACTATATAATTTAACACCAGAAGAAATTGCTTTGGTGGAAGAAACGAGCTAATTTAGAGTTTTTAAGTGCAAGCGGTTTTTGCACTTTTGTTTTTTTTCATTATGATAAAACACAAAAAAGAAAATAAATTTTCACAGATAAAAAAAGTGCCTTAGAGGTTGTTTAAAAAATTTAAACAACCTCTAATTATTAAATTATTAAATTATTCGATTTAAGAATAAAATTGTAAAATTATAAAAGCAAGAAAATGAGTAATTTAATAAAAAACAAAACTGTTTTTGGTAATATGTAGTACAAATTGTTTTGTATATATCTAACTATTTTGTAATTTCGTTTTGTGAATTTTTAACAAAAGCGTTATATTTGTTATTTATTTGAAATTGTTTTTGCCTTATTTTCATTGTTTTTTTTTATAAAAAGACTGTCAAAAATTAGAATGAAAGCAATAATTATAAATTCAAATTTAATCGTGTACAAGTTCAATTTGTTTTGGAATTGGCATATTTTTTAAAATACACTTGTTTTTTTTTAAACTAAGGTGTAGTTTTGAATTAGAATCAATTCAAAGGAAATTGTTTTCTTGAAACACTGTTCGAAAACTCAAAATTAACTTTTTAATTTTAACCAACAATTCATTATGAAAAAACTAGCATTAATCCTTGCTCTGTTTTTATTTGGAGCAGAATTATTTGCACAAATAACCGTTTCGGGTACAGTAAAAGACTCAAACGGGGCACCAATTCCGGGTGCAAATATTTGGGCAAGCGACAATACCGCAGTAGGAACAATAACCGATGGCGATGGAAAATACGAGCTTACTTTACCCGATGGTACGGCTGTTTTGAATTTTTCGTTCATGGGAATGGAAGCTCAGCAAGTAGCCATAAACGGACAGTCGGTTATAGATGTGGTTTTACAAAGTCTCGACATTGTATTTGACGATGTGGTAGTTACAGCGCTTGGTGTTTCACGCCAAGAGCGTTCTCTGGGCTACTCGGTGCAGGAAATTAGTGCCGACGATATGGCAGTAAAAGACCCAACTTCAATTTCAAACTCGTTGCAAGGTAGAGTTGCCGGCGTGCAAATCAAAACCGGTTCGGGAACTGTGGGCGGTTCTTCGAGTGTAATTGTACGTGGGGTTTCCTCATTGGGCGGAAGTAGCCAACCTCTATTTGTGGTTGATGGAACTCCTATTTCGAACTACAATTACAGTAACTCAACAGAAGGTTACGATTTTGGAAACGGAGCGCAAGATATTAACCCCGATGATGTAGAAAGCGTTTCTATCTTAAAAGGCGCAGCAGCTACAACTCTTTATGGAAATAGAGGTGCAAATGGAGTAATTGTTATTACAATCAACAACTACTTTTGACAATGTGTATATTTTACCTAATTTTCAAAATGAATATGGAGGAGGTTTGTCAATAACATTCCCTACGTTCAATTATGCCAATGCTTCTGCAAATGGTTTAGGTGCTGAATGGCAGGCTTTTAATGGAACACCTGTTGTAGAATCGGCAGCAGATGAGAGTTGGGGTCCAAAACTTAATGGAACAAATGTTTTGCATTGGGATTCGTTTGTGCCTGAAAGTGAAAATTATCTGAAAGCTTATCCTTTTTCGGCAAATCCTGACAACTATAAAAATATTTTCGACACAGGAGTTACTTTAAGCAATAGTGTTTCGATTAATGGTGGTAATGAAAAAAACGTTTTCCGTTTGAGTTATACTAATGTAAATCAAAAAGGTGTTGTACCCAATTCAGAACTGAAAAAAAATATTATTTCTTTTAAAGGAAGTACAAAATTGCATGACAAAGTTGAAATTTTCACAAACTTCAATTATATCAAACAAGAAACCATGGGTCGCTCGCAATTTGGATACACTGGCGATGGCATCAACGTAGTGGGTGCTATGCGTGTGTGGACTCAACGACAAGTTGATACTGACGCACTTCGTAAATATTGGTATTCTCCTACTTTAGGACAACAAGTAGGCTGGAATTTTACCTCGTTAAGTTCCGGAAACCTTGAAATGAATTATAGCAACAATCCATTTTGGGTTTTGAACAATATTTACGCTATGGACACTAAAGACAGAGTTTATGGTAATGTGGGTTTTAAAATTGATATTATTGAAGGTTTAAGTTTTACAGGAACTGCAAGAACCGATTATTATACCTTAGGAATCAACCAGCGCGTAGGCTCAGGAGGTATTACAACATCTGGTTATAGCGAAACAACCAGTTCTGCTTTTGAAAATAACTTTGAAGGTATTTTGAGTTACAACAAGCATTTGACTGAAGATATATCTCTTTCGGCGGTTGCCGGAGGTAATATTCGTTATTCTCAATACAATTCAGCTTACATAGGAACAGTAGATGGACTCATTATTGATAACTTTTTTCATGTTTCAAATAGTGCTTCCCCTGTAAGTGCAAATACTTCTTTTTCTGAAAGACAAACCAATTCATTGTTTGTTTCGGCATCTGTGGGTTACAAAGATATGTTGTATTTAGATTTATCGGGTAGAAACGATTGGTCTTCTACCTTACCTGTTGATGCAAATTCTTATTTCTATCCTTCTGTTAGTGGAAGCTTTGTATTCTCTGAATTACTACCCGACCAAAATATTCTTTCTTTCGGTAAAATTAGAGCTGGTTTAGCTCGCGTAGGTAATGATACTTGGGCGTATCGCTTATACAACGCTTATGTGCCTACTTCGTTTGAAACTATTACTACTTTTACTGTGAGCGATGTACGCAACAACCCTCGTTTGAAAAACGAAACCACATCAGAATTTGAGGTAGGTCTTGAAACAGCTTTCTTAAATGGAAGAGCCAGTTTAGATATAACTTATTTCGACCGTAAAGCATTCGACCAAATCATTGGCTTAGATATTTCATCTACTTCAGGTTTTTCAACTGCAGTTATCAATGCGGGTGAAATAGAAAACAAAGGTTGGGAACTTGCTGTAAGCGGAACGCCAGTGAAAACAAATTCATTTAACTGGAATATTTCAGCCAATTTTTCTACTTACGAAAGTAAACTCAATTCGCTTTATGGAGATTTAACACAATACGAAATTTCCGATGGAGGCTCAGGTTGGGTAACAGCCGAAGTAGGCGGCGAATATGGAACTTTATGGGTTAATAATACTTATAAATTAGATGAAAACGGTAATAAATTAGTGGACAACTCTGGATATTTTATACGCGCAGGAGCTCCTAAAGCAATGGGTAGCATTATGCCCGATTTTAACGGAGGCGTAATGAATACATTCAATTTCAAAGGTATTACTTTCAGTGCTTTAGTTGATTTCCAAAAAGGAGGTTTAGTTTATTCTATTGCCAATCGTTGGGCTACCGCTTCGGGACAAACCGAGATGACAGTAGGCTTAAATGACAAAGGAATTGACAAACGATTAGCTTTAGCAGACGGAGGTGGTATGCTTTCTGTAGGAGTAAGAACTGACGGACAGCCTAATGCAACATACATAACTGCTCGAAATTACTACCGCCAGTTGCGTAATTTACCCGAAGAATTTGTTTACGATGCAAGCTATATAAAGTTGAGAGAATTAAAATTAGGTTATAATTTACCAACATCAATAGCTCAAAAAGTAAAAATGCAAGGCATTACTATTTCAGTAGTAGCCCGAAATGTAGCATTATTACATTCAAACGCCGATGGTTTCGACCCAGAACAAGTTAATTCAATTAGTCAAGCGGCACAAGGCTACGAAGGTGGCTCGCTTCCTTCGACCCGTTCTATCGGTTTTAATGTTAATTTAAAATTCTAATTTAAAAAAATAATAAAATGAAAATATTAAAATATAAATGGGTTTTATTTCTTGTACTTTTTACGGCTGGAGCATGTGAAAAATTTGAAGAAATGAATTATGATCCAAACAGACCAAGTTTTGTACCTACTGATGCATTGCTTACCCAAGCACAAGCTAAATTAGTTTACAATATGAATGGTGAATTGGCTCAATTGGGTGCTTTATACTCACAACAATTAGCTTTGCTCGATTATCCTGAAAAATCGAATTATGGCGATGATGGAATTTCTTCATTTGGAGGAATTTATACTGAAGGACTTGCCGATTTGCAAGAAATTATAGAGTTAAATAGCAACGATTTGTTTAAAAATGATATTTTGCAATATGGCGAAAACAATAACCAAATAGCAGTTGCAAAAATTCTACAAACATGGGTTTTCCATAATATTACTGACATTTGGGGTGATATTCCATACTCCGAAGCATTGCGTGGAAAAGACGATATTATAGCTCCTGTTTATGATACCCAAGAGTCTATTTACAAAGGTCTTTTGGCTACTTTAGACAATGCAATAGCAATGTTAAATGTAAATCCGGCTATTTCATTAAAAGGAGATTTAATTTTCAGTGGCGATATGAACAAATGGAAAGCTTTTGCACACTCTTTACAATTGCGTATAGCCATGCGACTTTCAGAAGCCGATGAAACCACTGCAAAAAAATATTTAACCGATGCCAATTTCAATGCAGCCTTCAAAACATCTGCCGACTTTGCTCGTTTTAATCATTATCCTACCGATGCTGAATCGAATCCTATTTATCAAGACAACGTTGTTTACGGTGGTGCCGATTTTTTTGCAGTAGCCAATACACTGCTTGATACTATGCATTATTTTAATGACCCACGTATTGCTAAATATGCCAATCCAAGTGTAACAGGAGGTCTTTATGTAGGCTTAACTTACGGTTTGCCTTCGAGTACTTCGGTAGATAAAAATAGCGTGTCTTTGCCTGGCAATATGTACGGAGGACAAACTGCTCCTTCTATTTTAATGACTGCAGCCGAGATTTTATTTATCAAAGCTGAAGCACAAGCAAGAACATGGTTAGCCGGAACCGCTTCAGATACTTACAATGCTGCTGTTACAGCATCTATGCTATACAATGGTATTTCTTCAACCGACATAACTAATTATTTAGCGCAGCCTAGTGTTCAATACAATCAAACTAAATGGAAAGAACAAATTGGTTTACAAAAATGGATTGCACTTTACATGCAAGGAACACAAGCTTGGGCTGAATGGCGTAGATTAGATTTCCCTGTTTTAACACCAGGCAAAGGTGCTATGATTTCGACTATTCCACGTCGTAGAGCCTACGCTTCTTCTGAATATTCTACCAATAAATCAAATGTAGAAGCTGCTGTTGCACGTTTAGCAACTAAAGAAGATAAATTTACCGAAAGAGTTTGGTGGGATAAATAGTTAGTAATTTTTTTGTTGTTAATTAAAGTGTGTGTGTTAGTCAACTTTGCCAAAGTTTTTAACTTTGGCAAAGTTCATAATCAATTAGTTATGTTTTTATTTTTGCAAATAAAAGCAAATTAGTTGC
>JAIFNL010000008.1 GCA_020047755.1 Bacteroidota bacterium
TAGGAGCTATAATTTCATTTATTACTTACTTATCTATTCATTTTCTTTAAAATAATTTATAATACAGCTTTTTTGAATTTATATTTGTTTGAAAAAAAGCAGAAAAAAGTTATTTTTTAAAAGATATTATATATATTACTAAAAATCAATTATATAGACGATTTATTTGCTATTTTAAATAAATAAATTTTAATTTGAAATATGATATGCAATTAGAGCATCTATTGGCTTTTTGAGAATGAAAGATATTTTAAGCTTCTTATTTTCAGCTACTTCATTTAATATTTCGGAAAAATGATAGGCAATTGAACCAATAAAACCAATGTCATAAGTTTGGTAATTGGAGTATTGCATAATATTGCTTTCAAAAAAGTCAGAAAAACTATCGAAAAGGAACTTTTTAATGTACCCATTTTGGCTATTTTCTTTTAAAAAAGGAGTGAAAGAAGCTAAAAAGCGATTCGGATTTTTTTCTTTGTAAACAGCATTTTGAATTTGCACTTGAATTGGATTGTATTGTTTTTCAAATGCTTGAGCTAAAGGAATAGGCAATTTACGTTTGAAATAATGGTTTATAAGTTTCCGTCCTAAATAGGCTCCACTTCCTTCGTCGCCTAAAATATAGCCTAAGGTTGGCACTTTGTCGATGATTTCGCCTCTTGTGTACAAGCAAGAGTTTGCGCCTGTTCCGAGTATGCAGGCAATGCCTGGTTGATTGCCAAACAGCGCGCGAGTAGCACCAAGCATATCATCGTTTGCTTCAATTTCAGCATATTTAAATATCTGAATTAGAGCATTTTCGACTATATGGGAGTTTGTATTTTTAATACAGCCCGCACCATAAAAATAGATTTTTCTAACTTTGCTTTTTTCTTCTTCCGAGAATTCATTTTCTAAGCGGGCATAAATACTTTCTGTATTGTGGAAAAAAGGATTAATTCCTTCTGTTGAAAGTTTTCTAACTATTTGATTATCAAATATAATAACCCAGTCTGTTTTGGTAGAACCACTATCAGCTAATAATATCATTTAGTTTTTAAATTATAAAATTATGTTATGATGTATTTTTATTTTATCATTTGAAAAAAATTCAAATACAAAATTAAAAAAAAAAATGTAATATATAATATGTATTACAAATTTTTTTTTTAATTTTGAACACAAAAATAGAGCGTTTTTGGTTTAGTGTAGATTTTTATTTTTGTAACTAATGTAAGTGATTAAAATTTAGTCAAATGCAAATACCAAAAAGACTTTATATTGTTTAAAATTGCATTTAAAAATTTGAAATTTAAGAAAATCTTAAAAAAAATTTAACCATGTCAAAATCCATTAACATTTTTCTTCTAAATCAAAATGTAGAAGATGTGAAAAAAACATTGCTTGAATTAAAAGACAATAAATTGGTCAAAGCAATTTTCGTAAATTCGAGCCTTGAATTAGAAACAGATTGTAAAAAAATAAAAAAAACGGCGATTTCTGATTTTACAACTTCTGTAAACTTGCAAAAAATAGCAAAATTGAGCAACTCTGATTATACCGTTTTACTTAAAACTGAAAGTGCGCTTTCGTTAGGGCAATTTGCTTTAGAGCGTTTTGTTGCTGTAGCAGACGATACAAGTGCTGATTTTGTATATTCAGACTATGCCGAAATGAAAAATGGCAATAAAAAGAAGCACTTATTAATTGATTGCCAAGAAGGTAGTTTGCGCGATGATTTTAATTTCGGTAGCTTATTCTTTTTCAAAACGAAAGCATTTAAGAAGGCTGCAAAAAAATTAAATACTGAGTTTAAATTTGCCGGTTTATATTCTATCAGACTAAAACTGATGGAAAAAAAATCTATTGTTCGAATTCCGGAAATACTTTATGTTTTGGAAGAAAAAGATGAGCGCAAATCGGGGCAAAAAATATTTGATTATGTGGATCCCAAAAATCGTACTGTTCAAATAGAAATGGAAATAGCGGCTACCGAACATCTTAAAAACGTAAGAGCCTTTTTAAAGCCGAAATTTGAAAAAATCAAATTTAAAAATGGCGATTTTGAATATACAGCATCGGTTGTAATTCCGGTTTTTAATCGCGAAAAGACAATTAAAGAAGCTATTGAATCAGTTTTAGCACAAAAAACCGATTTTAAATTCAATTTAATTGTAGTAAACAACCATTCTTCGGATAAAACAGGTGAAATTATCGAAGAATTGGCTCAAAAAGACGAAAGATTGCTTCATGTAGTACCAGAAAGACGTGATTTGCTCATTGGAGGTTGCTGGAATGAAGCTGTTCACCACTCAAAATGTGGAAAATTTGCAGTTCAACTCGATAGCGATGATTTGTACAAAGACGAAACAACTTTGCAGCAAATTGTAGATACTTTTCATAAGGAGAAGTGTGCAATGGTAGTTGGCTCTTACGAACTTGTTGATTTTAAACTCAATTCAATTCCTCCCGGACTTATCGACCACAAAGAATGGACTGAAGACAACGGACGCAATAATGCTTTGCGTATTAATGGTTTAGGAGCTCCTCGTGCATTTTACACGCCACTTTTGCGCAAATTAAATATTCCTAATGTAAGTTATGGTGAGGATTATGCGGTAGGCTTAGCAATTTCGCGCAATTACAAAATTGGAAGAATCTACAATAGCCTTTATTTATGCCGTCGCTGGGACGATAATTCAGATGCCGACCTTGATATAAGTGTAATGAATAATCACAATATTTACAAGGATAGAATCCGTACTTTTGAATTGAAAGCAAGACAAAAGATGAATTGTAAAAAATAAAATAATAGGGTAATTTTAGCATTTAACTTTTGGTCTAAAGTTTTTGAGTGCTTTAGACCAAAATTCTGTGTAAAAATTGAATTAAGATAAAAATTTTAAGGTAAAATGAATAATTATTCAAAATTAGCCAAGAATTTGATAACTAATCAAATAACAGATTGGGAAATGGCTAAAAAAAACTACATGGATTTAGGCAATGTTCAAGTAAAAGAAATTTTGTTTGACAACTTTACAATTAAAGTGCAATTTAATCCAGGCAGAATTCGCTCATCGGCTGCAAAAGTAGATGCCAAAACGCTTTCCGAACGCCCTTGTTTTTTGTGCAAAAAAAATCGCCCAAAAGAGCAAAGTGAAATTACTATTTTAGAAAAATATGATATTTTAATCAATCCATTTCCTATTTTTGAGCAACATCTTACCATTTCGGATATCAATCATGTGCCACAGCTTTTGAAAGGTAGAATGGGCGAGATGCTTGAAATATCAAGGCTTTTAGATGAATTTACGGTTTTTTATAATGGACCCAAATGTGGAGCTTCGGCTCCCGATCACTTTCATTTTCAAGCTGGAAATAATGATTTTTTGCCTATCGGAACGGGATATGCTAATTTGATAAAAAAATATGGAAAGCTTTTAAAATCAAAATTTTGCGAGCTTTGGGCAGTTGATGATTCTATCCGAAAAATATTAATTTTCAGCTCTGATAATGCGCAAGACATTGAAAACGAATTTAATAGAGTTTACGAGCTTCTCGAAAAAAGGAGTGGAAATTCAGAAGAACCTGCAATGAACATTTTAACGCGTTATGTGGAAGGTAGATTTCTCATAATCATGTTTTTACGTGGCGCACATCGTCCTTGGCAATATACCGCCGAAGGTGATGCTAATATTTTGGTAACGCCTGCTTCGGTTGAATTTGGAGGAATTTTAATTACTCCGCTCGAAAAAGATTTTCTTAAAATTGCCAAAGAAGATATAATTGATATTTTCAAGCAAACATCTATTCATAAAGAGCTTTTTGATGAGTTTTTGCTTGAAATTCAACAAAATAGTAGTCATATTTGAGAAGTTTTTGTTTTTTTAGACATGCAAAATTTAAAATTTAGCTAAAAAAAGTTATTAAAAAAAATACTCTAAAATCAATAGTAAAAAAATGTCGATAAGCATTGAAAAATATAAGGACAGTTATTTTCTCGAAGTTTTGAATTTATTCAATGAAAATTCAGAATTTGATTTTTTTACCGAAGAACTTTTGGAAAATAAACTTAATGGAGATCCACGCTGGAATCCAGAAACTACTCTTGTGGCAAAAATAGATGCAAAAATAATTGCATTTATGCAAGGTGTGGAGCAAACAATTAGGGGAGTAAATTACGGCTTTATTAAATTAATGATTGTTAGCAAAGAGCTTAGAAGACAGCATATTGCTACAAAAATGTATTTGCAACTCGAAAACTATTTCCGAGAAAAAAAGACAGATATTGTGCGTTTTTATGATACGCCTTTGAATTATTATATGCCTGGAATTGACCCAAAATACACGCCTGCCGTTTGTTTTGTGCAAAAATTGGGCTTTAAAAAATTTGAGGATTCTTTTAATATGACTGTGAGTTTGGAGCAAGACTTTTCTGTAGAAAATGAGTTAAAATTCCTTGAGAAAGAAGCAATTGAAGTAAAAAGAGCTGAGGAAAACGAGAAAGAGGAATTGCTTAATTTTGCAAAAGAAGAATGGGAACTTTGGCAAAACGAAATAAAAGAGGCTTACAAAAATGAACCTATTGCTGTTCACATTGCTAAACTCGAGGGCAAAATTAAGGCTTTTTCGTTACATAGTGCAAACAATAAGGGTTTGGCTTGGTTTGGTCCTATGGGTACGCATGCCGATATGCGCGGGAAAGGAATTGGAAGCATATTATTAAAACTTTGCCTTCAAGACCTTAAAAATCAAGGATATAAAACGGCTATTATTCCTTGGGTTGCGCCTACTGCATTTTATTCACATTATGTTGGTGCTCAGATAACTAGAGTTTTTTGGAGATACAAAAAGGAGTTGAATTAAAAGATGAAAATTGCGTTTTTGGGCGATAGTTTAACGCAGGCAAATAACTGGCAATCAGTTTTCAAGCAGCATAAAATTCAAAACTTTGGAGTAAAAGGCGACAAAACATCTGATGTTCTTTTGCGCATCAATAAAGTTGTTGAATTTGAGCCTCAAATTGTTTTTATATTATTAGGAATTAATGATTTAGGAGAGGCAATAGCTTGCCATGAAATTTTGAATAACTACAAGAAAATTGTTTTTATTTTGCAAGAAAAAAATAGAGCTATTCAGATTTTTATACAATCGTTGTTGCCTGTAAATAAAAATATTTTCAAAAATAGTAAACTGCAAGTAGTTGATATTTTGAGGTTTAATGAGTTTTTGAATTTATTTGCAAAAGAGTCTAATTGTGTGTATCTTTCTCTTTATGAGCTTTTTGTTGATGATGACAATCATCTAAAAATTGATTATACTTCCGATGGTTTACATTTGAATACAAGTGCTTACAAGTTGTGGGAAACAATTTTAAAATTCAAAATTCAATTAATTTAATATAAACTTTACGAAATTAATACTATTTAATTATTTCAAAAACAATAATTTACTATGTCTGAAAAGAAAATAAACGTATGGCGATGGCTTCCTTCTCTTTATTATACTGAAGGAATTCCTTACATTATAGTAATGACTCTTTCGGTAATTATGTACAAGCGTTTGGGCATTTCAAATACTGATATTGCTCTATATACTAGCTGGTTATATTTACCTTGGGTTATAAAACCGCTTTGGAGTCCGGTGGTTGATATTTTGAAAACCAAGCGATACTGGATTGTTTTGATGCAACTTTTGATTGGAGCAGGTTTGGCTGGAGTGGCGTTTACAATTCCAACCTCAAGTTTTTTTCAATATACTTTAGCATTTTTTTGGCTGTTGGCATTTAGTTCTGCTACACACGATATTGCTGCCGATGGTTTTTATATGCTAGCACTAAATAGCAATGAACAAACATTTTACGTTGGAATTAGAAGTACTTTTTACCGAATTGCTATGCTCACTGGGCAGGGATTGATTGTAATTATTGCAGGACATTTTGAAACAACTAGTGGACTAGAACCACTTGAAATTAAGGTAAATGCAAGAAATAATATAGAATTGGAACACAACATTACTTTGCCAGAATATACAAATGTAAAATCAACTACCGAAGAGTTGAAATTTATTAGTGTTTCGGAATTGAATTTGAGCACCGAAAATATTGATAAACAAATATATGACTCTCTTTTGGCTGTTGTTCACAATAGTAATGTTCAGAACAATTTTTATGAGAAGGAAGAACAAATAACGCAAGAACCAAGCTGGTGGCAAAAAAATGTTTCGATTAAACTAAAAGCTATTTTGAAGGAACGCTTTAATAAAGAGCCAGTTAAGACAGGAAACCGCGTTGGAAATGTCGGAATTGTTGCGTTCAAATTGAATAGAGAAATAGCTAAAGATAAGGATATTATCTTGAATTTTGGACAAAAAGACGGCGACAAAAGTATCATGCTTGTTGAAGGTGTTCGTTTTGTGTTTAATCGTGAAAATCAGGACAAAACGGCTTATGCACTTATTCAACTCGACCCAAAATTGAACTCGACCAAAACTGCTGTTTTTTTAGGACGTTCGGGAAATATTACCTTTGCATGGACTATTTCTTTTGGTATTTTAGCTATTCTATTTTTTGCCTTTTTTATTTATCATAAATTTATGTTGCCTTATCCGGCAAGCGATGTAAAACACGAAAATGGCGAAGGAAGGGGCTTTTTCAAAGAGTTTATTCATACTTTTGTGCTGTATTTCAACAAGAAGGAGATTTGGGTTATACTCGGATTTTTACTTTTATATCGTTTGAGCGAATCTCAATTGATTAAATTGGCAGCACCTTTCCTAATCGACTCGCGTGAGGCGGGTGGTTTGGGCATAACTACCGGAGACTTAGGGCTTTTGTATGGAACGATTGGCATGATTGCTCTTACTCTTGGAGGTATTTTAGGAGGTATTTTGGCTGCACGCAAAGGGCTTAAATATTGGTTGTGGTTGATGGTTTTAATTATGAATATTCCCCATTTAGCCTATGTTTATTTGTCGTTTGCAATGCCTACTTCGCTTATTGCAATTGGCACAGCAGTTGCTATTGAGCAGTTTGGTTATGGCTTTGGCTTTACGGCATACATGCTTTACATGATTTATATTTCAGAAGGAAAATACAAAACCGCACACTTTGCAATTTCTACCGGATTTATGGCGCTTGGTATGATGCTTCCGGGTATGCTAAGTGGCTGGTTACAAGAGATTATTGGCTATCAAAATTTCTTTGTTTGGGTTCTAATTTGCACGCTTCCTATTATGGCAATTATTCCGTTTGTAAAAGTAGATTCAAAATTTGGAGTAAATGATAAAAGCGAAAAATAGCAAAAAAAGCTTCTGATAATTATAATTTTCAAGGTAAATATGAACAATAATATTTACCTTGAAATTTTAATTTTTAGAAGTTCTCTTTTATAAAATTCTTTGAAAAGCAATAAATATAATTAACAACCTAATAACCAGCAGCTTGTCCGTCTTTGCGCGATTCGGAAGCTCCATAATATACTTTGTTTTTTTCGTCCCACATTATAGCTTGATAACCACCGTAACCACCCAAATCGAACGAAACTTTGTGCCCTCGAAGCATTAGCGCTTTTATGGTTTCGTAACTAAAACCCGACTCTAATAAAATTTCACCGCCATCGGTCATTATTTCGCCCGTAGGTTCGGAAGAGCCAACATGCTGAATACGTGGTGCATCGCCTGCTTCTTGCAAATTCATGCCAAAGTCTATCAAGTTCATAACTATCTGAGCATGACCTTGTGGCTGCATTCCTCCGCCCATTACTCCAAAGCTTATCCAAGGTTTTCCGTCTTTGGTTATAAATGCCGGAATAATTGTGTGAAACGGGCGTTTTCGAGGAGCAATTACATTGTTGTGCCCTTCGGTGAGCGAAAAAAGTTCGCCTCTGTCTTGTAGCATGAAGCCTAATTTGGGTGGCACCATTCCCGAGCCCATTCCCCTGTAATTGCTTTGAATTAGCGAAACCATATTGCCAAACTTGTCGGCTACTGTCAAATAAATCGTGTTTGCTTGGTCTAAATTTCCGGCATCGTAAGTTCTGGCAGCTCTATCTTTGATGAGTTTTTTGCGTTCAAGGGCATATTGTTTTGAAATAAGTTTTTCGGTAGGAATTTTTACAAATTCGGGGTCTGCATAATATTTTGCTCTGTCTTCAAAAGCTAATTTTTTGGCTTCGGTAAAATAATGCACGTAATCGGCACTGCCAAAGCCCATTGCTTTTACGTCATAAGTTTCCATGATGTTCAAAATTTGTAAAGCTGCAATTCCTTGTCCGTTGGGTGGAAGTTCCCAAATATCGTAACCGCGATAATTGGTCGAAACAGGCTCAATCCATTCCGAAGTGTGGCTTGCAAGGTCTTTTTCTGTCAAAAAACCACCTTGTGCTTGAATGAAATTTGCAATAGTTTTAGCCATTTCACCTTTATAAAAAGCATCTCGCCCACCTTTGGCTATTTTTTCGTAAGTATCTGCCAAAAATGGATTTTTAAACACATCGCCTTTTTTAAGTCCTTCACCATTAGGCATATACGTTTCTGAAAAATTGGGCATATTTTTAAAATTTCGAGCTGAAGCCGACAAGTAGAAACCAATGAGCTCGGTAACGGGAAATCCTTTGCGAGCATAATCGATGGAAGGCGCTAATATTTGCGACATTTTCATGCTTCCAAATTTATTGAGCATTTCAAACCAACCATCAACGCAACCCGGAACTGTAACAGGCAGTGCGCCATAAGCTGGAATTTTGCTCATATTTTTTTGCTTAAAATATTCTAAATTAATAAGTTCTGGGCTGCGTCCACTGGCATTTAAGCCAAAAAGTTTTTGGTCTTTTGCGCTCCAAATAATGGCAAACAAATCGCCACCGATTCCACTGCCTGTCGGCTCCATTAAGCCCAAGGCGGCGTTGGCAGCGATGGCTGCATCAATTGCATTTCCGCCATTTTTGAGAATATCTAAGGCTATTTGCGTTGCCAAAGGGTGGCTAGTGGCAACCATTCCATTTTGAGCGATTATTTCGGAGCGTGTTGCAAAATTACTACTGTTTATTCTATCTTGAGCCTTCAAAATCAGACTATTTACAAGTAAAAATAATACAAAAGCGATAAGTTTATTTTTCATTTTTAACGTAGTTAGTAATGTATAAAAGAACTTCTTAAAAAATTGAAAATTTGTAGGAATCAATATTCTAATGAAAGCAAAAATAGGTAATAGAAAAGGTTTTTCCAAATAAAAGTTTTTTGGTTTCTAGTTTATTTAATTTGTAAAAACAATTATATTTTTTTATATTTGCTTTTGTATAAAAACCTTATTTCATGAAAGAATATATTTTAAGCAAACTGAGCCGAAAATTAATTATTTTTATTTTTATTCCTATAAGTATCATCTTTTTATCAATTGTATTTTATCTTTCAAAAACAATTTATGATGGTGCTTTTCAATCTTCAAAAGAGTTGGCAATAAATAAGGCATCGGAAGGCTCAAATAAAGTAAAGGCGTATTTGGAAAATACGCTTACTTCTGCACAAGCAATTGCAAATGCTTACGAAGAATGGAAAGAAAATGGAACTGGTGAGCGAAAGATGGTGGATTTGCTCATGAAGCGAGTTTTGTCAGCGAACAAAAATTATTTGAGTGTTTGGGTTCAATTTGAATACGACTCGATAAAAGCAAAAAATATAGAAACTTTTACGATTGAAAATTCGGTAGAACTTTTTGGTCCGGCGTGGTTAATTTCGGGCAATAAAATAGTTCAAGATTTTGTGGGCGAAGATTATAAAAGTTTTTATACCGAGGATTTTTATGTTTTGCCTAAAAAAACAAAGCGTGAGGTTATTACAGAACCAACAAAATGGATATATCCGGGCGACGTAACTCAAAAAGAATATTATGAAACCTCTTGTGTGCATCCTTTAATTGCAAATGGAGAATTTTTTGGGGTTGTAGGTATTGACGTGGAATTTAGTCGATTGCATGAAATTACTAAAGCCATGAATTTGTCCGATGCTGGCACAAGTGGCATTTTATCGAACCAACTTATTATTACTATGCACGTTGATACTAGTTTTATTGGCAAAAATGCAAGTATTTTGTTCGATTTGGATTCTACAAGTTTGGTGCAGCAGCTTAAACAAAATTCGGTAGTGCAATTTAGCTCGTTTAATGAAAAGAAAAATACCGTATTTATTACTACCATCGCTCGAATAGATATTGGTGATACAAAAACACCATGGTATTATTTTGTTCAAATACCAGAAGAAGAAATAGCAGCGAGTGCTAAAAATAAATTTTTAACTTCTATTTTTATCGGACTTTTTTTATTAGCTTTAATTTTGGTGATTACTTTTTTTATTAGCAGAGGAATTACAACTCCGATTAGAAAAAGCGTAGAGTTTGCCAAACAAATGTCGGAAGGAATATTGTATCAAAAATTAGAAGTAAATACAAAAGACGAAACAAGTATTCTGGGCAATTCGCTCAACAATATGTCGCTCAAAATAGCAGAAACGATAGGTCAAATTAAAACTATTTCGGTAAATTATCAGCAAGCAAGCCAAGAAATTATGACAAGTGCAAATCAAACTTCTACAAGTGCATCGGAGCAGGCAGCATCGATAGAAGAAATTTCGTCGTCGATGGAGCAAATGGTGGCAAGTGTGAACCAAAATGCTGAAAATGCGGGTGTTACTGAGCGAATAGCACTTCAGGCGTATCACGATATAAAAGAACTTGGGCAAGTGATGTTTGCTACAATTGATTCGCTCAAAACTATTGTTGAAAAAATTTCGATAGTGAACGAAATAGCTGAAAAAACGAACATTTTGGCAGTAAATGCTTCCATTGAGGCTGCTCGTGCGGGTGAATACGGAAAAGGTTTTGCAGTAGTGGCAGGCGAGGTGCGGTCTCTTTCGGTAGAAAGCCAAAATTCGGCTTTAATTATTCGTGAATTGTCGAAAGAAACAGTTTTGAGTGCCGAAAATTCGGGTTTATTAATTGCGAATACCATCAAAAAAATAGAAAATACTACACAACTTGTGCAAGAAATTGCAGTTTCGAGTGCCGAGCAAAGGCATGGTTTACTTCAGGTAAATACCGCCATTGGGCAAATGAATATTGCAACCCAAAGCACAGCGGCTATTTCGGAGGAGATGTCGGGCAAGGCAGTTATTTTGAATGAATTGGCGAATGAATTGCTCAAAGCTGTTGGTTTTTTCAAAACAGAACATTCAAAAGACAATGATATTCATCAGTTGCAGGCTTACATTATGGAAATGCAAATGAAGTTATCGAATTTATTACGAGAAAAGATAGAGGTAGCGCCTTTGGCAATTACTCCTGCGGTAACTCCGCCTGTGGCTGAAAAGCAAGAAAATCAGGTAGATAAAAAGAATGAATTTTTTAATAGCATGGAAGGCGACGAAAAATCTTTCGAGCCTTACCAATGATATTTTGATAGCGTAACTTGATAGTAACCGAAATTCTAAGAAAAGTAAAATTACACAATTTCCCCAAAATTCTAATAACAAATTGTTACATTGTTACATTGTTACATTGTTATTTTATTACGAAAAATTGGAAAATTTACAATTTTAGCTAACTTTTTCAAAAAGTCACCATTTTTTTACACTACCAATGTTTTGTTGGGGTGCTGATTTTTTGTTTGATTTGATGGTTGTTCAAAAGAATTTTCAAATCAATCAATCATCACATCAAAATTACATCAATCAATTTCCAACAAATCTTTGCATAATTTTATAGCTTTTTGAGTACCAGTATGTTTTCCGGCGGTGTCGGAAAGTTTAACAGTCGAAACCCAATTTTGTCCACCTTCGGGCAAAGCATCGGTTATTTTAATTACGATGTTTAATGGCTTAACACCCACATCGTTAGTGAAATTTGTGCCTACACCAAACGACATTCCAATTTGGTTGCGGCAATAGTCGGCTATTTTAGCAACTTCTTCGGGATTTAGCCCATCAGAAAACACAATAACTTTCGATTTTGGGTCTATGTTCAAGCTTTTGTAATGCGCTATTACTTTGTCGGCAAAAAGCAAAGGGTCGCCCGAATCTTGTCGAACTCCGTCGAAGAGTTTGGCAAATTTCTTATCGAAAGCTCTAAAAAACACGTCGGAAGTGTAAGTATCGGATAGTGCAATGCCCAAATCGCCTCTATAAACCTCAACCCAATGCTCTAAAGCCAATTTATTGGCTATTTTGTAGCCATATTTTGCTCCGTGAAACATAAACCACTCGTGTGCATGCGTTCCAATGGGCGTAGTGTCGTATTTTTTTGCAAAAAAGACGTTGCTGCTTCCTGTAAATGCGTTTCCACCATACTCTTTTAGGTTTTTGACTACTAAATCTTGTACGGCGTGCGAGTAACGGCGACGAGTTCCAAAGTCGGCAACTTTTACGGCTTTGTAGTTATAATTGGTTATCTTTTTTTGCACTATTTCAGCTATTTTATCATCAGAAAAAGGCTTTGAATTGGTCAGTTTGAAATAAAGTTCTGAAATTAAAGCCATTAGTGGAACTTCCCACATAATAGTTCGGTACCAATAGCCTTCCACCGATACTTGCAAATTTCCACTTATCTGAATAACACCTACTTCGCTGGGGTCGAAACGATAACCACGCAAAAAATCGAGGTAAGTGGGGTCGAGGTAGTAACATCGTCGCTCCAAAAAATCTTTTTCATCGGGCTGAAGTTTCAAATCAGCCATTTTATAAATTTCTTTGCGCAAAGCTTCTGCAAAGCCCTCAGGGAAAGGGGTTTGGTTGCGGTTGATAAATTTATATCTTACTTTGGCACGCGGAAAAAGCTTTACCACAGCATTTTGCATCGAGAATTTATACAAGTCGTTGTCTAGGATTGATGATATCATAGTTTTTTATTGTTTAGCCACTAAATTTTACAAATTTTTGTTATCTGTATATTTGTGGTAGTAAAATAGTAGGTTTATTTTACAAATATACTTTTATTTTTTAGAATAAAGAAAATTAATGTAAATAAAATGTTTTTGTCCTAAATTTATTTTATTGTAATGAAATTTTCCAAAATGTTGTGTCTTATTTTTTATATACAAATAAACAAAACTTTTGCATCTTTTTGATGCAAAAGTTTTTATGTATTTAAAATAAAAATAAAGATGTTTTAATTCGAGTAAAATAGTTGGATTTAATCTATGTTTTCTGAATCCTTTTTTTGATATTCTTTTATTTCATTGATAAATTTAATTGACGAATCAATTTGTTTTCCACCGTTATTGGCAATTAGCTCTTTAATCCAGTTACTTTGAGCATCAAAGTTCAATTTTTTATACAACCAAATTGAAATTGGAATAAGTAAGATGCTAAAAACTAAATTAGAGAGTAACCAACTTGAACTAGAATTTGCATAAATATCAAAATTGAATATAGCTTTGAAGCCAATTATTATGTAAGCAAAGTAGAATGGACAAGATAAAAAAAGCAGTTTGAAGGTTTTCAAACTATACGTTTTAAGTTTTTCTAATTTTACCAAAAAAATTGTTACAGGCTCTGAATAATTAAGCCGTAAAATTAATATAATTTGTCCAAAAGTGCCAATTGTACCAATCGTTGAAAAACAGCCCAAAATTACGCCCGAAATTAAGTATTGTGGCACTGTGTAATTATTGATGCTAAAAATGGCTAGAAGTGCCGAAAATATTACAAACAATAGACCTTCTATAATTCTTTGGAAAAGCAATTTGTATAAATGCAGACGTGTTTTTTTTACATTTGTTTTTTTGAATGAGGCAAAGTTTATTTCTAATTTTGCATCTAAATTGGAACTGTAATTATTCCATAAATTTTTGAAATCAATATCTTCCATGTTTTTATTTGTTATGTGCTAAAAATTGTTGTTTGATGTTTTGTTTTATTCTACCTAGCTTTGTAGCAACATTTGTTTCTGTAATATCAAGTATTTCAGCTATTTCTTTGTAGCTTTTTTGCTCCAGATAGAGTAGCATCAGTGCTTTGTCCAATACTTTTAGTTGGTGAATAAATTGGTAGAGCAAAGTAATTTCGTTTTCCTTTTCAGTTACCAAATTTTCATCAAAATAGATTATCGAGTCCGTTAGTTGGCTTGTTTTATTTTGCCGAGTTATATTTTTTCGGTACATCGTAATCGATACATTAAGAGCAATGCGATAAATCCAAGTCGAAAGCTGATATTGGCTATTGTATTTGGCTAATGAACTCCAGAGCTGAATAATAATTTCTTGCATCAAGTCTTTTCTATCTTCTTCGTTTTTGCAGTAAGCTCGCGAAACTTTGTAGATAATTCCCTTGTTTGCTTCAATTATTTTAAGAAAAGCGTGGTTTGTTTCTGTTTCTTTTAAAAATGATTTCTCCATCGATTTTAATTTTTTAATTGAGAGCTTTTACTTTTTGCAATCGAAAATTGCAAAAATAATTTGAGCACGTTGCCTTTAAAATAGGGCAATTAACACTTATTGGAGTGGTAAATGTTTTAGTAAAAACATCGAAAAAATTGTAAATTTTCATGGGCAAAATTATTTAGTTTGATTTTTTTTTCTAATTATTCGTAAGTGAGGTCAAAAAATCACACAAAAAATAAATTTTATTTTTTTAGAAAATTTTAAAAATAAAAGGTAGCTATTAAATTTCTTGAAGTTAAAACAGTTTATATAATTGAAAATTAATATATTAGATGTAAAGTAAGCTTGTTTTTAGAGATGATTTTTAAGTCAATTATTTCTTAATAAATTTTGTCGAAAAAAATGTGCAGTATGCTGCGCAAAAACAAATTGTATATAGTGTTTGAAAGAAAACTCATCATTTTTTGAAAATTTAAAAAAAACAAAAACCGTTCGACCGACTTGTCGGTCTGTCGGTTAGGCTTATATAAAAAAATAAAGGTTTCTTTAAAAAAAAATTTCTGTAAAATGTTAATTTACAGAAATTTATTTTAATTTTTATAAAGAAACGCTCTTCATTTTTTAAAAAAATTTCAGATACATAATTACACCGGCATAAACAAAAGTAGCCATTAAAACGCCACGCGCGGCTTGTAAAAAATTTTGCCAATTGAAGTAAAAAAACAACAATAAATTGGGTAAAAGGAACAAACTGAGCAATTTAGTTGTAATATCTACCGTGCGAATGTACCAAATAAGGCGTTCGGTTCCGCCAAATCGCTCTACATTGAACAGATAAAAAATAAAAGCTACAAAAAGTGGAATAAATATTCCGGCAAAAAGTCCCGAAATTTGGGTATTGTATTGTTTTTTAAGCCTCATAACCTTGTTTTTTAAGTTGATTGATGGATTCGTAGTGTGTCAAATCTACATGAACAGGTACTATCGACACATAATTATTTGCCAAAGCCCATTCGTCAGTTTCGGCGTTTTCGGGTTCTTGATTTGTATAACTGCCAGTTAGCCAGTAGGATTTATTATCCCAAGGGTCAGAAGTTTCGAGGTAGTTTTCGCGCCAAAAGCCTTTGGTTTGATGACAAATTTTGATGCCTTTGTAAGCAATTTCCGATACTTTTGGGAAATTTACATTAAGACAAGTTTTGGGAGTTAAGCCAAATTGAAGCACTTTTTCAATGATTTGGGCAATAAATATCTGTGCTTCAGAGAAGTCAGCGTCAGGATTATGGCTCAAAAGCGAAAAGCCAACCGAGGGGATTCCGGCAATAGCACCTTCTAAGGCTGCGCCCATTGTGCCCGAATAAACCACGTTGATAGAGGAATTAGAACCGTGATTGATGCCTGAAAAAATGAAGTCGGGTTCTTGTTTAAGTATTTGAAAACGTGCAACTTTTACGCAATCGGCTGGCGTTCCGCTACACGAATAGAGTTTGTAATCGGGAGATTCTTCCAACAGTGTGTAGGTGAGTGGTTTTTTCATGGTAATAGCGTGTGCCATGCCCGAACGCCCTATTTCGGGAGCCACAACTACCACATTTCCATAATGTTTCACTACTTCTATCAAGCATTTCAAGCCTTTTGCCTGATACCCGTCGTCGTTGGTTATTAAAAGGAGCGGTTTTTTGTTTTCTTGCATATTTTACTATTTTTGTATGTCTTTTTTTTGCAAAGTAATGACTTTTTTTTAACAGTCCAAAATTAAAATAAGCTCAAGGGTGTAAAATTTATAGCGTTTTTTTTTAATTTAAACAGAAACGCCGTAATAATAGGTTTTCTCAAAATTTAAAACAAAATGGTACAACAATTTGAAATTCGTTTGTCGGAATTTAAAAGAGGTTTTCATTTGATTACTCACTTGGTAATGAATGTGATAGATAAATTTCCGGCGTTTGGAATTATGCACGTGCACATAAAACACACCTCGGCAGCACTTACGCTCAACGAAAATGCTGACCCTTCGGTTAGAACGGATTTTGAGCACTATTTCGACAAGTTAGTCCCCGAAAATGCTACTTTTTTCACACACACCGACGAGGGTTTGGACGACATGCCAGCTCACATAAAAGCTTCATTGTTAGGTAATTCGGTTACAATTCCTATTTCTAATTACAAACCAAACTTGGGCACTTGGCAAGGCATTTATCTTTGCGAATTTAGAAACCACGGCGGACGCAGAAACCTGATTGTTACTATTTTGAGCTAGTTTTTTGGCTGCCGGCAATTGATGTGCTTTCAGTTTGCCGATAGATACGATTGCCTAAATAATAATTTGATTGTGTAACTTGATAGCGACCGAAATTCTAAGAAAAGCAAAATTACGCAAATTTTCCCAATTTCGAATAACAAATTGTTACATTGTTAAATTGTTATATTGTTATTTTATCACGAAAAATTGGAAAATTTACAATTTTAGCTAAGAGGTTGTTTAAAATTTAGATTTTACGCTTATTAGCAACATAGTTGCGAAATCTTTGTAGAAATAGAAATACAATTGCTTTTTTCAAGACTTATTTATTTTTCTACAAAGATTTCGTTCCTACGGAACTTTTAAAATTTTTAAACAACCTCTTAGCGAATAAAAAAAACTGCGAATAATTTCGCCCTGCCTTGCATAGTGCATTGGAAACAAAACCACTTTGTGGTGCTGCACAAGCGTAATACCTCAAAATTTATTTTAGGGTTTTAGAAAGGGCAATTTTCGTGGCTCGAATAAAGTACGAATAAAGTACGTATAAAGGTCGAATAACACTCGAATAGAGTACTTACAAAGGGTACATTACTAACATAAATACATGCTAAAGAGCTACTTAGTTATGTGTTTTTTGTTCGTTTTTACTAAAAAACAGCTTTAAAAAGAGATTATTTTTTTTTAGCCACAAAAAATAAGCTCGTATTTTATACGGGCAAATAGGAAAAATTCAAAACAACCTATTTAATTCCATTCTAAATAACAAAAACATGTTATATAACATATCAGGGGGGTAAAATTCAAAATATTATTTAGATATTTGCAA
>JAIFNL010000245.1 GCA_020047755.1 Bacteroidota bacterium
AAAATATACAATTAATTTTGGTTCACTACTTAATAGTTTTATTTTTGTCTTTTAAAAGAGTGAAATTTTTGTTTTCACTCTTTTAGACGTTGTTTAAAATTTAGATTTTACGCTTATTAGCAACATAGTTGCGAAATCTTTGTAGAAATAGAAATACAATTCCTTTTTTCAAGGTGCGTAGCACCGAAATATTTGGCGTATAGATATTTCGCAGCTACGCTGCTTTAAATTTATACTTATTTATTTTCCTACAAAGATTTCGTTCCTACGGAACTTTTAAAATTTTTAAACAACCTTTTAGACGTTGTTTAAATTTTATTTTAATTAGCCTCGACTTAAAGGTCGGGGCTATTGATTTACAATTATTTATATTTTAGTATGGGTTGCATTAAATTATTCTTTAATATTTTTAAACAACTTTTAACTGTTTAAACAAATACGATGAATACATCTTTTCCGCAAAAAACATACCTGTTAATATATTCATTAATAGGAAGTTTGCTTTCAACTATTATTCCTATAACGGTGGCAATAGACCATTTGCGCGAAGGTCAGTTTTTATTGCGGTTGATTGATATAAGTACTTTGTTTTGCTTGGTTGTGAGTATTTTCTATATCAGTTTTTGGATAAATATAAAATGGTATAAATCAGTGAAAATTAAATTGTTTTTACTGAATTTTTTGTTTTTAATAATCCTAAGTTTATTAAGCATTTCCATTCATTTTCCTTTATGGAAAAGTACTACACATATTCCGATTGTTTTTTACATACGCGACGAAATTGTTCGGAACATTACTATTTTTATCGTTAGTTATCTGGCTGCAAAATTTTATATCCGAACTATTGAAAATCAACAAATAAAAACAGCTTTTAACGAATTGCAAAACGAAAATCTGAGCAATCAGGTTCGAGGTTTGATGCAACAAATTAATCCCCATTTCTTTTTTAATACTTTAAATACGTTGAGCGGTTTGGTTCAGGAAAGCCCCGAAAAAAGTGAAGTTTTTATAGATAAACTTTCTCAAGTATTCAGGTATGTGTTGAAAATGCAGGAAAATAGTAAAGTTTTAGTAAGTGAAGAGTTGAAATTTGCCGAAGATTATTTTTATTTATTGAAAATGAGATTTGACGACAAACTATTTATGGTATTTAATGTTCAACATTCAGGGAACGAAAATATTGCGCCACTTTGTACTCAATTATTAATCGAAAATGTAATAAAACACAATCGAATGAATCGTCAATTTCCGGTGAAAATTGAAATTGAAATAGAGGGAAATTACCTGAAAGTTTGCAATACATTTTATCCACAAAAAAGTAATAATAGTAACGGTTTTGGATTGAAAAATTTGAATAAGCGATGCGAGCTACTTGCCGGAAAATCTATAATTATAGAACAAAGCGAGAATTTGTTTTGTGTAAAAGTTCCAATATTAAAAAATTAAGTAAATGATTAAAATTAGTTTATATTATTATCTTTATTTTTTCTTTGTGTTCTTAGTGTTCTTCTTGGTGTACTTTGTGGTTCATTGGAATAATTATCAACCACAAAGAACACAAAGTTAAATCACAAAGAACACAAAGAAAAGTATAAACTAATTTTGAAAACTTACTTAAAATATGAGAGTTGTAATTATTGAAGATGAAGGCATTGCTATCAGAAAATTGAAGAAGTTAATTTCGGAAATTAATTCGGAAATTGAAATTGTGGCTGCCTTAGAATCGGTTTACGATGCAAAAAAATGGTTTCAATCACATTCGTTATCAGAAATTGATTTATTATTCTCCGATATTCAATTATCCGACGGATTGTCGTTTGAAATATTTGAAACGATACCAGTAAATTTACCCATTATTTTCACAACCGCTTATGATGAGTACGCCCTTAGAGCATTCAAATTGAACGGAGTAGATTATTTACTTAAACCAATTCAAAAAGAAGAACTTAAACAGGCAATTAGTAAATTTGAGCATACCAAAAAACTTTATTCTCAAAATAAGTTAGCGGATATTCAAGCCCTTATCAATCAATTTCAACATTCGGTTGTAAACTATCCGAGTTTTATAAGTTATCAAAAAGATAAATTAATACCCTTGAATTGCGAAAATATTGCCTATTTTTACATACAAAACCTTATTGTTTACGCAGTTGTAGATAAAACCGAATATGTTTTAGACGAAACTATGGACGAAATAGAAAAACGTTTACCAGCTCAGTTCTTTTTTCGTGCTAATCGCCAATTTATTATCCAAAAAAAATACGTTTCAACTGCTGAAATTTACTTTAATAACCGTTTGTTGGTTCGCCTTACGGTAAAAATACCCGAAGAGATTATTATAAGCCGCGAAAAAACAGCTTTGTTTAAAAATTGGTTAATGGGGGCTTAATATTTTTTGTTTCTAATTCTACTTTACGAAGTTGCAAATATCATATAATCAAGGATTACTTACCTCGTAGAGGTGTCATAGCGATAGGAAAATAAAACACCAACGTAATAGCACCCCGCTGGGGTGCAACTCCAAGTCTTGCTATATTTTTTCTATCGCTATTTGCCTACTTCGTAAAGTAGAACTATTAATTTTTGTAAGAGGTTGTTTGAATTTAGTTTATATTAGCCAAACTGTATCAATATTTTCTACAAAGATTTCGCACCTATGGCGCTAAAACGATAAAAACAAAACGATAATTTTTTTTTCTTTCACATTTGAATTGTATTTATTTAATATATTTCTGTTTTTGTGGTATTTAAAAACAAAATAGATTTTAAATGTAGTAGTGCTGTGAGGTAAAAAATGTGAAAGAAATATAATTTTTAAGTATTGTTTTTGAAAATAAATAGCCGTACCTTTGTGTGAATAAATTTAAGTACAAAATAGGCAAAAAAACAAAATTTAAGCATTAAGTAAACAACAGTTTTCTGTTTTTATAGATATTGTTGAAGCAAGGAATTGATTATAGTTGGTTTTTGAAAACGATAAATAAGGATTGTGCATAGAATATTACCATTTCCAATGTCTTATTATAAAGTTAAATAACACGACTGTTTTTTATTTTTTTTCAATTGTCCACTTTTTGTCTCATGCCTTTTTGCACCATTTAACAGAAAAAGAGTTACTATTGTAATAAAAAAAATAGCGAAATAGTAGAAGCCGAAAAACTATTCAAAGAGTAGGCAAAAATTCAAAATTAAACTTTTCTTGATGATTAGAAATTACTCGTAGCCGATTTTTTTCTTTGTAACATCAATTCTTTTCCAAAGCAAATTAAACAATAGCAAAATAGTAGAAGCCGAAAAACTATACAAAAAGTAGGCAAAAATTCAAAACTAAACATTTCTTGATGATTAGAAATTACTCGTGGCAGATTTTCTTCTTTGTAACATCAACACTTCTCCCAAAAAAATAAAAAAATAGCGAAATAGTAGAAGCCGAAAAACTATTCAAAGAGTAGGCAAAAATTCAAAACTAAATTTTTCTTGATGATTAGAAATTACTCGTAGCAGATTTTCTTCTTTGTAACATCACCCTTTTTGAAAACAAATAAAGCTATTTGCCAATAGGTTTTCATGTAATTTTTTTTTTTGAAGATTAAATTGATACAAAAAGAATTTTTGTATTTAGGAAGGCTTTTTTATAAAGAAAACACACATTTTATTTATTTAAAACAAATTAGAATATGAAAAAAACAATTTTCATTGCCTTGTTTTTAGGATTAATAAGTCAGGTTTTCGGACAATCGCACGGAATAAATTACCAAGCGGTGGTTATTGACTTAAACAAGGCAAGTGGTATGGGAGGGCAAGATAATTATCTGCCCAACAAAGAATTAATCGTTCGTTTTACAATTACTAACGCCACCAATGTTATTGATTACCAAGAGGAACAAGTTGTAACTACCGACAATTTTGGTGTATTGAGTGTGGTAATCGGCAAAGGGGTTCCGACCTCGTCGAGCCCTGTTTTTACACGCAAAACTTTTTATGATTCTGACCCAAGTACAACCGAAACCAGCCGTACTTTTAAGGAAATTAGCTGGGACGGTACAGCCAAAACTCTTAAAGTGGAGCTTTGTGTAGATAAAGCGTATCGTGCATTTTACGATTTCGATTCTCAAAATTTAGAGTTTGTGCCTTATGCTTACCACCGCAACATTACCGCTGTGGGAACTATGGACATAGAAGGAACGACCAATCTAAACAATGATTTGAACGTGCGACGTGGGCATAGTACCAATCTTTCGGGCACTTTGACCACCGAAGGCGAAACAACTTTGAATGGCGAATTGACCGTAGATGCAACGAGTTTGTTCAAAGATAGAGTAGTGATAGATGCAGATGTAGCGAGTGATTACACCAATGCCGATGCTTATCCGCTCAAAATAGAAGGAAGCGACAATGGTATAGCTATCAAAGTAAATGGCTCGCGCAGTGGCGACAATAGTTTTGTAACGTTCTTTGACAACGAAGGCGTGCAAGGCAGAATAGCCGGACAAACTTATACCGAAGCTACGCAAGACCCCGAATTTATTTATACCAACGTGATGTATGCCGCACAAGGTGTAGCGCAAGGCATCAAAATAGGTATTGCCGCTATTGCAACTCCTTTTGGAGCTATTGATTTGGCAATTGAAATTGTAAATGCTGCGCTTTTGGTAGCCGATGTAATTGCATACAATGTGTTTGCATTGAAAGATGTAGGCGTAACTTACTCTTCAGGTTCAGGTGATTATGCCGAGTGGTTGCCTCGTATGTATGTGAATGAGGAAATTGCTTACGGACAAATAGTAGGCGTTTACGGAGGAAAAGTTACTAAAAAAATAGAAAATGCGGAACAAATTTTAGTTGCTTCCAAATCGCCTATCGTTTTAGGAAATACTCCATCGAAAGACGAAAATGCACAAGACGGCAACAACATTGGCTTCATGGGTCAAGTGCCAGTTTGGGTAGAAGGAAAAGTAGCGCAAGGTGATTACATTATTGCTTCAGAGGCAGGTAATGGAATAGGTTTGGCGGTTTCGCCCGAAAATCTTACGCTCGACCAATCGACACGTATTGTAGGAAAAGCTTGGCAAACCAACGCAAACAGCGGCAAAAAATTGGTTAATACCGTAATTGGTTTGAAAAGTAACGAATGGATTGCTTTTCTAAAAAAACATCAAGCACAAATAAGCGAACTTGAAAACGAAGTGAAAGATTTGAACGAGCAAATTACAACTTCCGATGAGGTTTTGATGCAAATTTTACCAGCTTACAAAGAGGCTTTGAACCAAAAAACAGAAGTTAATAGTTCGGAAACAACTTTGAAAGTAGAAAAACAAGAGGTAGAAAAATCAAAATTCAAAAGAAAACGGTTGATGCGAAAAGCAGCTTAACAAAATGTTTATTGTTTTGAAAAATTTGTTTGTATTGTTGTTTCTTTTATTCTGTTTAATTCAAACGAACAAAAATGCAACTGTACGATTTAATTTTATAACTAAAATTTTAACTATAAAAACAATGAAATCAATAAAAAAACATACAAAACTGCTTTGTTTGCTGTTTTTGGTCGCTTTTTTTCAGAATGTTGTAGCTCAGGAAGTTCAACCCAAACGTTCGACATTGAGTATGGGCGGCGCAAGCCAATTGTATTCAAACGGCGAAAATAGTTATTACATTTTGCAAAGTGTAGGGCAATTCGGAACAATTGGTTCAATCAAATCGTCGAACATTGTGCTTAGACAGGGTTTTGTGCAAGCTATGGCGTTAGAAAATCAACTCCAAGAGCAAGAAAATCAGCTACAAGCCGAAATTTTTCCAAATCCGGTACAGAATAATCTGTCGATTGCTTTTGGCGAAATGATGACGAGTCCTATTCAGGTGAGTTTGTACGATATGACCGGAAGAACTCTTGTGGTAAAAGATTTTGAGCCTAATGCGCAAATCTCATTGGATATAAGCAACTTAACAGCAGGCAACTATTTATTGAAAATAGTTTCGGGCAACAAAAAAAATACATTAAACGTGTTCAAAAAATAGCAGATTTAAAAAAATCTGAATAAAAAACATAGATTATGAAAAAAATACTAACATTCATTGCGTTAAGCCTATTTGTTTTGTCGGCAAACAGCCAACAATTGTATTTAGAAATGGGAAAAACCCACACTAAATTCGATTATCAAAACACCGATGGTTCGGGTTTAAAAGGCGTGGTAAATAAAACCGATAATTTTATGGCATTGGGCTATTCGCACGCTATTGCTAAGTCGAGGTGGAGTGCTTTTGGCGGCTTGAACTACAATACGTATTCAGCTACTTCGTCCGATGCTTTGCTAGATAATTACTTTGAGTGGAATTTTACTTATTTGGGCGTAAATGCCGGAATGGGTTACGAAATTTTCAAACCCAAAGATATGGCATGCGATTGGAAAGGTTTTACCGTAAAACTAAAAGGCGGAATGGGAGCTGAATTTATGCTCGAAGGTTCGCAAATTGTAAATTTGAGAGTTACCGATTTGAAAGAAATAGCACCTTACGATGCGCCTGTTTATTATTTGCGTGGAGGCGTGCAAGTAAATTATTATCTTTCAAAAAAATTGGTTCTATTCGGACAATATACTTATTCTCAAAGCCTTCGTTTGGAAGAAATTCTTTACGGACCTTTGGTATATCACGAAGAGTTGAAATTCAATTCTCAAAGTTTTGGATTTGGAGTTTCGTACTCTATTTTTTAAACATTCAATAAAAAAAAGCGGTAATTCGAGATTTAGAATTACAAAGCGTTTCTTTTTTACAAAATAGTATTCATTTTTAGAAACAGAAATAGATGAAAAAAATACTAATCTTATTGGTTTTCTTCTTTTCGGTTGTCGGTTTGTTTGCTCAAGAGCATGGCGTTAGCTATCAGGCTTTGGTGATAGATATAAAAAAAGCCAGCGGAATGGGCGACCAATACAATTATTTACCCAACAAAGAAATGATTGTTCGTTTAACAATTTTCAATGTTGAAGGAAATATCGACTATCAAGAAGAACACGTAACCCAGTCGAACGAATCGGGAATTATCAACCTTGTTATAGGCAAGGGTATTCCTACTTCTCAAAGTCCTATTGTGGACAGAACGATTGCCTTTAGAGAAATTAGCTGGGAAGGCAAAGACAAAAAATTGAAAGTAGAACTTTCGATGGATAAATCGTTGAATGCTTTTTACGAAGTACAAGAGCAAGATTTGCATTTTGTAGCCTATGCTTATCACCGCAACATTACGGCGGCAGGCACAATGGATATCGAAGGCGTATCGAATTTGAACCACGATTTGTTTGTAAATAACGAATCGGCAACAACTCTTTCGGGCACGTTAGACGTGGTGAAAGAAACAGACCTTAACGGGAATCTTACTGTCAATGCCGAATCATTTTTCAACAAAGAAGTGCAAATCGACGCGTCGGTTTCGGGCGATTATACCGATGTAGAGGCATATCCATTGAGCATAGAAAATGCACAAGATGGTATGGCTATTAAAATCAATGGCAACCGTTCGGGCGAAAATAGTTTTATTACTTTTTTTGACGGCGAAGGAGTGCACGGACAAATAGCCGGACAAACCAACAGCGAAGTGGCGCAAGACCCCGAATTTATTTATACCAATGTAATGTCAGCCGCTCAAATTGTAGCGCAAGCAATTAATATAGGTATTGCAGTTGCAGGGCTTGTTCCTACTTTTGGTATTTCGGGTATTAAATTGGCTATCGAAATAGTGGGAATGGGATTTTTAGTTGCCGATGTAATTGCTTACAACGTGTTTGCATTTCAAAATGTGGGCGTTACATATTCGTCGGGTTCTGGCGATTATGCCGAATGGCTTCCTTTGATTGATTCAACGGAGCAAATAAAATTTGGCGAAGTAGTGGGCGTTTATGGAGGAAAAATTTCTAAAAATACCGTGGGAGCCGAACAACTTCTTATCGTTTCCAAATCGCCAATTTTGTTGGGAAATACTCCACAAAGAGACGAGCAACTAGAAAACGGAAAAAGTACCGCTTTCATGGGTCAAGTTCCTGTGTGGGTGGTTGGAAAAGTAAATCAAGGCGACTATCTTTTGGCTTACGAAAGTGGTAGCGGTCTTGCAGTAGCTGTTTCGCCCAAAAATTTGACCGTAGATATGGCTAGCCGAATTATTGGCAAAGCGTGGGAAAGTAACGAATCGGAAACTCGCAAACTGGTAATGGTGGTAGTAGGTTTACAAACTTCGGAATGGTTTGGTTTTTTGAAAGAAAACGAAAACAAACTAAATGTGATTGACTATCAAGTGAATCAACTTCAAAAGAAAGTAACCACTAGAGAAGAATTATTGAACCAACTTGTGCCTAATTACAAAGAAGCGGCGAAAGAGAAAAAACTTCAAAAACAAGAAACCATTTCGAGTAATTAAGTAGCAAAGGTTTGCTCAAAAATAGAGTAGCACTGGTGCTTATTTTATTTTTTCTTTTAAAAAAAATTCAAAATAAAACGTAAAAATTGAAAACATAAAACAAACAAATCTCTTATTTGAATACCAAAAACTCTTTGTTGTTCAAACGATTAGGCTGATTCGATTTGTTTTTTGGTTCGATTTTCATAAAAATATAAAATATGAAAAACAATCTGATTTTTAGTATCATAGCAATGATATTATTTTCATTTTCCGTTCAGGCTTTTGCTGCCGATGGACCCATTATTTCGATAAACCAAGGTGCCAACGACATTATTTCGGGTACCGGCGAAATAGGAATTGGTAGCACATCGCCTCAAAATGTGGTTTTTACAATTAAAAACATAGGAAATGCCGAGCTTAAAATTTCGGGTATCGCTATTTCGGGAGCTAATGCAACTGATTTTACTGTTATTTCTGGAGGCGGAGCTTCGACAATTGCCGCAGGTGCAAGTGCTTCGTTTACAGTTAATTTTACACGTGGTGCAGGTGGATACAGAGAAGGAACCATTACGGTAAACTCAAACGGAACGAACACGCCAACGTACAATTTTAATATCAACACCAAGCTTCATCCGTCGCTTTCGTGGAGTAATCCGGCAGCCATCAATTATGGCACGTTACTTTCGGCAACTCAGCTCAATGCTGGTGTAGCTGGAGGAATTGCAGGTCAGTTTACTTACAATCCGGCTATTGATACCAAACTTAGTGCCGGACAAAGCCAAGAGCTTACCGTTACTTTCAAGCCAAGCGATTTGAATAGCTATTCTATTGCTTCTAAAAAAGTATATATCGAAGTAATTCCAATTACAAGCGTACTTACATGGGACAACCCAGCCGATATTACTTACGGAACTGCTTTAACAAGCACAATTCTAAATGCAGTAGCAAAAAACGGTACCGAAATCATTTCGGGAGCTTTTGTTTATACTCCAGCAGCTGGAACAAAACTAAATGTAGGTGATAATCAAAAACTTGATGTTGCTTTTACTCCCAACGATGCAAACTATTCTACCGCCGCTAAATCGGTTTACATCAATGTAAAAAAAGCAAGTAGTATAATTACTTGGTCAAATCCAAATCCAATTGCTTATGGTACAGCTCTTAGCGCATCGCATTTGAATGCTACTGCTAATGTGGCAGGTTCTTTCCTTTACACTCCCGCTTTGGGAACTGTTCTCGAAATTGGAAATCGTACCTTGAAGGTAGATTTTACACCTACCGATGGAGCAAATTATTTGCCTTCGACTAAGCAAGTTGAAATTATTGTGGGCAGCGCGGTTGCACCGCTTTTACAAGCACATCGCATTTTGTTGCAAAGCAAAGCCGGATACGGATACGATTTGATTTTTGGAAATAAATTCAGCATCGAGTGGACTCGTGGCGAAGGTATGTTTTGTACTGTTTTTGTAAGCGAAAGCCTAACTACTTTGCCACAAGCCGTTAGCGGAACTTCTTACACCGCCAATTCGGTTTACAAACAAGGAGCACAAATTGGCTCATCGGGTTGGTACTGTGTATATGACGGCACCGGAACTTCGGTAACTGTTACCGGATTGACTCCAAGCAAAGAATACAATATTATGGTGTTGGAATACAATAAAGTAAACACTTTCAAAAGCTATTTGCTCGACGAAAGTATCTACAACCCAGTAGCTTTAAAAACCATGGTAAGTGTTACCGAAAACATTATGGCTTCCAATTTTGTTTCGCCCAACAACGATGGCAAAAACGACGTTTGGACAGTTGGCAGACTTGACGAATTAGCCGATTACGAACTTCATATTTTCAACAACTTAGGCGAAGAGGTTTATTATGCAAAACCTTACAACAACGATTGGGATTTGACTTACAACGGCGAAAAAGTATTGGCAGGAACTTATTATTATATTTTCAAAAAAGACGAATCGTATGTAAAAGGTTATTTTACCGTAGTAAAAGATTAAAAACTTTAATTACGATACATTCCTTTTTTCTTGAAATTGTATAGTTCATTATTTAATAAAAACGAATTTTTTTGAACATCAAATTACATCAATTCAAAACGAAAATTTGATTTCAAACATTTTCAATACAATAACTATTAAAAAATATTAAAATGAAAATAACAAAAATAATAATAAGTTTCATGCTGTTCATGCTCATTGCGTCGGGTGTGAAATCGCAAGATTTTAACAATTATAATTTGTATATGCAAAATCCATTGCTATACAATCCTGCCTATACTTTCAACGAAGCCAAGGTTAGCGCATTTGTTAATACTCACTTACAATGGGTAGATTTTACAGGTGCTCCCCAAAACAATGCCTTTGGTGTTCAAGCAAGTTTAATGCCCAATATGGGTTTTGGAATTTGGGCAAGTCAATCAAAACAAGGCTTGAATACTCAATCCGACATTAATTTAGGTTATGCTTACCGTGCACTTATCCAACAAGACCATTACATTACTTTTGGGCTTACTTTGGGTACTTATATGGAAGGACTAAACTACAACAGTGTGGAATATAGCGACATGACCGACTCTTGGTTCGTAGAAAATGGCAACAAAACTACTACTTTTGCCGCTCGTTTTGGTTTGTCGTATTACATCAAAGGTTTTGAATTGCAAGTAGCTATGCCTCAGTTGTATCGCAAGAGCGAAGCAAGTTTTTATACCGTTGGCGTTTTGAGCTACAATTGGTTAATAAACGACAAATGGAGCTTAAAACCCGCAGCCATGATGCGTGGTGCTAAAACTACAAAACTGCAATACGATGGAACATTGGAAGTTACTTGGAACAACCAAGTTTCGTTTCAAGCCGGCTATCGCTCCAACAACAGTTTGCTTTTTGCAGTAGGTTACAATTTCAAAGAAATAGGAATTGGCTACGGCTATCAATACGACAACAATTTAATTTCAAATGTATCGAAAGGAACGCACGAAATTCAGTTATTTTATCGCTTCAAACCTTGCAAAAAGGAAGAAGTAAAAGAAGAAGTGGTAGAAATAATTGACCCAAATGCCGACAAAGTAGCTTTGATTGTGAATTTGACCGACGAAAAATACGCACAAGCCGTTAAAGGACACATAATTATTTCTAAAAATGGTAGCGAAGTACAATCGGAAAAAACAGGCGGCGATGGAAAAGCTACAATTTACTTAACTCCCGATGTTTATGATATTCGTATTTCGGCAAAAGGATTTTTACCTCTTTCGGAAACCGTTGATTTATCGGCTGTTGAAAAAGGTGGAGAACATACTTACAAATTGCAACCTATCAAAATAGAAAAAGGCTTGGTATTCAAATATGGAAAAGTAAATTTTGAAACGGCATCAGATAAATTAACAGCCGAATCACTTTCTACACTCGATTGGCTTGCCGAAGCTTTTAACGAAAACAAAAGCATGAAAGTAGAAATAGCAGGACACAGCGACAGCAAAGGAAATGCTGCAGCCAACAAAGAACTTTCTAAAAAAAGAGCTCAATCGGTTGCTAACTATTTAATTTCAAAAGGTGTTGATGAAAAACAGTTGGTTGTAAACGGCTACGGCTCGGAAAAACCAATTGACGACAACAATACCGAAGAAGGTAGAGCAAACAATAGAAGAGTAGAATTTACTGTTTTGGATTATTAATCGCAAGTTAGTTCAGCTTCCCTAAAGGTCATGCTTTTAGGGAAGTTATATTGAAAACCGCAAAACCGCGTTTGTTCAAACTTTTTTTATACATTCAAAAAAAATATAAAATAAAAAAATATGAAAAAAATACAGTTATATTTATCTGTTTTATTTTTTGTTTTGATTGCATTTACTTCAAATGCACAAGACAAAAAATACGAAATTCCGTCGGGGCAAATCAATTATGAAATGAACATGGCTGGGCTTTTGGTCAATAACACCTTGTATTTCAAGGATTACGGCAAAAGTGAATGCAACGAAGCCACAGTAGAAGTAAACGGACAAAAGGGACATTTGCGCAACTTTGTTGCTGGCGGATATTCCTATTCGTTGGATATGATTAAAAAAAGCTACACCAAAGTTCCTTTCGACAATACAAACGTAAGTTACTCATCTACAAGCTTTGTTAAAATAGCCAAAGAAAACAAAGACGTTAAAGTAGAAGGCGAAGAAACTATTTTGGGCAAAAAATGCACCGTTTATTCATTAAAAAATGAAATTATCGACGCCAAATACTGGGTTTGGAAAAATATGATTTTAAAAATGACTGCTTCGGCGCAAGGTAACAAAGTAGAAATGACAGCTACTCAGCTTATTGAAACAAGCTCGCAAAAAGGTGGCGACGATGTTTTTTCTATTCCATCAGACTTTGTAGAAAATAAATTAAATTAGGTTGCCCATAAAAAAATCAGTTTAGAGTCTGTTTATAAACTCAAAATAACTAGCACCGCCGTTTTGGTGGGTGTGAAAATAGTCGAAGATTTGTGCTTTAGCCCTGATTATAAGCTTTGGTGCTGAAAACCACAAGTATTATTTGCTCATTTTCAACGGCGTAAATGCCATAGCCAATGATTAAAATCGACTTTATAAACAGACTCTAATTAATTTTCAATGATTTAGATCCGAATAAAAATGCAAAAGATTACCTTACAATATAAAATAATCACTTGTTATTAGAATTTAGAAAAAATTGCACAATTTTAGTTTTTTTTTAATTTGGTATTCGCCAATATTTTAATAATCAAACAACTAAATTTAGAAACTAAAAAAAAACAATTAAAACTAAAAAATATTTTTGTGGTTTGTAAAAAATAGTTACTTTTGCGGCTCAAATTGCAATTTTGATATTAAAAAAAGACAATTAAAATGAAAAAAGGAATACATCCTAAGAATTACAGATTTGTTGTATTTAAAGATATGTCTAACGGACATGAATTTATTACCAGATCGGCAGCCAATACAAGAGATACAATTGAAGTTGACGGAAAAGAGTTTCCTCTTGTAAAGATAGAAATTTCAGACACATCTCACCCTTTTTATACTGGTAAGATGAAGTATGTGGATACTGCCGGACGTATCGATAAATTTAAAAACAAATACAAAGATTTTAAGAAAAAAGCTTAATTTTTTTTTAAAATACTATAAAGCCTCAAAAGAAAAAATATTTTGAGGCTTTTTCTATTGTAGTAATTTGTTAATTTTAAAACTTTGTAAAAATGAAACAATCATCTCAAAATAAGAATATTATATTGTTCGACGATGCAGCACGTACTCGTTTGCTGCCTTTAACTTTTACTCGCCCTATTGCCGATTTGAGAATAGGAATTTTGACCATTGCCGAAAAATGGCAAAAACAGATTCCCGCAAATTTTTCGTTCAAAACCGAAGCGTATCTTCAAGAAAAATACCCGTTGATTTTAGACGAAGCAAATATTTTCGTAAATGGCTCGCTGATACCCGATTCTGAAATGGTAGAAACGATACAACGGCTAGATTTAGGGCAAGTATTGCTCAAAAACAAACTTTTGCTGGCTGCAAAATTGACCAAAAATGATGCGCTAAACTTTGATTTCAAGCAAGTTTCGCAATTTGAAGCACTCCAATACGACAAAGAGATTTTCAAATTAGAAAATACTTACGACCTTTTTACTCAAAACGAAAAAGCTTTACTTTCTGATTTTAAATTAATTACCAAAGGCAGAACTTCCGCTGAGATTAGCCCAACCAACAATGTTTTGGGCAAAGAAAATATTTTTCTCGAAGAAGGTGTAGAAATGGAATTTGCAACGCTAAATGCTTCAAAAGCACCCATTTACATTGGCAAAAATACGCTTGTAATGGAAGGCTCGCTAATACGTGCGCCCTTTGCTTTGTGCAACAATTCGGTGGTGAAAATGGGCGCAAAAATTTATGGAGCTACTACCATTGGTCCGTTTTCGACCGTTGGTGGCGAGCTAAACAACTGTGTGCTTTGGGGTTACTCAAACAAAGGACACGAAGGCTTTTTGGGCAATTCGGTGCTTGGACAATGGTGCAATTTGGGTGCTGATACCAACAATTCAAACCTCAAAAACACTTACGTTGCGGTGCGCTTATGGAATTACGAAACTGAAAGTTTTGCCAAAACCGGCTTGCAATTTTGCGGTTTAATTATGGGCGACCATTCCAAAAGTGGCATCAATAGCATGTTCAACACCGGAACGGTGGTAGGAGTTGCGGCAAATATTCACGGAACCGAATTTCCTCGCAATTTCATTCCGTCCTTTGCCGATGGCGGTTACAAAGGCTTCAAATTGAATACGTTAAAGACCGTTTTTGAAGTTGCCGAGCGTGTTATGCAAAGGCGAAACATAGAATTGAGCCAAGCCGATAAAAATATATTGCAAAATGTATTTGAACTTACACAAAAATATAGAAAATTTTAGATTTTTAAACCAAACTTAAAATTTTAAAATCCAAATATCTGTTTTGTTTCTTTTTTTTGAAATTAACTTGGCACATCTATTGCCTATATTAGTTAGTTGTGAGAAAAACAAATAAAACTGACAGATTGTCGTTTTTTCAGCAAATACAAAATAGCCAATTGATACGATGACTTTAAGTCATCGTATCAATAATGTTAGCAATTAAATTACTTTTTTTTCATTTTTTGTACAAGCAAACCATAAAATATGATTGATACTGACGATGGAATTCCAATGTTGAATATTCATGGCGAAAACGAGCCAAAATTGATAGAAACTCCAGAGGAATTGCCCATTTTGCCGCTAAAAAATACCGTACTTTTTCCGGGAGTTTTGCTGCCTATTTCGGTAAGCAGAAACAAATCGCTGAAATTGATTCAAGAAGCTTACAAAGGTAATCGCTTGATTGGCACCGTTTCGCAAAAACAACTCGATGTAAACGACCCAACGGAATCGGATATTTACCCGATAGGAACGGTGGCTCACATCTTGAAGGTTTTGAGAATGCCCGATAATTCTACAACTGTTGTAATTCAAGGACTTAAACGATTCGAAATAACAGAATTTACTAGCCGCAAACCTTATTTTAGAGCCAAAATAAAAACCAAAGACGAATTGCTGCCCGATGCTGCCGACGAGAAATTTGTCGCACTCATTGAGTCGATTCGTGAATATACGCTTTCGATTGTGCAACTTTCGTACAATGCGCAGTCCGATATTGCATTTGCTATCAAAAACATTGAAAGTCCTAAGTTTTTGGTCAATTTTGTAAGTTCAAACAGCGATTTTCCAATTCCCGACAAGCAAAAAATTCTCGAAATTGACAATTTAGAGGAGAAAGCACAACTTTTGTTGGAATATCTTTCGGTAGAAATAAAAAAGCTGCAAGTTAAGGACGATATTCAATCGAGAGCTACAACTGAAATGAATCGCCAACAGCGCGAATACTTTTTAAATCAGCAACTTAAAACAATTAAAGACGAACTTGGCGACAACAAAGTAAACAAGGAATTAGAGGAATTAAAGAAAAAGGCAAAAAAGAAAAAGTGGACAAAAGAAGTTAGCGAAACTTTCAACAAAGAGTTGGAGCGTTTGGAGCGTTTGCACACGGCTTCACCCGAATATTCTAACCAACTCGACTATTTGCAAACACTCTTGGAACTGCCTTGGAATGAGTATTCTAAAGATAGTTTTGACTTGAAACGTGCTGAAAATGTGCTCAACGACGACCATTATGGTTTGGACAAAGTAAAGGATAGAATTTTAGAACATTTGGCAGTTTTGAAGCTTAAAGGTGATATGAAATCGCCTATTCTTTGTCTTTTGGGACCTCCAGGCGTGGGAAAAACTTCGCTCGGAAAATCCATTGCCAAAGCCTTGAATCGTAAATATGTCAGAATGTCATTAGGTGGCTTGCACGATGAATCAGAAATTCGTGGACACCGAAAAACCTACATTGGAGCTATGCCGGGCAGAATTATTCAGAGTTTGAAAAAAGTAAAAACCTCAAATCCGGTTTTTATTCTCGACGAAATAGACAAAATAGGCAACGATTTTAGAGGCGACCCTTCGCATGCTTTGCTCGAAGTACTCGACCCCGAACAAAATAACACGTTCTATGACAATTACTTAGAACTCGAATACGACCTTTCGAAAGTGATGTTTGTGGCAACGGCGAACTCGCTTTCGCCAATAAATGCGGCACTTCGCGACCGAATGGAAATCATCAATATTAGCGGTTATATTTTAGAAGAAAAAATAGAAATTGCCAAACGCCACTTGATTAACAAACAATTGGAAAATCATGGTGTAAAGAAAACGCAACTTAAATTTTCGAAAGAAGTAATAGAGCGAATCATCGACGATTACACGCGCGAATCGGGCGTGAGACAATTGGACAAAAAAATAGCCAAAGTAATTCGTTCTATTGCCCGAAAAATTGGATTTGAAGAAGAATACAATGCCAATTTGTCGCTCGACGATTTGCGCGAAATACTTGGACCAAAGGAATTTATAAAAGGCAGATACGAAGGCAATAAGTACGCGGGCGTGGTTACGGGCTTGGCTTGGACTGCCGCCGGAGGCGATATTTTGATGATAGAATCGAGCCTTAGCCGAGGCAACGGAAGGCTTACACTTACCGGAAACCTTGGCGAAGTGATGAAAGAATCGGCTATGATTTCGCTTGAATATGTAAAAGCGCACGCCGAAAGTTTTAATATTGATGCCGCCGTTTTCAACAATTGGAATTTGCACATTCACGTGCCCGAAGGCGCAATTCCCAAAGATGGACCTTCGGCGGGAATTACAATGACAACTTCCATTGTATCAGCCTTTACGCAGCGCAAAGTGAAGCCCAATTTAGCTATGACTGGCGAAACGACTTTGCGTGGACGGGTGCTTCCGGTGGGTGGAATTAAGGAGAAAATTTTGGCAGCCAAACGCGCCGGAATCAAAGAACTTATTTTGTGCAAAGACAACGAAAAAGACGT
>JAIFNL010000263.1 GCA_020047755.1 Bacteroidota bacterium
ACTAAGGTTGAAAAAAGGGAAATAAGGTTTTTAAAAATGCAATAGAATTTAACGAAAAGTATCTAATTATTTTTCTTAAAAAACCTTATTTTTAATTTTTTAACCTTAGTAACAAAGCAAATAGCACTATACAAACCTTATTCCTTTATTAAAACACAATAATAGAGTGAAAATTATTTATAACTAATTTATGTCAAAATAAACAGACCAGTTCTAAACCCTTGAAGGGCTGGGCTAGCCAATTGATACAGGTGGCTTGGAAGCCAACCGATTTCAATACAAAAAGCCAAATAGCCAAAGCGGTATTTTATTGCCAATGCCTATTTCTATATCATCGAGAGCTAAAAATGAATTTTCTTGATTTGCTATTTGTTTGTATCCTTTTGATTTTCCGCCTATCTCGAACAGAAATTCATTATTTACCTTAAAATCGCCTATTTCGGAAGTTTCCACAAGGTGCGATTCCGATAGTTGATTTACAAAAAAGGTTTCTCGAATGCTTCCGACCTTTTTCGGGCTTTGCCAAAGAACTCAAGTTATGCCTATCGGAATAAATCAGTCTTAACAGTCCGGCTTTTGAAAGCAAATGGATATAATTACCGATTGTTTGTCGCGATAATTGCATAATTTCGCCAATTTTTGTTAAGTTCGGTTTGAACGGCACGCTCTGGCTCAGCAAAAACAACAAGCGTTTCAATTTGTTTATTTGTTCGGGTTCTATTCGGGTTAGTACAGGCAAATCGCTCTCGATAACCTGATGTATCATTTGCGAGAGTTTTAAGGAATACGTTTTTTTATTTTGCAGATAATAAGGATAATACCCTATTTGTAAGTACTCTTCAAAATACTTCAACGGTTTTATTTCGGAAATTAGTTTGAACGCAATGGCTTCGTGCGATTTTAAAATTTCGGAAAGTGTAATTTTCGGAAATTGTTTACCTGTTTCTATCTCCAAAAATTCGCGAAACGACAATCCGTGCAGGGTTTGAATAATAACTCTCCGGCTAAGGTCGGCAATGGAATTGTCGATGTGCAAAACCGAAGAACCCGTAAAAACAACTTGCAAGCTTGGGAATGAGTCGTATATATTTTTCAATTCGGTTATCCAATTCGGGTATTTGTGAATTTCGTCGATGAATAGATGCTTACCGCCTCGTTGCCAGAATTTCTCTGCCAATTCGATTAAAGTAGCAAACGGATAGAAAACATTGTCCATGCTTACGTACAAACATTCGTTGCTAATGCCGTATTTTTCGGCAATATATTGCAAACAGAGTGTTGTTTTTCCAACTCCTCTTGCCCCTTTTACTCCAATCATTCGTTCTTCCCAATGTATTTGGTCTATAAAAGGTCGGCGAAAACTAATTTGCAGGTTAGCAAGTGCTTGCCTATGATTTGTTATTAAACTTTCCATTGTTGTGTTGTTCTAAACGTACAGAGAAACGTAATGCAAAGATAACACTTTTTTTGTATATTGTTAGTTGTGGGTAGCGTTTTTTTTCTACAAACTTTTCCACAAACCCGACAGGTTTAAAAAAACTGTCGGGTTTGCTGCTAACTAATTGATACGATGACTTAGAAGCCACCTGTATCAATACCACGTACTGCCGAAAGCTAGCCAATTGATACAAGTGACTTTGGAAGCCACCTGTATCAATACAAAAATCCAAAAATCCACAGTGGAATGGTATTTTTGTAAGCATATTCTATATTGTCGGCTGCAATAAAAGCATTGGGAATGTCCGTTATTTGCTTGTTTGTTTTGTTTTTGCCGCCTATTTCGAAAGTATAAAACGAGTCGATTAAAAAATCACCTTGCTCGGTGTATTGCACGCTGTGTTTTTCTTTTAGCTGATTGTAGAAAAATGTTTCGCGCAAAGTGCCTGTATTCGGGTTGTTTTCGCACAAAGCATAAAGCAAATTGGTATTGTTTAGAAAAATTTTTTCGGGCTTGTTGAGTTTATTTAGCCCAAATTTGTTGGTTTGCAACAAAAGCAACAATTCTGCTTTGTGTAGCCATTGAAGGTATTTGATAAATGTTTCGCGGTCGATGCCAAGCTGTTTGCTCAATTGCGAAACATTTGGCTTGAACGGAACCAGCTCCGAAATAACCGAAAGTAGCTTGCGCAGATTGTAAACCGCAGTATAATTGATATGTTCTATACTGGGCAAATCGCCTTCAATTACTTGATTTACTGTTTGTTCTATGCGTTGGTAATAATTTTCGGTGTCTTCGACAAAAAAAGGATAATAGCCTTTTTTGAGATATTGCTCAAAATATTTGAGTGGTTTTATTTCGGCGTTCAATTCTTCACTTATTTTTGTGGCATTCTGCAAGAGTTCGGAAAGTGTGAACGCTGAAAAAGTAAATCCGTATTTAAAATTTAAAAATTCGCGAAACGAAAGCCCGTTCATTTTATACAAAACCATACGCCTGCTCAAATCGCCCTTGCCTTTGTAAATATTGATGGCTGCCGAACCGGTTAATACAAGTTGCAATTCGGGATAATTGTCGTAAATATTTTTTATCTCTTGCGACCAATTCGGATATTTATGTATTTCGTCCAAAAACAAAATTTTACCTCCAAATTTCACAAATTCGTCGGTAAAATCCGATAAAGTGTTTTTGCCGAAATACAAATTATCCATGCTCACATACAGCACGGTATCTAAATTTTGGCTAAAATTTTGTTTGATGTATTGCAACAGCAAAGTGGTTTTGCCAACGCCTCTGGCTCCTGTAATAACAATCAAACGCTGCTGCCAATTGATTTGCCCGAGCAAATATCTTTTGAATTGCAAATCAATTCGTTTCAGTTGCGACCTAAAAAGTTGTATAATTTTTTCCATTTGTTTTTTTACGATTGCGTTCCGCAAAAATAATACTTTTTTTTGGATTACATTCCGCAAAAATACTATTTTTTTTGGATTGCATTCTGCAAAATAGGATTTTTTTCGTTTACAAACCAAAAATAGTATGTTTATTTTGGCAGCTAACCAATTGATAAGATGACTGTTGGCTAATTGATACGATGACTTAGAAGCCACCTGTATCAATAACACTTGCGAAGAGTAAAACCGTTTGCAATATACATTGAGCAAAGTTTTGCAAATTAGTCCACTACAATGACTCTAAGCGGTTAAAAATTTACAAAATTCTACAAAATTCAGAACTGGGATATCGTCAATTTTAAAACTTTCGGTATAAGTTACAAGCATTAAATTAATGATATTATACTGTTTTGATGCTTTTAACAAACCATTTATTTCACGTTCTTTGTTTGCGGCAGTTAGTTCGTAAACCACCTGTATTGCAAATAATTCTTTTTGTTTTTTTAAAATAAAATCACATTCAAAATCAGAGTTGTGAAAGAAAACTTCAAATTTGTTGCTTTTTATTATTTCGCCAAAAACTGTGTTTTCGAACATTTTACCTTTATCTGCTGTAAAATTATGTTTTACAGCCTGTATTAGTCCGTTGTCTATGCTGTACAATTTTCTTTTCGATTTTGTGTTTATTTTTGCCGAAAAACTATAATTGCCAACATCATACAATGAAAAACTTGTATGCAGGGCTTCCAAAAATGTTTTACTTGTATTTTCGTTGTTTTCGGTTGCACGGGCTATGCTATTGTAGGTATAAACCGACCCCGAATTGTTGAATACAAAATAGGCTAATTGTTCAAATTTGCTTGCTTCTCGTATTTTTTGATTGATTATGCAATCTTTTAATATAATGGTTTGGTAGTAATTCGACAGAATTTCTAATTTCAAAGCTGTTTTTTCGGTTTTAAAAACTTCAGGAAAACCGCCGTATTGCATATAATCGTCGAGCAAATTTGCAACTTTACTTTTGTGTTCTACAATGTCGATATTTTTTTTAAAGTTATTGAGTGCCAGAATCTCCAAAAAAGAGAGCGGAAATATTTTTTTTGCAACAAACCTGCCCGAAAGCAAAGTAATGTAATCATTTTCGAGCAATTCGGAATTTGAACCGGTCAGAAATATTTTTTTATAGTTGCCCGATTCATAAATGCTTTTAATAAATTTTTCCCAATGTTTTATGTTTTGAATTTCGTCAATAAACAGATAATCGAATGGGGATTCGGTAATTTTTTCGGCTGTTTGAATTATATCGTAAATTTTAGTGCCATCGTGCCAAGCCGGTAAAAAATGAGGGTCTTCGGAATTGATAAACAAAATTTTTGTAGGTTCTGTTGTTTCTAAAAGTTTATTAATAAGCAATTTAAAAACAGATGATTTACCACAGCGGCGAATTCCGGTGAGTATCAAAATTTCTCTCATCGCTAAATAATCTGACAAATCGGCTAATACGTTTCTGTGAAAAACATCGGTATAGTTAACTTTCCAGTGTTTGTTTTGATTTAAAATAACTTGTTCCATTTTTTTTGTTTATTTTTACTAAATATAGTTAGCAAATATAGTTGTTTTTACGAAACATAACTAATATTTTTCATTTTTTTTCATTCATCATTTACAAAAATCTTTTTTTATCCGGCAGCTATCAATAACGCTGACAGCCGGAAGCTAACCAATTGATACGATGACTTTGAAGTCATCGTATCAATAATGCCGGGTGCTGCGTGTTGGGTGTATAAAATTACTCTTTTAGCCGCTCGCCTTTGGCATTGATGTAGAAGGTTTCGCCATTTTTGGTTACTTGGGCTTTACCATTTTCAAACGTTTTTTCTAAATCATCAAATTGATACTCAATAATCAACTCGCCTTTTTCGTTAATGGCGCCCCATTTGTCGTCAAAATTCCTTACAAAAGCTATTCCTTCCGAAAAAACACTAATGTTTTTAAACTTAATATCTAAAAACTTGCCTTTGTGGTTAAAATACTGCCATTCTTCTTTTTCATTCATTAGCCCTATCATCATGTTGCTTTCAGAGCCATACCAAGCCTTTGCATACCAGTCTTTGGTGAGTAGATTGCCTAAGGTGTCTATAATGCCGTATTTGCCTTCGGGGTTTTGTATGGCAGCTATATCGGTGCTTATAAAATCAAATTTTTCGGTCAGCTTTACGGTATCGCGTTTCAGGGCATTGGCTTTGCGGTAGTAGTTTATTGCTTTTAACTCATCACTCGATTTGCTTATATCGCCTATTTGAATGCAAAGCATCACATTTTTTGGGTTGAGTACGTAGGCTTTTTCGTAGTAAAAAATAGATTTTTTTCTATCAATTGATTGTATCGCTTTACCAATTTTAAAACAATTTTCAAAATTTAAACTATCGGATTGATAGGCTTTCTCGTAATACGGAACGC
>JAIFNL010000306.1 GCA_020047755.1 Bacteroidota bacterium
CAAGTTCTAGGGTTGTAACATCTTCTAAATTTGCAATCATTTCGCTCAAATCAACGCTCAACGTATCGGAATAAACCAAGTTGCGAAGCTCAAAGTTAATTGGCAAATCGAGGTCTAGCGAAACTTTTAAATATGAATTTGACGTTACAAAATTATAAATATTCTGGTTGTTATCGGGGTTTACTTCTATTTTTCCTCCCAAAGTAATTTTAGTAGGTTTTGCCGCCAAAATTTCGGTTATATTGCTGGTAGTGTTGTCAATAACCAATGCGTCGTTTACACTTTGCCCTATTTGTGTAGGAAAACTAGGATATGCAATGTTTTTAGGATTGTTCGGAGGTGTTACTATAAAAGGAATATTCGTTCCATTTTGTGTAACAGCCTTCATATCAGGCGAAAGCGTTGTGCGCATAGGAAACCCAAAACCATTTTGCATATTTAATTTAATACTTGGGTCGGCTAAGAACAAATCGCCGGTAAGTAGCTGATTTGAGAAATCGAGATTAATGGTTTGATTATTCAAATCAACCGATTGAAAACCAAGAAAACCATACGCCGCATCGATTATTAAATTGTCGGTTGTAAGAGTGCATACTATTTTTGCGCCATCGGCAATATTCACTGTGCTCCTTTTAATATCTAGCCCATAGTTTACTTGAAGTTTGTTGGGCTCTTGGGCATTATCGAGCAATCCAATGTGATAATTGGTCACATCAACATATTTTGAGGTTATTGCCGAGCCGTTTACAACCGAATATTTAAGCTTCAAAGGCACGCCTTCGGGTGAGATAACTTTAGGAAATTCGAGTAAATAATCACCTGTAAATTTAAAATCAGCAGCTATATCTATTTTCAATCTTCCACTTTTCATTACCATCGAATCCAAAAACATACCATTTTCGTCGGGCTTGAATGTGTAGAAAAGAGTTCTATTTGATGTAATTGGGATATTGGCATTAAAATCATTGGTTGGAAAATCATAAGTACCGAAGGTTCCTGCCTTAAAAACGACAGATGTATCCTGCGTAGGCACAGGAGTTATCATGTCCGATAGCGAAAATGAATCTAAAATCATACTATATTTTACATGAAGTAAATCTTGGTTGTCGATAAATAGAAAAACGTCATTGCCTTTTGTGTCGGGTAAAATTTGATTTAATGCTATATTTCCACGTACCAAAGGTATCGCTAGCGCAGGCGAAACCTCAGCTTGAATCCCAATGTTAGCAATGTCAAACTCCTCTTTTATACACGACGATAAGAGAAGCAAAAACAAAAAAAGATAGAATATTTTTTTCATATTGAAGATATAAGTAGTGAACCAAAATTAATTATATATATTTAGCCAAGTGTTTAAAAATAAGCAAATAGCAAAGGTTTTGCTTAAAAATTAAATAGCACTTGTGCTTATTAAAATCAAAATCAATTTTTGACATCAGATTAAAAAAAAATCATTTTTTTTTAGTAATTTTAAGTTTTTTATCGAAAAATCAGTTATAAAAACAAATTGCAATTTACAAAAAAAAATTTATTTAAGCAAAAAAGTTTTTTTTTTTTGAAATACTCTCGCTATTACCGTTTTATTTACCGTTTGAAAGAAAGCAGCAGATTTAAGGCATTTTGAAATTTTAAAACCGCAGTTTATCATTGTAAATGAGTATTTTAAACTTTTAAAATAACGAGTGAAGATACGTTCTCTTTCAGACACTATTTAATGAAACTTAGCCGATAATAAATTACAAATAAGTAGTGTTCCAAAATTAACTATTTATCTTTGTTTTGTCAAGCACTTAAAAATAAGCAAGTAGCAAAGGTTTTACTCAAAAATAAAATAGCACTGATGTTTTCAACAATATCTTTTTTATTTTTCACAATAAATCCTTGAATTATCAAGTTTTTTAATATATTTGTGTTTCAAAAATTGAAAATTGTTTCAATTTTAGTTAATCAACTAAATAAAAAATAGGAATGGTACGGAAAAGAAAAAATGCCATGAATTTACGTATTATATAATGCGAAAAGGCAAAACATAAGTGCGTGTTAATTATGCGATTAAATATAATTCAGCGTGCAAATTAAAATAAACTAAGCAAATTAATGTAATTGTTTTAACTAAATTTCTTTTAAAACTTTAAATTTAAAATAAAATAATATCTTTTTATAAAAACAATATCTAATTTTAATTTTATTATAAAAAAATAAAGAATCTATGAAATTTTACTCCTTCCTTATCATTGCTTTGCTTTCGACAAACTCTCTTTGGGCACAAGTCGATTCAACCAAAATTAAAATGATAAAATATACGCCCGAATACAAATTTAAAGATGGCTTATATCTTCAATTTGAAGACTTTAAAAACAATTCGCCTGTTGATAAAAATAAAATCATAGCTCCCGATTTAGACAGAAAAGACTATAATTTTGTAGCAAACGTAGTGGAATCTAAAAAGATAAAAATTTATGACCCATTAGGGATAGAAGTTGAAATTAAAACTAAAAATTTATGGGGGTTTTGTAGCAACGGCAATATTTATATAAACATAAATGACGACTTCAATCGCTTGCCTTATATAGGTAGTTTGAGTCATTTGGTAGCGGACAAACTCGTTTATAATCAGAATTATAATACACCTTACGGAAACAATTACTACAATAGTTACAATCCGTACAATCCTTATGGTAACCCCAATGCAGCCACCGTAGAAATGCGTCAATATATTTTGGATATGGAAAAGGGAACGATAACAGACTATACGCTTGAAAATGTGGAGATTTCACTTATGAAAGACCCTGCGTTATACGATGAATTTATGGACTTATCGCGCAAAAAGAAAAAACAAAAAATGTTTTTTTATATGCGCAAATTCAACGAACGAAACCCGTTGATACTTCCTGCAAATTAACAAATGCTATAAAATATTATTAACTAAAAACGAACTAATAACATGAAAAAGGCATATTTAATTATAATTATCAGCTTATTTGCAAACGTAGTTTTTGCTCAAATTCCCGTAGCTACAAAGAAACAAATCAATGATTTCTACAAAACTACAACATTAGTTGTAAAAGACGATGGCGTTTTTTCTGAATTTAATTCAGAAATTGAAAGTGTTATGAAAAAATATTGGACAGCAACACCATACAAATTCATAACATATAGTGAACTAGAGGGATACATGCGAAAACCCGAATATTCATTTATAATGAAAACGCGCATTCGGTACGAAGCTAAAAATGTAACCGATGTTGAGTATAATTTTCTGACCTTAGTAATGGGTTACGGAAGTGCCGAAAATGTAACAAATTTACCAGATTTGTGTTCATTTCCATTGTCTTACGACAAAGGTGATGCAGATAAATACATGTTTAAGCTACCTTCAGCTATTCAATTTATGCAAAAACACGTAGAACTTACGCGAACCGATGAAAGCTTGAATACCGACAATATTATAAAATATTATAATAAAAACAAAACTGCCTTCAACGATAAAACGCTTTGGCTTTTAAAAGAAGATTTATCGCCCGATGTAAATAGCCTTGCCAAAATTCAAAAAGTTTATCCCGGAAAAGTAGAAATAGTTGATGCTGAAACTTTAACAGAGGCAATAAATGAGCAAAAAAAAGGGATTGTTTATTTACACAAGGTAGGTCCCACGATGAAAAGTGCAAAAGCGCGTTGCTGGAAATTGATTTTAAGCACAAGCGATGCAACACTGTATTATTTTGATTTCCATAAAATTACAAGCAAAGACCCTGACGGAATTTTAGAAAGCGACTTTAGGAGTTTTAAACGTATGAACAATTAAAGTCTTGAATATAAAACAAAAAAACAACTTTTTGAAGGTTTTTATATCTTCGAAAAGTTGTTGTTGTTTTTAGATGTAAAAAATTGATTTACTTTGCAATAACGCAGTACAATTAAAGTCTTTGCTTAACTGCCTCGTACAAAATAATTCCGCAAGCTACTGAAACATTCAGAGATTCTATTTCGCCAAGCATAGGAATTTTAGTCTGAAAATCAGACATTTTGATGTATTTTGGCGAAATTCCACTTTCTTCCGAACCTAAAATAAAAGCAGTTGGTTTTGTTAAATCCATCTCAAAATAGTTTTCTTTTGCTTTTTCCGAAACAGAAATAATTTGTAAACCACTCTCTTGCAAGAAGATAATTGCTTCAAATAAATCTTCTACCTTACAAACCGGAATTTTGAGCAAAGCACCTGCCGAGGTTTTTATGGCATCGGCATTAATTTGCGCCGAGTTACGTGCAGGAATCACAATTGCATCAACACCAGAGCATTCGGCAGTTCGTGCAATAGCTCCAAAATTGCGCACATCGGTAATTTTGTCGAGCAGCAAAATCAAAGGAACTTTTTTATTTTCATACACAAATGGAATCACATCTTCTAACTGATAGTACTCTATTTCAGGCAAAAACGCAATAATTCCTTGATGATTTTTCGAGGTAACTCTATCCAATTTTTCAACAGGTACGTATTGAAAAGCAATTTTTTTATTGCGAATTAATGTAAACAATTCACCAAAGCCTTCGCCACTAAGCCCTTTTTTTATATAAACTCTATCTATTTGTTTGTCGGAGTTTATCGCCTCTATCACAGGACGAATGCCAAAAATTTTATTTTTATCTTTCATATTTTATTTTATAAAAAAAATAAGATTATATATAATAAGAGGTTTTTTTGCACAACTCTAAAAATCGAATTTTGTTTTTTTTTAATTTCATAAAACAACTAATTGCTCAAAATAATTTATTTTCTAAAAATTCAAACAAAATAACGTTAAAATTTTGATAGCGTAACTTGATAGTGACCGAAATTCTAAGAAAAGTAAAATTACGCAATTTCCCCCAAATTCTAATAATAAATTGTTACATTGTTCAATTGTTCAATTGTTATTTTATAACGAAAAATTGGAAAATTTACAATTTTAGCTAACTTTTTCAAAAAGTCACCATTTTTTTACACTATCAAAGTTTTAATGCGTACACGGAAAATGAGTTTTCATAATTATTTGCAAAATTAAGCATTATAATTTGATAAGTAAATGATTAAAATTAGTTTATCAAAAAAATTAAACAACAATTGCCAAGTCCTTTGGGCGTGGGCTGTTTAGAAAGAGAAAATAACATGAGGGCTTTAGCCCTTTTTCAATCAAGCTTACAAAAGGGCTAAAGCCCTCTCAAATGGTTGGTTTTATTATTAAAACCACTCACTAAAGTACGGGCAATTGAAAAATAAAACAAATTTTAAAGTTTTATTTAGTATAAACTAATTGAGAAAACTTACTTACTATCTATTAGCTGTAAACAAAATTTAATTTTAACAAAATTAAGTATTTTTTTCGAAATTCTAAAAAAAAAATGATAAATAGCTGTTTTGTATAAATGGAATGAAAAGTTATAATTATAAGAATTTTATAAAATAATGATTTTTATGTGCATTTGTATTTTATGCCTTTTTTTACCCATTCTTTGGCTAAAAAAAACTGTCTAAACCCAAAGCTCGAATACTTTGGAGGTGCTGCATATTGGCAAATCAACCAAACTGTTTTTTGATTATTCATGCGCGTAAAACTCTTTTATTTTAGCCACAATATAGTCCATCATATCTTCAGAAAGCTCTGGATACATGGGTAGTGATAATATTTCGTCTTTAAATTTATTGGCTACCGGAATATCGTTTTCTGAGTAATTCAAATGCTTGTAAGCTGGCATAAGTGGCAGTGGCACAGGGTAATGAATAGCAGTAGAAATTCCGCTTTCATTCAAAAAAGTCTGTAAATCATTACGTTTTTCAGCTCTTATAGAATACACATGATAAATATGCTTACTATTGGGTCTTTCTTTGGGAAGAGAGATTTGTTTTATTTTAGAAAGTTTTCTGGTAAAATATTGAGCATTTTGATAGCGCTTTTCATTCCATTCAAAAATGTAAGGAAGCTTAACTCTCAAAATAGCAGCCTGAAGCGTATCAAGACGACTGTTAATTCCTTCAATAATATGCGTATGCTTTACCAAAGCCCCATGACTCACGTACATTCGCAATTTAGTTGCAAGTTCTTCATTATCAGTAATTATTGCTCCTGCATCGCCATACGCACCTAAATTTTTGCCTGGATAGAAGCTAAATGTAGCTAAATCGCCAAAAGTACCAACAAATTTATTGTTGTATGTAGCAAAATGAGATTGTGCACAATCTTCTATTAAATATAAATTATGCTTTTGACAAATTTCTTTAACTTTCAATATATCAACAGCTTGTCCGTATAGGTGAACAGGTATAATTGCTTTGGTTTTTGTAGTTATTTTTTGCTCTATCTTAGTTGTATCAATACCAAAATATTCGTCAATATCAACAAAAACAGGCGTTGCGCCAGTTTGCCCTATCGTTTCAGAAGTCGAAATCCATGAGTTTGCCACAGTTATAACTTCATCTCCAATTCCAATTCCTAACATTTTTAGTGCGGCATAAATTGCATCAGTTCCATTAGCTACGGCAATGCAATATTTTGAGCCATAGGTTTTTGCAAATTCCTGCTCAAATAATTTTACGTCCTCGCCTTTTATAAAATCAGTTTTTTCTATAACGTTTTGAATTGCAGAGTCAATAGCTTGTTTATGAGCTAAATACTGAGCGTGTAAATCTACAAAAGGTATTTTCATGTTTCGTTCTTTTTAAATTTGATTTTTTTCAAATATTTCGTATTTTTTTTGCTGGATTTCCGACATAAATACCTGATTCAGTGATATTTTTCGTAACTACAGATCCTGCACCAATCACAACATTGTCGCAAATAGAAACGGGCAAAATGGTAGCATTTGTGCCAATTGAAACGTCATTGCCTATTTGTGTCGATTTCCATTTTGAGGCATCACCACCTGCAGGCTTTCCCATTTGAAACAAATCGTTGATAAACATAACTCCGTGAGAAATAAAACAATTATTGCCAATTGTAACTAACTCACAAATAAAGGAATGCGATTGTATTTTTGTATTATTCCCAATTACAACTCCTTTTTGTATTTCGCAAAAAGGTCCGATAAAACAATTATCCCCCGTTGTAATTTCATAAATATTAACAGGCTCTACAATTCGAACATTTTTCCCAAAATTGTTGTTTCGTATTTGATTTTTATAAATAATTGGTTCGTTCATTTTTTTTATTTTAAGCCAAGTTTGCATTTTTTTGGGTGAAATCTCAAATATACTTCTTTTCCCGTTTCTACAGATTCGTAGATTGCCGAAATTAATTCTAAGCTTTTTCTGCCTTCAAAGCCGTCTATCAAACTTTTTGAATTTGTTTTGATAGAATTTACAACATCTTCATAATAAGCTTTGTGCCCAAAGCCATATACCGTTGGCGGATTTTCGTTGTATTGAGTCATAATATCAATATCTTCAGGTATTGCGCTTGTAAAATTCCAATGTTTCATTTCATTTACTGCAAAACCGGCAATTTCAACTGTTCCAAATTCGCCCAGTACAGAAACAGAACCTTCCAAATCCTTTGGTCTTGTGGCAGTTGTGGCTTCAATTATACCGAGTGCACCATTTGCAAACTTCAAAATAACTACGGCGGTATCTTCTGCTTCAATATCGACCAAGGCAGTTGCGCTTTTTGCAAATACACTTTCCACGGGTCCCATGAGCCATTGCAGCAAATCAACATGATGGCTCGCTTGGTTGGCTAAAACCCCGCCATCGGTTGCCCATTTTCCACGCCAACTGCTTTGGTTATAATATTTTTGGTCTCTTGTCCACCGAACTCTAACTGTCCCTAAAACTAATTTGCCAAATCTTCCGGCATTCATCGCTTCTTTTAACTTTACTACCGGCAAATTAAATCTATTTTGCTTAACTACAAATAGTTTGCAATTATTTTCAGAGCAAGCTTTAATCATTTCATCGGCATCGTGCAACGTTAATGCCATCGGTTTTTCTACTATGATATGCTTTTTATATTTAGCTAAATTTATAACATTTTCGGCATGGCTTCCACTCTCCGTAAGAACTGTAACTACATCAATATCTACAGATTGCATCATTTTGTCCATATCTACAAAATACGGAACATTGTATTTTTCTCCTACTTGCTTTGCTTTTTCTTCTATCAAGTCGCATACGGCAACAAGTTCAGAATCAGCTATTAAACTAGTTCCAAGTAATTCAGAGTGTTTTTTTGCAATCCGACCACAGCCTACTAATGCAAATTTTAATTTTTTCATTCTTTAAAAATAGATTAGATTTGTTGCAAATTTTAAAATTAACTTTATATTAAGTTGTTGAATATGAGTTGTTTTTGTTTGAATAGACGCTATATAAGCTATAAGAAATGCTAGCAAGTGTATTTATAAAATCTAGATTTGTTATCATTGCTAACAAAGTCTAGTTCATATATAGCAACTTGAATGCTTTGTGCAATTTTAATTGTATAACATTGTAAAATTATGCCTTTAAAAAAAAGTACATTTATGCAATAATTAGTACCACTAAAAGGGCTAAAGCTCTAAAAATATGTAGTAAACCAAAATATACAATTAATTTTGGTTCGCTACTTATGATTATCTTAATATAGTGTCTGTTCTTAAATTAAAATAACAAGCAACCGTACTTATTTCTTCAAAACGAGTGGAAGTATAAACAATAATTGCAGTATACTAAAACTTAATTTTTTTTTCTATTCTGATATAAATAATAGATAGAATTAAAATACAAAAAAACAATACTACTATAAGATAACGAGCGTTTGTAAAAAGAATTAAAAAAAGCAAGCAAACATTAATTATTTGTGCGAAAACAACCGTTTTTTGGTGCGACCAACCGGCTTGAGTTATGCGCTGGAAAGCATGTTTTCTATGAGCTTGAGTTAATTTTTCCTTGTTTATTTTTCTACGAATAAGTGTTATTGTGGCATCAAACCAAAAAACAGAAGATAAGATTATTGGTATTAAAATAGGCATTTTACCCATATTTTGGTAATGTATCGACAAGACAGCTATCGTAAATCCGAGTAAGGTACTTCCTACATCACCCATAAATATTTTGGCTTTTTGCCAATTCCAGATTAAAAAGCCCAAAGTAGCAGTGGCTAAAATAGCTGGAATAAAATCGAAGGTAAAAAAAGCGATTCCTAAACTAATAAAAATGGCTTCTGACGAGGCATATCCATCAATTCCGTCTAAAAAATTGAATAAATTGACGAACCATAAAATAGCAATCCAAACAAAAAAAGAGGCAAGAAATGAAATTTCCAACTCTACAAACCCCAGATTAATTTTTTGCAACCCTCCCAAAAAAAATAGAGCTAAGCCAGCAGAAATGGTTTGAAACAAGAACCTTATTTTTGCCGAAATAGTTAAAATATCGTCGGCTAAACTTATGCCCACTAAAAAAAGCCCCGAAAGTAACGCAAAATACAAAGATTTTTCGATTTCGTGATTGAAAAACAAATAGGTTATGGCTAAATACCAAGCAATTGCAATAGCTAAACCGCCGCCCCTGGGTGTTGGAACAGTATGTGAGCTGCGCTCGTTGGGAATGTCAATTATTTTGCGTTTCAAAGCCAAATAACGAATAACGAATGTCAAAATAAAGGAACTTATAAATACGGTTGTTAATAAAATAAACTTCATTTTTAATATTCTTTTTTATAAATTAATCTAACAGATTTGTCATATTATTATAATTATTAATACTTTTAAAATTCATTTTAATAAAAACAATTCCTCTACCCAAGTTTCTATTTTATAGTAGGTGTAAATATTGGGCTCGACGCTAATAAAATCTGTTTTTAAAAAAGTTTCATCAAGTTCCGGTATCGTCCTGTCTATTACTAAAATATTATTTTCATTATAAAAATCATAATTTTTAATTTCTTTGTTTGTGGTAATTATTTTTCTTTTTGCTCCAACAGCCTCAATAGTTCTCATGGTAAGGCCAGTTTGATTTGGGTGCTGTATGTCAAGAATTATGCGGGTTTGTTTGATTTTTGCTAAAGTTTCTTGCTTTGTTAAAGCCACAAAGTGGAAGTCATTAATACTTGTTTCTGAAAACGATTTATCGGTTAGTTTTTTCTTTAAGTAGAGTAATTTGCTCTGAAAAAAGAAAAAGAAATAAACGTTCAAATTCATTTCCTGTAGTTTTTTTTCTATTATTTTTGTGAATTTATACCTATCGCTATGAACTGTTCCAATAAATAAAACATCGTGTAAGTAATTATCTGTTTGTTGAAATTCATAATCAGGAATAAAAAACAAGGGACGAAAAGATAACTTTGGGTATTTTAGTGCGTCTATCTTATCAAAAGTATAAGCTCTGTCGAATAAATCTAAAATTGTTGCCAGATTATAATTTTGTAAAGAATCCCATAAATATAATATTAATTCAGATTTTTTGAAGTTATTTTTAATATAACTTAATATTTTTTTTGTAAAAACTTCGCCTTTAATGATAAAAAAATAATCAATATCTTGCTCTAAATGTTTTTTGAAAATATTCATAAAATACCTTTCGGTATAGTATTTTAATATACTTTTTTTGAATCGTATAATTATCTTTATCAATGAGTTAGACGAAGGTCTTTCATCATATAAATATACGTTTGCTCCTTTTAGTTCGAGGGCTTTTTTAATTTCAAACTCATATCCAAAAGTTTTAGGCGCAAAAAGGACTATGTTTTTGCCTTGTAAATCTTTCATATTAAAATGGTTATAATGTTTTTTTTTATTTTAAATTATTTAAACAATCCTTTGTGTTTCATTTCATCAATTGATTTTTGATATAAATCGGGTTGAACAAATTGTGTATTTACCCATTTTGTGAAATAATCCAATCCTTCGGACAGTTGTATTTTAGGCGAAAAACCTAATAATTTTTCTATTTTTTTAGTATCGGCAAAATTGGTACGAATATCGCCAAGCCTATAATTTCCTGATACATTTATATTTATGTTCGAATTGTATTTTTCTTTAAGCAGGTTGGCTATTGTTAGAACATTTACGGCAATTCCAGTTCCGACATTAAAAACAGTATCGTTTGCATTTTCATTGAAAAGGGCAGTTTCGGTAGCACTAACAACGTCATCAATGTAAATAAAATCTCGGCTTTCTAACCCATCTTCAAAAATATTAATATCATTTCCGTTTTTAATTCGGGTCGAAAAAATGGAAAGAATGCCTGTGTATGGGTTGGCAAGTGATTGCCCTGGTCCATATACGTTTTGATAGCGTAATGATACACAAGGTATTGATAGGTTTTTTCCCATTAACATTACCATTTGCTCCTGTACTTGTTTGGTAAGCCCATAAAAAGAAGTTGGGTGAATTGCAGAGTCCTCCGAAGTTGGAAGTTCAGTTACTTGTGCTTTGCAAATTGGGCATTTTACCGAAAAATCACCTTTTTCCATGTCTTCTTCAATTCGTGGTTTTGGATATACATTTCCGTGTAGCTTGCAGAAGTATTTTCCTTCTCCATAAATAGCTCTTGAAGATGCAATTATAATTTTTTTTATGCCGTGTTTTTCATTTGCTAAAATATCGAAAAGGTTGGCTGTTCCTTGTATATTCACATTTGAATAATGCTCTATTTGATACATTGATTGCCCTGTTCCTGTTTCGGCGGCAAGGTGTATAATTGCATCGTTGTTTTCAATAGCAAATTTTAGCTCGTTTTTATTTTCTATGCTTGCATTAATTATTTTTACCTTATTTTTTATTTTCAAAAACAAATCGGACTTTTCACAATCCTCGCCATGAATTTGTTTTGAAAAATTATCAAAAACAGTTATATTTAAGCCTTTTTGTGCAAGTTTGACTGCCAAATTACTTCCAATAAATCCGGCACCACCTGTTATTAAAATATTTTTCATTTAATTTTCTCCCATTTTTTTGTTTCAAAACTATATTTTTTTATTATTCTTGCAGGACTCCCTACTGCAATACAATTTTCGTCTATATTTCTAGTTACAACTGAGTTAGCACCTATTATTGAGCCCTTTCCTATTGTTACACCTGGCAAGATAGAAACAAATTCACCTATCCAAACATTATCTTCGATTACAACGGGGTTCATTTTATACTTTCTACTTTGTGGAGGTTCTAGTGGTGAGCTGTCGTTTGTGCCGCCTTCATAAAATCCATGAGTGCAGTCGGATATGTATATCTTACTTGCTAAGAGTACGTTGTCGCCTATTTTTACACTTTGCATGGCGGTTATGTGCACATAATCATTTATCTGTACATTTTTGCCAATTATCAACGTTTTAGATTTGTTATCAACCGGATAAGCTTCTAATCTACAGCCTATTCCGGTTGTAAATCCGTTTGATATTTCTATAAATTTTCGACCTCTTATATCGGCAGGGAATCGGATAATTCTTGCTTTAGGAAAAAGCATTTTTGTGCGTATTACATTTAATGCCAAGTTAATTAATGTAATAATTCCGTATTTCTTAAAATTAATCATATTATTTTAAACTTCTTTTTAATAAATGAATAAATGAATATAATCTTGTGTAAATTATTTTACCTATTGAATTGGTACTTTTACTACCTCCCGATGACGCATTTTGTGCATGACGTCTATATTTTATAAGCGGTTGGTCGATTAAATACACATCATAATAAAATTCAGCAATTAGCATTAGCCACCAATCGTGCTGACAATAATTATGGTTTGTGGGAAAAGGAAATGCTTTTGTTAGAATTTTTCGGTTAAAAGCCATACAAGCCCCTATGTATCGGGTTTTTATGAAATTAGTAAAAAAACCTTTTTTTACGTTGTATAAGCCAAAATGGGAGCTATGAATTGTATTTAACTCGGCATCAACAATTTGTGCGTTGGATATAACAAAGTCATGGGTTTCTAAAGCCAAACTCATTACTGCAAGCTTTTGGTCATGCCAAACATCATCTTGGTCTGACAAAAAAAGCTTATCGCCTTTGGCATTGATTATTGCATTCTCAAAATTACCTGTAAAGCCTTTTTTATGATTGTTTTTGAAAAATTTGATTCTCTCATCGGCTAATTCCGTTATTATTTTTTCGGTACCATCTGTTGAGTTGTCATCTGAAATAATTACTTCGTCATTTTCCGATAATTGGGATAGAATGGAAATAAGCTGTTGCTTAATATACTTTTCTCCATTATATGATGCTAAACAAACTGAAATCATATTTTATGAGTTACTTTATTTTTTTTACTAAAAAAATACATGTGAATTAATGGATAAATTAGCTGAAAACTTAATCCAGAGAAAAATATCATGTTGTCGAATGCGTTATAAACTACAAACGTGTTGAGGATAGCGAATCCGGTAACAAAAAAATCATTTTGTTTTTTCAACAACCCAATATATACAGTTAGAATAAACATAAGGTATATGAACATGAAATACAAACCAAACCAGCCTAAAGTAGAATAGGCACCTGTAAAAAGGCTAACTGCTGTGAGCCATTTTGTTATTAAAATTGGTTTTTCTTCTTTGGTATTTAAAATGGGAACAAGTTTTTTTGAAAAAAAATCGGGTAAAAGTTCATAGCAAATAAAAGCTTTGTAATTAGCTTCGATGCTCTTATCTTTTAATATCGTATTCTGTAAATTTGCGAGGGGAGAAGATATATAAATATATGACCACATATATTCGTGTGGTATCTTTGAATTTAAAAAATAAGAGTTTGGAAGGGTGCTTGTAATAAATTCATTTGTTTTTGTTGTTTTCCCTGAACTTATTCTTAAATTTCCAGCTATTCCGAATAGAAATAATAAAAAAGCTATAATTATAAATAAATATACATAAATTTTGAATTTAATTCTTTTTATAGAACACAGAAAAACAAAGACACTACTTGTCAAAACCATTATAAATGCTCCTCTATTATATACAAGTATATGCATTGATATTGTTATAATAAATAATAGAAATATTTTGAGTTTTTTTACCGAAATAAATTGATGAAATAAATACACTGCATAAAAGCTGGTAAACGTAGCTAAAATAGGGTGAAACAGTTTAATCCCAAATTTGGCATAATCATAGTCGGCTTTTCCTAATATTAAAAAAAGAGGTATTCCTCGATTATTTATAAATTCGATGCCGAACGAAAGTACTATTAATAAAACAACCGCAGTTGAATAAGGACTTTCTTTGATAGCTACATTTTTGAATGGTTTTACCCTTGTCTGAAGAGCAGCAAAAAAGAATGCAATAAAAAAGGATAGCATAAAAAAGGCGACTAAGCCAAAGGAAAGTGGTGGATATAATCTAGACCAACCTAAGTTGTATATCAAAAAAATAGATAAAAATGTAATAATATATAAATAAAAAGGACTAATTAGATATTTTTTCATAATTATACTATTTTAAAATAATGGTTTTCAGTAATTTGAAAAGAAAGGTAAGGGACAAATTTGAATAGCTGAATTTAGCTGTCAAAAAATGTTTTAAAAACCGAAAAACTAATCGAAATCCATAAATTATTGGTTCTAACGGCTTATTTAATTTTGTGAAATAATCGTGTTCTGCTGTTAAAATTCTTTTATATCGTTGAATTGTTACATATTCATTAGCAAAAACAGAAAGTGCATGTTCAATAGAATTATTCATCAAAAAAATGCTTTTTCCCTTTTTATGAAGTGTGCGAAAAAACCAATGATCGAGCATATCTAACGGAAAATCAAGTGTAAAGCCTCCTATTTGCTCAATAAAGCTAACTCTAACTAAATTGCAACTATTGATGGCTGTGGCTTGTTTGTGAGTAATTATGCTATTTCCTTGCTGGTTTATCTTGCGTGTATAACCCCCGGTTTTCATTATTGTGGGTGATGCAATTCGCCCATTTGACCTGATAAAAGGGATAATCGAAACAATGCTTTCATCTTTTTTAACAGGGACTTGAACCAAAACTTTTTGAATTTCGACAAAAAAGTTTTCGGGTAATTGTGTATCTTGGTCTAATAGCAAAAGCCAATCTATTGATTTTGAAAGCGAATAGTCCACCGCCCAGTTGTAGGCACTAGCTAAGCCGGAATTGTGAATATCGCTTTTATAGGTTATTTTAATTCCATTCAATTCAAAATCAGAATCTTCAAACTGAACAAAAGGCGAATTGTCAAATACCAGCAAGTGGATATTTAACAAATCATTAGCTTTGCTAAGTGATATAAATGTCTGGCTTTCTTGAAGTTTTGTATTGTATAAAACCAAAATAGCTGTAATATGAATCATAACTTTGCTTTTTAGAGGGTTCTAAATCTAATTGCGATAAATTAATATTTTTTTCCTTCTTTACTTATATTTTTTTATCAGTAGCTACTTTTTTGCAACAAGAATGTACTGCAACGTCAAAAAATCGGAAAAAAAGCCTAATGTAATTTTATTAAATATCCTTCTTTTCCATTGTATTTTTCTCAAATTATAATTTGAATCTACCGAAATGACTTTGAAATTTGCAGATTCCAAAAGTTCTATCATGTTTTTTTTACAAAAAAAACGCAAATGTGTTTTGTCAAGTGTGCCCATATCTTCATATTTGAAATTAGCTTTAAAAAAGATTTTATAAACATTTCTAATTTCTCTGAAATTGGGAATACTTGCTATTAAAGACCCATTGGGCTTTAAATATTTTCGTATTTTATGTAATACTTTCCATGGGTCGATAAGGTGCTCTAATATATCTCCACACAATATTATATCAAAATAATCAGCTTCTAAATCTAACTCCATTTCTTCTATATTGCCAAATAATATCCTATCAATCAGTGGGTTTTGTTGTTGAGAATCGTCTAATTTCATCAACTCTATGCCTACTACTTCTTTTGCAAGATGAAGTTCCTTTATATTTACCAAAGTATTTCCACCTCCCATTCCTATTTCTAATATTTTATTATCAGGATTTTTGGGAATTAATTTGATTAAATCAATTCTCGATTTATTAAAATAAATTTCATCTTTTGCATCATACATATTAAATATTTTTTAGAGTAAACAATGAATAATTTTTATTTTTAAATTCTAACACAAGATACAAACCTAGAGTTATCAATGCTTCTGTTATTATTATCGAAATGCAGGTTCCAATAGCTTGAAAATAATACGAAAGTAAAAAATTTAAAATCACACTCACTAACGAACCCAAACTTAAAATAAAGCTATAACTTTTTCTCATATCATAAGCCAATAATGTCTGGTAAGCTGGAATATTTAAGCATACAATTATAGGTACAAAGGCAATTAATTTTACCAGATTTACAATATCTAAATTATTTGTATTTGTCAATAACAAAACAATCATATCGGCTAAAAGATATAGCAAGATACTAAGTAAAATAATAACAATTAAAAAAGGAATGTATATTTTTTTGTAAAATAGTATTAGTTGAGAATGGCTTTTTTGTACTAATTTACAAATATGCGGATAAATAACTTGGGAAAATACAGACAGTAATTGTCGTAAAATTAACATTATTTTTTCTGCTATACTATAATATCCTATTATTAGCGGATTTACAAAAAAACTTAATATTATTATATTTGTATTTAGATAAATATTTATAGAAAAACTTGAAAGTAAAATATGGAATCCATTTTTAATTTCACTTTCAATTTGCTTAAATGAAGGCAATATTATCTTAATATTATAATTTTTGTACAACACATACACACTTATAATGCTTGAAATAATAGTACCTAGCCCCAGAAACAAATTAGCATAAATATAATCAGATGGTTCTTTTATCAATAAAAAAATTAAACCAGTAAAAATTATTTTTGCAATTATATTCAAATATGTTATGAATTTCATTTTTTCAACTCCCTGAAAAAACCAAATTGGAAAAAGACTCTGACCAATTACAATAAAAAAACTCGAAAAATAAAGTAATAGCTCGGATTGTAATGATTTAAAAATAAATAAAATAAATATTAATATAATAAAACTGAACAGCAATAATATTATTTTTGTAAAAAAAACAGTATTAAATATATCCGCTATTTTTTTCTTATTATTTATGTTTATTGATATATCACGTGTAGCTGATAAATTAAATCCATAGTCGGTAAATACTACAAAATATGACATTATTGCTTGCGCATATATAATTAGCCCAAATTTTTCGACACCCAAAACTAAAATTAAATATGGAAAAACTAATAAAGGCAGAATAAGTCCTGCAACCTGCAATACTGACAGTGAAAAAAAGTTTGACACTAATTTATTATTTTCAGGAAGAAACAGATATTTTTTTATTTGTTTTATCATTTATTTATCAAAATTCAAGTCTATCTACTACACTAATTTTAGCTAACAATATTTTTGATATTTCCTTCTTACACAACTTGATTAATTATATCTACATATTTGGCATCGAAATTTTTGCCAAAATTACAATTAATATTGTTATTATGCCAAAGTAAAACAAAATTTCCATTATATTTTTTTACAACTTGAGCTATATCGTATATTTTTTTTTGCATTTCTGTATTGCTTTTGCAGCATTTAAGCAATGCGCTATCCATTGCTATTAAAGGGTTTTCGCACAAATTAAGCTCTTTTTTTGACAAAATATCGAAAACCTTATATTCATAGCAAGTTCCTGTTCTAAAGCCAATTGTATTTGAAAATCCCAGACTGCTATCTTCTTCAAGTCCAAACTGTTCCCATATTTTCCATGTATCTGGAACTTTAAAACGCAAATAATGTTGCCTCCCTTCTGTTATTTTTATTCCCAAATTTCTCAAAATATTTACCTCTTTTTCAAAGAGTTCGGTATTTTCAAAGGCAAGCCAACTTGCATGATAGCCTATAATGTGTTTTCTATCGATTATTTGCTGAATTATTGCTTTTAATTGCTTATTTTCAATAGAATAAGTTGAATATTTATCCAAAACAGACGGGATAAAATAAAAATGTGATTGCAGTCCATTATTTTCCGAAACATTCATAAAAAAATCAAACACATCGAAAGGGTCTTTCTCTTTTTTTAGATAAATTTTTAAAACAGTAGTAAGTGTTTCAATTATTTTGTTAAGACTTTTCCGCTTTAAAATATCGCCAATAATACTTCTCGAAATTTTAGAAAAAGAGTCGTATTTTTTAAAAAAATCTACATCGTGAGTTATTTTTAACTGGTATTTTCGAGTCTTTCTTTTTTGTTGAAAACCTAATGAAATTAGCATGTTCCAAAGCATTTCCACATACTGGTTCACAACAGGGCGTATGTGAAAACCGTGCTTTATCGAAAGTGCCATTTCTTCGGGAAAACGCCCAAATTCATCTTTTTGCTTTATCACAAATTCCTCCCAGCGTGTAAGCATAAAAAATGAAGCTGCAAAAATATCATTTCCATAAGTTATGCTATCTTTTTCTTCTATTAATTCACTATTTCCGTACAAAATAGGTAATTCTTCTTCGCTATAAAATCTATTTTTTGCGAAAATAACTAAAGAAGGAATGTTCGCTTCTTGCAAATATTCGCTATTTGAGAAATTATTAAAAAAAGCATCTTTTATAATAATTTTTTTACTGTTTTCTAAAATTAAAACATAATTTATTGTAGCATTATCTATCGAAATATCAAAATTTAATCCTAAAAAATCAGAGAGTATAATTTTTAAAATATACTTACGCTCGTCTATAAAATTATTAGGTATTTCGACTATCATTTAAATGCTTTTTATTTTATTAAGCAATATTTTAGCTAATTCAATGTCCGAAGGATAAGTTATTTTGATATTTGTTTGCTCTCCTTTTACTACAAAAATAGCTTCTTGTGGTAAATAGTTTTTAACAACTCCGCAGTCGTCAGTTACTTTAAAATTATCATCTTTTAATCCAATTTGGTACGCTTTTTTTATTGCTGACCATCTAAATGCTTGTGGCGTTTGAGCTTGAAAAAGAAAATTTCTATCGGGGATTTCTTTGATAAAATTTTTATTTTCGGTAACCTCTAAAATGGTGTCGGAAGCTGGAACTGCTACATTTACAGCATTATACGTACTCAATGCTTGAATTATATTATCAATTATTTGCTGTGAAACAAAGGGGCGAACTGCATCATGAAAAATCAAATTACATTCATTTTCGATAAAATTTATTGCCGTTAAACTCGAATGGTAGCGTTCTTTCCCACCACCCAAAACAGCTTTAATTTTGGTAAATGAATTTACCTGAATTATTTCTTGTGTTTTTTCAATAAAGCTAGGATTAGAAACTACAATTATCTCGTCTATTTGTTTATTTTGCTCAAAAGCGTCGATGCTGTATTCCAAGATTGTTTTATTCTCTATTTTCGAAAATTG
>JAIFNL010000160.1 GCA_020047755.1 Bacteroidota bacterium
AATACTTCGTTAATTTTTTCTAATGAATTAAATAACAGAACTTTGCCAAAGTTTACTTATTTTGATTATTGTGCAGATAATTAACTATTTAGCAATTTACAAACTGCAACTTTGGCAAAGTTTAACGAACTATTAATTTTATAAAATATTAATTTGAAAAATACTTGTTTACAACTATAAATGTTGGTTTTGGAATAAAATGTGTATAGAAAGTTGTAAATTAATAGAACATTTACAACATAAAAAAATATTTTTTAAAAGAAATTGTATTCACGAACAGCTCAAAAATAATTAAATGTATAAAAAAATACAATTAATTTTGCTTAAAAATTTATTGCTTATTCTTCTGTTTTTTGCTCTTCCTTTATTAGGAGTTGCCCAAGAAATAGATAGCGTATTGATAAATCAAAAGCCAGACAGCGTGTTAGTTGAACCTTCCATGAAAGTTTCGGATACGTTGGTTGTTCCTAAAAAAAGCACCTCAAAATCGGGCATTACCGAAACCGTAAACTACGAAGCGAGCGATTCGATTGTGTTTTCGTTCAAAGAAAACCTAATTTATATGTATAAAGATTCGCGCGTGAAGTATGCCGACATTACGCTCGAAGCTGGTTTTTCGGAAATAAACCTCGAAAAAAACATTATCAAAACCAGCTATTTGAAGGATACTTTGCTCAAAAAGCAAGGAAAACCGATGTTTACTCAAGGCGAAGACAAATTTTCGGCAGACACAATTACCTATAATTTTAAAACAAAAAAAGGGCTCATCAAAGGCATTTTTACCGAGCAAGAAGGCGGTTATTTACAAGCCGAAGTTACTAAAAAACAGCCAGATAACACCATTCATATTTCGCACGGACAATATACAACTTGCGATTTGGAGCACCCGCATTATTCGTTCAAAATGACCAAAGCAATTGTGCTACCCGATAAAATAATTTCGGGACCGGTTTACTTTACGGTTGCCGAAATTCCAACACCTTTGGCTTTGCCTTTTGGCTTTTTTCCGCAAAAAAAAGAACGGCATTCGGGAATTTTGATGCCAACTTATGGCGAAGAACAAACGCGTGGTTTCTTCTTGAAAAATGGCGGATATTACATTAGCCTTAACGATTACTGGGATTTAGCCATTGTAGCCGATATTTTTTCCAACGGAAGCTGGGCTGCCCGAACAAAATCGCAATACAGAAAAAGATATAAATATTCGGGTAATTTTGACATTACTTATTCCAATAATAAATCTGGTGAAAAGGATATTGATTATTCCAAAAGCACATCGTATTGGATAAACTGGTCGCATAGGCAAGATACAAAGGCAAACCCAACGGCTACTTTTTCTGCCGCAGTTAATTTTGGTACAAGCAATTACAACGATTACAATGCTCAAAACATGAACGATTATTTGTCGAGTTCGTTCAAATCGAGTGTTGCCTATTCAAAGCGTTGGGCTGATAGTCCGTTTAATTTGAATGCCAATATTTCGCATTCGCAAAACACTAAAACTAAGCAAGTTTCACTTTTAATGCCCGATATTTCTGTTTCCATGTCGCGCATTTTTCCTTTCGAGCGCAAAAAAAGTGAGGGCAAAAGAAAGTGGTACGAAGAGATTTCATTTTCTTACGCTGCTAGTGCTAGAGTTTCGTCCGATGCTCCTGATTCTGTTATGTTTACAAGCAAAATGCCTTTCCAAGCAGGCTTTAAACATGCAGCTCCTTTGGGTGCTTCGTATAAATTCCTCAAATTTTTCAATTTCAGCCCACAAGTAAGCTACGAAGGGGTACTTTATCCGTATTATATTCAAAAACAAGTTGTTGAAACAACCAACACTTCGGGGCAACAAGTATTTGTAACTCAAACAGATACTATTAATGAAGTAAAATACGCACATAGTTTTGGACCTTCGGCATCGCTAAGCTTTAGTGCACCCGTTTATGGAATGTATTTATCGAAAGGCAAAAATTCTAAAATTCAAGCACTTAGGCATGTTATTACTCCTTCGGCAAGCTTGTCGTACACGCCCGATATGAGCTACGTAACAGACCAATATTACCAAAAATATACCAACGAAAAAGGCATAGAAACTGAGTATTCTATGTTTCAAACAGGTATTTATGGAACGCCCAACAGCAGAAGAGAGTCGGGAAGTGTGAGCTTGTCGCTCAACAATAAGCTCGAAATGAAAGTTTTAAGTAAAAATGATACTGCCCAAGCTACTAAAAAACTCCGAATTATCGACCGCTTAGACTTGAACACAAGCTACAATATTTTTGCCGATTCGATAAATTGGTCGCCATTGGGCTTGTCGGCAGGAACTCAATTATTTAACAAAATAAACCTAAATGGTAATGCAAGTTTTTCATTGTACGATGTCGATTCGCTTGGAAATACCATCAACAAATATGTGTTTGAAAAAGGAGGTTCTAAGTTAATTCAATTTAGGTCATTTGGTTTTAGTACTGGTTATAGTTTTGATTCTAAGTCGTTTGGTAAAAACAAAACCGCATCATCTAGCAACAACGACCAAAGAAGCGGCGGTTATTTTGGCGAAGTATATTATGCCGATTTTAGCGTACCTTGGAATTTGAGCATCGATTATAGTTTGAATGTCAATATGATTTTCAATAAATTAGACCAAATCTACGAACCTACTTTTCTTCAAACCCTTCGTTTATCGGGTGGTTTTAGCCTAACTCCTTTGTGGAAAGTAAGTTTCACATCGGGTTATGATTTTAAAAATAGAAAAATGACCTATACCACATTGAATTTGCATAGAGATTTGCATTGCTGGGAAATGAGTTTGAATGCCATTCCGTTTGGCTCACAAAAACGTTATTTCTTTCAGATAAACATCAAATCTGCTATGTTCCAAGATTTAAAGCTCAAAAAAGAGAAAAGTCATTTGGATTATTAAAACTTTTTATTCTTCAATTTGTTTCCTTATTCTTGCGAAAGATTGTATTGGCTTAAAATCCTCTTCCACTCGGTGCTTTCTAGTTCTTTTATCAGCAAAGGATTAATCTCATTTAGAAGTTTACTATTCCGAGGAAGCGAAAAACTATAATATTGCAAGTTCAAATCTTGCTCTATTATTTTTAATTTGTCGCTCAAATAATTTTGCTGGATTAAATAATTCAAAATTGGTTTGTCATAAACAAAAGCATCTATTTTTCCGTTCTCAAGCAATCGCAAGCCCTCCTCTATTGTTTTGAGCGGGTGTACTTTTATTCCGCGCTTTTGCAAAAAAGCTTGAGTGCTGGAGCCTTCTACCGAAGCCGATTTTAGTTTAGCCAAATCGTTGAGGTGTTCAATGTTGGTGCTCATTCTGTCCATAGTCAAAGCAGTTGTAATAGAAGCAGTTAAACTCGAAATTATAATAAGCGAGAGAAACATCCAAAAAACGGCAATAGCTCTACCCAAGGGAGTTACGGGAACTTTATCGCCATAGCCAACAGTAGCCATTGTAACCGCCGACCACCAAATGCCATCACCCATTCCCTTCACACCGTTAGCAAAATTGGGGTTTACTTTTCGTTCGGCAAGCCACAAAAAGAAGCCTAACACAAAAATGGTACTCAATAAGGCAAAAACAGCTTTTAAAAAATTGAGCGTAAAAATATTAGAAATCAACAGAATAGCAAATGATTTTTGCTTGCCTTTTATTGCAATTCCAATGCTAGAGGTGTAAAACGGCTGAGTAAAATCAAACTTTTTTAATCGTTCCGATGTTACAGTTAAAGGACTGATACACAAATCTATTTCACCGTTTTCTACCGCTTCGAGCAGTCCTTTTAAGTCATATTCTATGTATCGAAATTTCACACCCAAATCGCGGGCTATTGCTTCCCACAATTCGATGCTAATACCCGAAAATCTGCCGTCTTCGTTCTTCATAGTAAACGGTGGGCTCATCTTTAAGCCTATCAGCAATTTACTACTATCATTTTGTTCTATTTCAGAAATTTTTCCATCAATATAAATCTTTTGTGAAAAAAATTCTAAGGGTAAAAGAAAAAATAAGAAAATAAAAAGAAACCTCATTTTTATTGATTCTTAAAATTAATGGCGTTTTTAAAATTCTTTTTAACAAATTTGTCTATACGTTTACGAAAAAATATACATCAAAATTAAGTTTATTTTTGATGAAAAAATAAAATTTTAAGTAAAAAAGAACAAAATATCTTATTTTTTTCTAATTTTGCCCAACTATTAGGGCTCAAAAAAAGAGATTATTGGCTTATTTATAGATAATTGCAATTGTTTTTCCAAACAAAAGCAAAAAAACATTTTTTATTTTAAAAGAAATATTATTATTATTAAGTAGCGAACGGTGAATAACCTTTTTAATTAATTGATTTATAAACATTTTTCAAGATATAAAATGTCGTTTAGTCTTTTTTCGTTACCTATCGAAATTTTCCTTTAAAATTTGATAACGAAACAAGCTAGGGACTTTTGAAAAAAATATTCTTTGTTCTAAAAAAATATTGGATAAAACTGCCTTCACGTAGTGTTTAAATTCTTGTAAATAGCTTAAAATGAACAAATATAGAAAACTTTTAGACCACGAAATAGAACAACTCAAAAAACAAGCTTGCACTTGTAAAGATTGGTCGAAAATAGAAGTTCACAAAAATTTTGATGCTCAGCGAGTTGTACGAGTTTTTTTTTCGGGAACTATAAAACTAGGTTATTTTAAAGCCCAAATTCGTTTTTTTGGAGGTGTAGAGAAAGAAACCGGTATTTACGATGCCACCCTTCACAATTGCGAAATAGGAAACGATGTATATATTGGCAATGTGAAAAATTACATAGCTAATTATATAATTGAAGATAAGGTTGTTATCGAAAATGTGGATTTAATTGCCAACGAAGGCGAAAATTTGTTTGGAAATAACATAAAAGTAGCAGTTTTGGACGAAACCGGTGGCAGAAAAGTGCCAATTTACGATAAACTTTCGGCGCATACAGCTTATATTTTAGCACTTTATCGGCATCGCCCTAAGTTGATTCAAAATTTGGAGCTGATGATTGAAAAATACAGCCAAACCGTAAAATCGGACATGGGCAAAATCGGAAAATCATCGCATTTGGTAAATTGCCGAACCATCAAAAACGTTAAAATTGGCGAATTTGCATTAATCGACGGAATTTATCGTTTATCAAACGGTTCGATAAATAGCACTGAGGCAGACCCCAATTATTTAGGACCTGGCATTATTTTAGAAAATTTTATTGTCGCTTCGGGCAGCAAAATCAGCGATGGAAGCATTTTATCCAACAGTTTTGTAGGTCAAGGTTGCGTGTTTGGAAAAAACTATACCGCCGAAGAATCGCTATTTTTTGCAAATTATGCTGGATTTAATGGCGAAGCGTGTTCTATTTTTGCAGGTCCTTATACAGTAACTCATCACAAATCAACGCTTTTGATAGCCGGAATGTTTTCTTTTTTGAACGCCGGAAGTGGCTCCAACCAGAGTAACCACATGTACAAATTAGGTCCTATCCATCAAGGAATTATAGAGCGCGGCTCAAAAACCACCAGCGATTCGTATGTATTGTGGCCCGCCAAAATTGGGGCATTTACTCTGGTTATGGGCAGGCACTACAAAAACATCGATTCGTCCGATTTGCCTTTTTCGTACCTTGTAGAAAGCAACGACGAAAGTATCATGGCACCTGGCGTAAACCTCCGAAGCGTTGGAACAGTACGCGATGCACGCAAATGGCCTAAACGCGACAAGCGCAAAGATACCGAAATACTTGATTTTATAAATTTCAATTTGTTAAGTCCTTTTACCATTCAAAAAATGATAAAAGGTCATAAAATTTTAACAGATTTGCAAAAAACAGCGGGTATTTCCTCACAATATTATAGCTATCAAAGCATGAAAATTACAAATTCGTCGCTCAAAAGAGGAATTGAGCTTTATGAAATTGCAATTATCAAGTTTTTGGGTAATGCATTGATTAAGAGGCTCGAAAAAACTCGCTTTATGTCGCTTACCGAAATTAGAGAGCAATTAAAAATAACTACAAAATTAGGAAGCGAAAAATGGATTGATTTGTCTGGCTTATTACTGCCCGAAAAAGTGCTCGAAAAATTACTTTACGACATCGAAAACGATAAAATTTCGGATTTGAATCAACTACAAATCTTTTACAAAAAAACCAACGAAAAATATTACGATTACGCTTGGACTTGGATAGTTAAAGTTTTGGAAACCAGGTATAATATCAAAATTTCCGAAATTACCATCAATCAAATTATTGAGTTGGTAACAAAATGGGAAAAAGCCGTAATTGGCTTAGACAATATGCTTTACAACGATGCCAAAAAGGAGTTTACGCTTATTTCGCAAACTAGCTTTGGAAACGATGGCGACGATGAGATAAAACTCCAAGATTTTGAACAAGTTAGAGGTCGTTTTGAAAACAATCAGGCTGTGATTGATATTCAAAAACACATCGAGAAAAAAACAATTTTGGGACGTGAACTTATCAGTAGAATTGCACATTTAGCGTAACGGAAATTATAAAAATTATTTTTTGGTTTTCAAATTTAGCTTTAAAATCGTCATTTACAGCAATAAAATGAGGATTTTAAAATTAAAATTTGCCTAAGAAGTTTTAGTTTTTAGAAGCACTCATAAATTATAAAAGAATGCAAGATATTTTTAAAAATCTCGATTCTATCGACCATTACAAAGCCGCTTTAAGCATTTTGCTCAAAGAAAATGAAAAATTAAAGGCTCAATACAATAATATACCCATTTCGACATTTACTTTTGAGAAAAAAAATGGTCAAATTATTCTTATTCAGTACAATAACGAGGCTTGTAAACTGTGCGAAAAAGACCAAGACTTGCGAGGAAAAACGGTAGATGATGTTTTTGTAGAGCTAAAAGAAGTAAACAAAAATGTAAAACGGAGTTTTGCCGAAAAGCTAAGTTTTTCAGAACAAACAAGTTGGATTCAAAAAGATGGTGATATTTTATATTTTTCGGTAAACTATGTTTTCATTTTGCCACAAACGGTAATGCTTCACATAGAGGATATTACCGAAAGAATTAAAAATCAACGCCAACTGAAAGATTCAGAAGCGCGTTTTAGAGCTATTTTTGAGAGCAATTTACTCTCGTTTGCTCTTATTTCCAAAACGGGCTGTTTGCAAGATTTTAACCTTAAAGCAGCCGAAAATATAAAGCTCATTTTTAATAAAACGCTCAAAATAGGTACAAGTATTTATGATATTTTTGACCAAAAAAACTCTCAAAACTTTATCGATTTATATAAAAAATCGCTGATTGGCGAAATTGTTTTTGCCGAAAAAGAAATTGAAGATTTTTCGGGCAATAAAATTTGGTTAGAGCTTAATTTTAGCCCTACTTTTTTTAATAACGAAGTTAATGCTGTGTTTTTGAATATTTTAGATATTACAAAACACAAAATGGCGGAGCAAAAAAACAAAGAAGCACTCGAAAAGGAAAATGAATTTGGTAAGCTCAAAAGCAATTTTATTTCTATTGTTTCGCACGAATTTAGAACTCCGCTTGCCGGAATTTATTCCAACACACAGCTTATCGAAAAGTATTCTGGACGCTGGGATAAAGAAAAGAAAAAGCTTGTTTTTCAGCGCATTTTCAATGCAATACAGTATCTAAACCAAATGCTCGATGGAGTTTCGCTGTTAGGGCGCGATTATAGTGGAAAATTCACATTCAACTCTCAAGCCTTTGAATTAGAGTCGTTTTGCTTGCAAATTATTGACGAGATTCATATTTCGATAGGTAAAGCAGCACGGATAAATTTCACTTATTTATCTGGTTTTTCGACTATTACCACCGATAAAGTGCTTTTGCGCCATATCATTTCCAATTTGCTTTCCAATGCAGTAAAATATTCGCCTCAAACCAAAACGGTTGACTTTGATATTGTTTGCACCGAAGATAAAATACTAAAAATGAAAGTTTTAGATTCAGGAATTGGAATTTCGAAGCATGATTTGAAGCATATTTTTGAGCCTTTCCATAGAGGCGAAAACGTAGAAAGCATACAAGGAACAGGCTTGGGAATGTCGATAGTAAAGCGTTGTGTGAGCCTTTTGGACGGAAAAATTGAAATAAACTCGGAGTTGTACAAAGGTACAAGCATTGAAATTGAATTTTCGTTTCAATAAAATTCTAATAACAAATTGTTACATTGTTCAATTGTTCAATTGTTATTTTATGATGAAAAATTGAAAAATTTACAATTTTAGCTCACTTTTTCAAAAAGTCACCATTTTTATACACTACCAACAATTTAACAATTTAACAATTTAACAATTTAACAATTTAACTAAAAAGATAAAAAATGAAAAAATTACAAAAAGGAGATACCATAGGAATTTTAACTCCCGCAAGTGCTTTTAATCCAGAGCGTTTGAGCGAAGTCATTCGCAATTTTGAGCAATTTGGATTGAACGTGAAAGTTGCTGCTAATGCTTTGAAGCACAATGGTTTTTTGGCAGGAACAGACCAAGAGCGTTTAGACGACTTACATTCTCTTTTTGCAGACCCCGAAGTGAAAGGAATTTTCTGTATAAGAGGAGGTTACGGCGCAGCTCGCTTGTTGCCACATATCGACTTTGATTTGATAGCCAAAAATAAGAAAATATTTGCAGGATATTCTGATATAACAGCTTTGCTTACAGCTTTTTATAAAAAATCGAATCTTAAAGGTTTTCATGCACCTATGGGCTTGGCTAATTTTAACGATTTTGTAATAAATAGTTATGAAAATACGTTTTTTGGTAATGGGCACGAGGTAATTTATGCCGATAATCCCGAAATTTTGTCGAAAGGAAAAGCCAAAGGAAAAACTAAAGGAAAGGCAAAAGGCGAATTGCTTGGCGGTAATTTGGCTGTATTTGTAACTCTTTTAGGTTCAGAATATTGGGTTGACACAAAAGGGAAAATTTTATTTTTTGAAGACATTGACGAAGAGCCTTACCGAATAGACCGTTTTTTGACACAATTGCGCATTGGCGGGCATTTGCAAAAAGCTGCTGGGATTGTTTTAGGGCAATTTACCGACTGCGAAACGCGCAAAAATCCAGAAGACAGTTTTGCTGTAAATGAAGTGATTAAAGAACGTTTGCAGGGCTTAAATATTCCTATAATCAAAGGATTTCCTTTTGGGCATGTGGACAAAAATATGGTTTTGCCTTTTGGTGGAATGGTGGAAATAAATTCAAGCGATGCTTCGATGCGTTTTTTAAATTCTCCTTTTGAATAAATAATAGCTTTGCTTATTTTTTTGATAATAAAATAATAATTTAATATGGATATAATAGAACAACTTAATTGGCGATATGCCACCAAAATTTTTGACAAAACAAAAAAAATAAACAAGCATGATTTTGAAGAGCTTTTAGAAGCTTTTCGCCTGTCAGCCAGTTCGCTTGGTTTTCAGCATTACGAGCTTTTAGTTGTTGAAGATCAACAAATTAGAGAAGCTCTTTTGCCTTGTACTTGGAATCAAAAACAAGCAACCGACGCTTCGCATTATCTTGTTTTTTGCACAAAAAACAAATTAACTGAGCAAGATATTGACAATCACTTGCTTAACATAAGCCAAACGCGCAACCAAAGCATTGATAAAGTACAGCCTTACGGGCAAAGGATTCGTAATTTTTTGAAAAACAAAGACGAACGAGATATTTTTGAATGGCTTAGTAATCAGGTTTTTATTGCATTGGGAAATTTAATGACCGTGTGTGCTGTTAAAAATATAGATACTTGTGCCATTGGCGGTTTTGAACCCGAAAAGTACGCCGAAATTTTAGGACTCAAAGAAAAAGAACTTACCCCAGTAGTTTGTTTAGCAGTTGGTTATCGTTCCGAAGAGGATACTTACCAAGCAGTAAATAAAGTACGAAAAACAATGCAAAATTTAGTTCGATTTATTTGATTTTAAAGCACAATAATAGCAACTAGTGCCCGAAAAGAAGAGCAGATTTCAGTCATTTTGAAATTTCAAAATAACAAGAAAGTGTTTCTTTTTAGGCACTAACTAAGTTTTAGTTTTAAAATCCTCAATTAACAAAAAGGTTTTTAAAATTGAATAAAAAATTGAAAATTTTAAAATTATTCTATCAATAAATAAAATGAAAGTACTAAAAAAATATAAATTTCAATTTGTTTTCTATCTTTCTATACTATTCATTTGTAGTATTTCGTGTACTCAAAATGAAGAAAAATTGGTAGTTGATTTTTCAGACACACTTTCGGTCGATGACCAAAAAAACGATGTGCCTGTTAAAATTGCGTATGTTGCTATTTCGTCAATTACCTCTCCTAAAGAAACTTACTCGTATTATGGCGATTTATTGAAATACATTTCTGAAAAAATAAAACGACCTATTTATATAAAGCAAAAGCGCACTTATGAGGAAGTAAATCGCTTGCTAGATAATGGCGAAGTTGATTTTGCATTTATCTGCTCGGGCTCGTATGTTGATGAAATTAAGCGAGGTAAGATAAAGATTTTAGTGGCACCTGTTGTTAATGCTAAGCATACCTACCAATCGTATGTAATTACCAATAAAAATTCGGAAATAAAAAGCTTTAACGATTTCTACCACAAGAGCTTTGCTTATACCGACCCGCTTTCGACAACCGGAAAATTATATGCAATGAAGCGCCTTAAAGAATTGAATTATACCGAAAATGTTTTTTTCAAAAAAACAGTTTATACTTATGGGCACGACATTTCGATACAAATGGTAAACAGGGGCATTATTGATGGTGCTTGTGTACATGGTTTAATTTTTGATTACTTATCAGAGGAATATCCCGATAGAGTAGAAAATGTAAAAATAATCGAAAAATCGGAAGACTATGGAATTCCTCCTGTAGTGGTGCCAATTTCGATGAAAGATGAATGTTTTTACAAATTGCAAAACATATTTCTTAATTTACACAACGACAGCATAGGAAAAAAAATACTGACCAAGTTGCACATTGATAAGTTTGATGTTGCAAGCGACTCGATGTATAAAAGTGTGTATAAATTAAAAGAAATAACAGACAATGAGGATAATAAAAACAATTAAGCTGCCTCTTTTCTTTAAATTTGCTATTATTTCGACTATAGTAGTTATTATTTTTGGTTCTATAAATATTTATTTTTTGTGGAATTCGGTTTACAAATCTTTTGAAAAAGAAATAGATAAGCGATGCAAAGTGTTGGCTAAAATTGTAGCCGAAAAGTCCTTAAACTTAATGGTTTATGAAGACAATTTGAGTCTTTATAATGTTCTTGACGAAATCACTCAAAGCGACCCAAGTATAGCTTATATTTTTATATTAAATAGAAATAATGAAATTGTAGCACAAACCTTCAACCTGAGCATTCCCGACAAATTAATTAACATAAATAAATTAAAATCAAACAATTATAATATAGAAGTAATTCGTACCAATAACTTTAAACACCCTGTAATACGCGACATTGCTTACCCCATTTTGCGTGGGGAAATAGGAACCGTAAGGCTTGGAATTGTAGAAGAACATATTCAACAAGAAATGCGAGAAGCTAGTAGAAATCTGATAATTATGATTTCTGCTTTCTTGATATTTGGTTTGGTAGGAACCGTATTTTTTTCGTATTTAATTACTTCGCCTATAAAAAAAATAAGCGACAAGGCACAAAAAATAGACCTAAATTCAATAGATACAGAAGATTGCGAAATAGATAAAAAACAAATTTTCACTTTTTTTAGTATAAAAATTTACGACGAGTTGGATATTCTGATTACTAAATTTTCTGAAATGATTTTGCGATTAAAATTGAACTATGTTAAACTAAAAGAAACACAAAGTGCTCTTATTCAGGCTGAAAAAATGGCTTCGCTAGGAACACTTTCGGCAGGAGTGGCACACGAAATCAACAATCCTATTTCGGGGATTAAAAATTGTGTGAATAGAATACAGAAAAAACCCGAAAATATAGAGCAAAACCTTAAATACATTGAACTTATAAAAGAAGCTACCGAAAAAATAGAAAGCGTAGTTCAGCATTTGCTTAGTTTTAGCCGAAAACAAGAGTTTGAAGCGAAAAAAGTGCTTTTGAATGCGGTGATAGAAAGTGTAATTACCTTAACAAAACATCGATTGACGAATAAAAAAGTGAAGATTATTAGTAACTTAGACAACGAATTTTGGGTAAATGGCAGCTTTAACCATTTGGAGCAAATTTTTGTCAATTTTATACTCAATAGCTTTGACGCAATTGTGGAAAGGCAAGAAAAAGAGCCTGATTTAGAAGGAATTATAGAAATAAAAGTAGCCAAAAACAAACAAGAAATCAATGTTCATATTCTTGACAATGGAATTGGAATACCTCAAAATTCGCAAACTAAAATTTTCGACCCGTTTTTTACGTCAAAAGAAGTTGGAAAAGGCACTGGTTTAGGGCTTTCGCTCTCGTTTAATTTGATAAAAAAACACAAAGGAGATGTTGCTTTTTCGAGCACCGAAAACCAAGGAACTGAATTTATCATTCAACTACCTTGTTACTTAGAAAATTAAATTTCATTTTCAAAAAAAATAAAACAAAGAAATGAAAATATTTGTGGTTGATGATGAGCGAATTATACGAGTTTCGCTTGCCGACGAGCTGAGAGATGCTAACTTTGAAGTATTTGAATTTTCAAATGCCGGTGCTGCTCTTATGGAAATGCAAACAACTGTACCTGAAATAGTTATAACCGATTTGAAAATGCCAGACATCAACGGTATTGATTTTTTGAAACGGATAAAACTTATCAATAAAAATATTTTTGTGGTGATGATGACCGCATATTCTACCGTTTCTACTGCCGTAGAAGCCATGAAATTAGGTGCTTACGATTATATCGAAAAACCTTTCGACAACGAACACATTCTCATCATTTTAGACCATATTCAAGAACTCAAACAAGTTAAGGACGAAAACAAACAGCTAAAAATAAAACTCAAACAAAATTACGATTTTTCGGCTTACGTAGGTAATAATCAGAAAGTTTTAGAAATATTTGAATTGGTTAAGATTGTAGCCCAAAAACAAACTTCTGTTTTGTTGGTTGGCGAAACCGGAACAGGTAAAGAGCTTTTAACCAATATAATACATTACAATAGCAAGCGCAACAAAAAACCACTCATCAAAGTTAGTTGTGCCATTTTGAGCCGCGAACTTTTTGAGTCCGAACTTTTTGGACACGAAAAAGGTGCATTTACAGGTGCAATGAGCGAAAAAATAGGACGTTTTGAACAAGCCGATGGCGGAACTATTTACTTAGACGATATCGACGATGTGCCGCTCGACTTGCAAGTAAAACTATTGAGAGCCTTAGAAGAGCGTGAAATTCAACGCGTTGGAAGCAATAAAGTTATCAAAATCGACATCAGGTTAATTGCATCAACCAAAAAAGATTTGCGCCGAATGGTGGACGAAGGCAAATTTAGAGAAGACTTGTTTTACAGGCTCAATGTATTCCCCATTAATTTGCCGCCTTTGCGCGAAAGACCCGATGATATTGAAAAACTAACCAAGCATTTTGTTTCCGTATTTTCAGAAGGCGAAGTAGAATTGATTGAAGAAGAAGTATTTGATATTTTGAAGGAATATCCTTTTCAGGGCAACGTGCGAGAACTCAGAAATTTATGTGAAAGACTTGCCTTGCTTAGCATCGACAATAAAATTACGAAAGCCATTGTTCCTTACGAAATTAAATACCCAACCTTAAAAACCACGAACTCTACTTTCGACAACAAAACCTTGACCGAAATACTCGAAGAAGTAGAAAAAAATGCCATTGTTGCAGCACTCGACAAAGCTGCCGGAAACAAAGCGAAAGCCGCAGAAATACTAGGACTTCCGGCTTCTACCTTGAAGTCGAAAATTGCTAAATTTAGCCTTTGATGCTTCCTTTGATAGGAAGTTTAAATTCTAAATTTTAGAACCCACAGTAAAACCTTTACTCTAATTTCAAAAAAAAAGAATCGACGAAATTTCGTTTTAATCGACGAAATTTCGTCGATTTTTTCATTCTTGACTTTTGAAAAAAAAATAAATTTAAAATTTCTTTTTTTTTTTAACATTCATATTCAAATACATACAAAAACACATTATAATAGCATTGATTTAAAGCATGATTTGGGAATATTAATTGAAAGTACTAGTGTATAATAAAAAAACATAACATATTTTAATAAATAAAAATTATTACAACATGAAAAAACTATTTTATTTAGTAGCAATTATCAGCCTTTTTTTAGTATCGTGCGAAGGTCCTATGGGTCCTTCCGGTCTTAATGGTTTAGATGGTGCTGACGGTGCTGACGGAAAAGATGCATCAATGACATGCTTAACTTGCCACTCAGATGCTAATTTACAAGCTATAAGAGCACAATTCGCATCTTCGGGTCATACTAGCAACGAAGTAGCCGAAGAACATGGCGAATGGAGTGCTTCGTGCACACAATGCCACTCAAGCGAAGGTTTCATTACTTATGCTAATACTGGTCTTGCTCCTACGGTTGGAACAAGTAGTCCTGCTGGTCAATTTGAATGCAGAACTTGCCACAGTATCCACAAAACATTTGAAGCTGCTGATTATGCTTTCAGACTTACTGCTCCTTTAAAATTTATAACTGACGCTACAAAAACAGTTGATTTCAAAAATGCAAACCTTTGCGCTTCTTGCCACCAATCTCGTAGATCAAATCTTACCTTGCCTGCTCCTCCGCAAGCGAACATATTTTACGGCTTTGGTTTAGCCGAACTAGGTTCCTCTGATTATTATGGTAAAGTTGGCGACCACTTTTCTTTAACCAACAAATGTACTACTTGCCACATGGGTTCTTATGCAAGCGGCAAAGGTGGTCACACTTTCAAAGCTATTCCGATAGCTGTTACTAACACAGATTGTGCTACTTGCCATAGTAGTGTTACAACTGCTGTAAAGACCCAAGTAACTGCAGACTTAAATACTTTGAGAGATTTACTTTTGGCTAGAGGTGTAATAACTTACGATGCACTAACTGCAACTTATGTAAAAGTAAACGGCACATTCCACAAAAATCTGGTTTATGCAATGTACAACTGGAACGTTATAAATGCAGATGCTAGCTTTGGAGCTCACAATCCTAGCTATATTCAA
>JAIFNL010000302.1 GCA_020047755.1 Bacteroidota bacterium
GCCAATTTTTCGACCGAAAACAAAGCCATTTTGTTAAAAACCGAGCCTTTTAAGTTTCTTTCGGCTATTGGAGGAGCGTTTTATAAAATAGCAAAGACTCAAAATTATTACAACTCTGATTTCAAGTCAATTGGCATTCCTTTTACTATGCTAGAAGTGGATTCGATAAGTGCTTTGGAAGGTGAGAGTTTTCAAGGAATTTATGACAAATTTCAAAAGGATAAAAACCTTAAATATGCTTCTTTCTATTTGAATACCAGACTAATAGATGCTATTTCTCTTTTCGATTTACAAACAAAAACCTCTAAAAATATAACCATCAATTCTCTTGTTGTTAAAACGGTACATGTGCAGATCGATGCCAATTTTTTTGCAAACCCACTGATTAGGCAAAATTATTTAGACCAATATAAAAGCAAAGAAAATGAGCGTTTAGAAAGCAATTTGAACTCCGAAAACGCTTTTTGGAATGGTGGTAAAAATAACGCCATTCACAATTTAAAATTTACAAACCACAATACAATTCTTTACCACAAACTAAACGATAGTAGATACAAAGTAACTGATATTGAACTAAATGAAGAATTAGACTATTTGGCTATGGGTGAAATTTTCTTTTCGCCCAACAATGACAATACGCTTAAAGGCACAGAAATGCGCTCGTACAGTGATATTTACACCAATATTTTGCTTACCAACGATACCACTTTTTTTGTAGGAATGAACAAAAGTAGCAATTACTTTTTTGTTGGTTTGACAAAAAAAATAGATTTGCAAACTTCGATAGCCAAAATTACGCCCAACGGAAAATATTTGCTTACACTTTCTAAAGACCGAACGCTCTTGAAACGCTATTCGTTGCCCGAAATGAAAGAGCTTTCGAGCGTGAAAATTCCCGATTCGCACAAGCGTTATTTCTATACTCCTTTGATAGAAGCCAGTGAAAACGGGGAATTTATTTCGGCTCAATACAAAAATGAGCTATCTTTTTTTTCAACTCAAACCGACAACGACGCCAACAACATAAAAACGATTGAAAATGTTAGCTCCGAAAAAGGTATTTATTGGCTCAACGACCAAGAAGCCCTCATTATCAGAGACGAATCGTCGATTGTACTGAATGTGAAAAATGGGAATTACAATCAACAGCGCGATTTTAACTTTTACCTTTCCGATAATGAATTAAAAACCAATTCTTTGTATCTGCTATTTATTAGCAACAATGCACAATTTGCTGTAATTCAACACAGTTCCGACGAAAATGTTATGTTGGTGAAAAACACGAATCAAAAGTACAATTATTTTAAAATTAGAAATGCTAAATTTATTGCTTTTGATAGCGAAAGTAAACGGATATTTTTTCAAATAGGAACTTCGCGTTTAGGTATTTTAGAAACGAGCACACTTTTAGATACAGCCGGCAGCGATTTTAGTTACGAAACAATTAGAGCCGCCAACCGACAAAATAGGCAACTGCCACCTCGCCCAAAACCCATTGCTTTTGATTCTCCTGCGCCAGAAGGTTATCATTACGAACGGTTTACACAAGAAAAGTCATTCGGTTCTGACCCCAAAATAAAAGCGGGTATTTATGTGCACAATTTAATTTCGGAAGGCAACGACGTAAAACTCAATGTGCATGTGCTCGATAAAAAGGGCAATTTTTATAGTGGAATAGACTCGAAAACCAACAAAGACGTTTGGTGTGAGCTGTATATAAAATATCCCGATGGTTCCACCAAACGTATCGAAAACTTTGAAGTAACCGAAAACAATAGCGAAAGCCAACAAACGCCCACCAATTATGCGCTCGGATTGGTGCTCGACCACAGTGGCTCGATGGGAAATGAGCGATGCAATTACTTGCAAAAAGGAGTAAAATCGTTTATTGAGCAAAAAAGTGAGTTTGTAGCAGTTTCGCTGCTTAAATTCGACGAAAATGTTAAAACTCAAATAAACTTGAGCAATTCAAAAGCAAATTTACTTAAAAAACTCGAACTAACTGGCGACAAAGGTTTTGGTGGAAGCACCGCACTTTACGATGCTATTTATGAAGGCATTTTTGAAGTAAATAAAGCCGAAAAAACGCACACAAAGGCTATTTTGGTGGTTACCGATGGCTACGAAAATGCTTCTTATACTTACCTTAATGAATTGATTTTATTTGCATTAGAGCATAATGTAAAAGTTTATACCGTAGGTTTTGGTGCTTATGTGAACAAACCTATTTTGCAAACAATTGCTTACCAAACAGGTGGCAGTTTTTACCAAATTTACAAAACGCAAGAGCTTGAATGGATATACCAAGATATTTATAACAAACTGTCGAATTATTATTCCATTCGCTTTGCTACGCCTCAAAAAGGAAAATATACGCTTATGCTAAAACCTTGCTCTGAAAAAATTGATAACCAAATATTTATAGCTTTCGACAACAACGAGATTGATTACAAAAAACTAACCGAATTTCAGCACGATGGATTTGGTATTCCTTTTTTGGACATGAGTGATTCGCTGCAAGTATCTGTTTTTGAAGCAAAAGAACCTATTTCAAGTATCGACAGGATAGTAAGTAAAAATGGCTCAAACTTAGATTTTTATGCTCCACGCGAATTTGATAAAATAAAGTTTCCAGATATTAAATTTGTTACCGACAAAACGGAAATTATTAAAGATACTGACAAAGGGCTTCAAGAAGTAATTTCATTTCTCGAAAAATACCCGAAAATTATTATCGAAATTAGCGGGCATACCGACGAGGTAGGAACAAACGAGAAAAACCTCGACCTTTCGCACCGAAGAGCTGACAAAATAAAAGAAATAATGGTAAAAGGTGGCATCGATACCAATAGAATTTTAACCGCCGGCTATGGCGAAACCAAACCTATTGCCAGCAACACTACTGCCGAAGGTAAGCTCAAAAACAGACGAGTAGAATTTAAAATAATTAATAGTTTAACTAGATAAAACTGGTTTACAGTGATTTAGACCTGTCAGGTTTTTGAAACCTGACAGGTTTGTGCAATAGACATTTAATTAAATTGTAATGCTTATTTATCGAGTATTGCAGCCACTCCCGGAAGTACTTTTCCTTCGATGTATTCGAGCATAGCGCCGCCACCTGTAGAAACGTAGCTAACTTTGTCGGCTAAGTTGAATTGATTAATAGCCGCTACCGAGTCGCCACCGCCTACTAATGTAAAGCTGCCATTTTCAGTTGCTTCTACCAATGCGTTTGCTATTGCAATTGTTCCTTTTGCGAAATTTTCCATTTCAAAAACGCCCATTGGTCCGTTCCAAAGAATGGTTTTCGATTTTAAAATAATTTCTTTAAAATGCGCAATGGTTTTATCTGAAATATCTAAGCCCATCATGCCGTCAGGAACTTTGTCGATGTCTGAAACAGAAGTGTTTGCAGCATTATCAAATTTATCGGCATTTAAGCTGTCTATTGGCAAATAGATGTTTACGCCTTTAGCTTTTGCAGCGGCAAGAACAGTTTTTGCAGTTTCTAAATAATCGTCTTCAACCAGCGAAGAGCCAATGTTTCCGCCTTGTGCTTTTACAAAAGTGTAGGTCATACCACCACCAATAATGATGTTGTTCACTTTGCCAAGCATATTTTCGATTACCGAAATTTTAGACGATACTTTTGCGCCGCCCAAAATAGCTGTTACCGGTTTTTCGCCAACCAAAAGCACTTTGTTCATGCTTTCTACTTCTTGTGCCAAAAGGTATCCAAACATTTTGTCGTTGGGAAAAAAATCGGCAATAATAGTAGTGGAAGCGTGTGCGCGGTGAGCCGTTCCGAAAGCGTCGTTTACATACACATCAACGCCTTGAGCTAGTTTTTCGGCAAATTCTTTGTTTCCTTTTTCTTCTTCTTTGTAAAAGCGCAAGTTGTTGAGCAATAATACATCACCGGCTTTTAAGTTTTGTTTGAGAGCAAGCGTTTCGTCGCCAATGCAGTCTTCGGCAAATTTCACTTCTCTACCTAATGCTTTTGTTAAGTAAGGAACAAGCGGTTTCATTGAATATTTTTCTTCGGGTCCGCCTTTTGGTCGTCCTAAATGCGACATAAGAACAACCGCTCCGCCATCGGCAATAATTTTTTCGATGGTAGGAAGTGCCATTCTAATGCGTGTATCGTCAGTAATTTGCTTTTCAGCATTCAAAGGCACATTGAAATCGACTCTGATAATCGCTTTTTTTCCTTTAAAATTGTAATCTTGAAACTTAATCATAATTTTATAATTTATTTTAATACAATTTGCTTAAAATTTTCCCCAAAAGTATGTATTTTAATTGATATATAAACTTTTTTTTACAATAAAAATACTTTAAGAAATTGCTAAGTTTTTGAAATATTATCCAAATTGTTGCAAATTAGTAGTGAGCTAAGACAATAATTTAAGTACAGTGTGTTTATATGCTCAAATTAACTAGCACCGTCCTTCTGCCAACCGAGGGCGTCGCTCCAAGCGACACCCTCGGTTTTGCTGCCAATTGCTTTTTCTTCTGCCAATAATATAAAGAAACATAAGATTCAATGCTCATTATTTTTAGAACAATAGAACAATAGAATAATTTGCTTGTTAATCAATAGAATCTTTTCATTTACTTAGTATCGACAAGTTTACATCAAAAAAATAAATAAAAATATTGTAAGGGTTTAACAATTGAAAAAAAGAGCTAACTTTGCGGTCTAAAATTTTAAAAAAAATAGAATAAAATGGACGATTATCATTCGGAATATTAACAAGAATAGAGGCTTAATCTAAAAGAATCCTCTATTCGTAAATTTATGGAGGATTGACAAATGATTAGCTTTTTAAAAAATGGAGACGGTTTATTTTCTTGCGAGCAATGGGAACCAAACTGCTGGATTAATGTAGAAATACCAACGCAAGATGAAAAAAACTATTTATTAAATGACCTGCAAATACCTGAAGAATTTTACAACGACATTGAAGATATTGACGAGCGACCGCGCATTGAGGTTGAAAATGGTTGGTATTTAATTATTCTGCGAGTGCCTATCAAGTCCGATACCGATTTGCCTTTTTCTACTATTCCTTTGGGCATTGTTTTCAAAAATGACATATTTATTTCCATTAGCTTTCATCATATCGATATGCTCACTGATTTTGTAAAATATACTCATCGCAAGAGTATTAACAAAAGAAACAACGTAGATTTAGTTCTTCGCTTGCTGCTTTCATCGAGTGTGTGGTTTTTGAAGTACCTAAAACAAATAAACCAAAAAATAAAACTGGCAGAAAAGCAACTCGAAAAATCGATTAAAAACGAGGATTTACAAACCTTACTGCAAATAGAGAAATGTATGGTTTATTTTACTACCTCCATCAAAGGCAATGATATTTTGATTCATAAAATAAAAAACCTGAAAGATTACAAACAAGATATTGATAGTGAATTGATTGAAGATGTAGAAATAGAATTGCGACAAGCGCAAGAAACAACAAATATTTATAGCGATATTCTCAATGGTACTATGGACGCTTATGCTTCGGTTATTTCAAATAACTTAAATGTTATTATGAAGTTGCTTACCTCTATATCCATTATATTGATGATTCCCACGGTGATAGCTAGTTTTTATGGTATGAATGTACCCAACACATTGCAAACAAATCGGTTTGGTTTTTGGGTGGTATTGCTTATTTCGTTTATGTTTTCTACTTTTGGATTGATTTTATTCAAAAAGAAAAATTGGATATAACAAGGCATGTAGTTAAGCTAAGAATATAAATAATTGTAAATCAATAGCTCTGACCTTTAGGTTGGGGAAGTAATAAAACACACATTTTCGGTCTTTAGCTCAAATTTAGGACGCAGGCATTTTGGGCTAAAGCCCGACTTTCTGTGGTTTTCATTTCCCCTACCTTCAGGTCGGGGCTAATTAGTGTTTGAAAGAAAACTAAGCAAAATCGGTTCGACCGGCTTGTCCGGTCTGTCCGATGATTTGCTAACAGCTTAACCGACAGACCGACAAAACACTAATTAAAATAAAATTTAAACAACGGCTTAGCTAACATCATATTCTTTTCAATTTTTCGTGATAAAATAACAATTTATGCTAATTATATTTTAATAACAACATCAAAAATACTACAAAATTATGATTAAAGCAGAAAATAAAACAAAAATAGTATATCTAACGTTATTGATATTTTATTTATTTACAAACAATTCTTTTGCTCAGACTTTGGATTTAGGTTCGTGGAATATTCTAGGTTTGAAGTACAATCTCGATAATAAATGGAGTCTCTTTGGCGAAGCTCAATTGCGGTCGTTAGAATTTTACAACAATTTTCATTATTACGAATACAAGGCGGGAGTTAGCTTCAAAGTGGAAAAAAATATAAACTTATCATTAGCTGCCGGAAGTTACCAAACATACAACGAAGAAGGTAATTTTATGTTGCCTAAAAACAATAATGAATTTAGAATCTGGCCTCAACTTATTCTTTTTCAGTCGATAGGAAAGATGAAAATAGAACAACGTTATCGTGCAGAGTTTCGATTTACAAGTAACGGTTATCGGAATAGGGTTAGATACAGATTTGGTTTGTCTTACCCATTGGGCAAAGAAAGAAATGAATACAAACCTTTTCAAATCAATGCCAATACCGAAATCTTTTTTACCAACAAGGAACCTTACTTTGAGAGAAACAGGGTTTCTTTGGTATTGAATTACAAACCATCAAAAGCTACAACTTTGCAAATAGGGTATTTGCATCAATTCGATTACAAAATTAACGATGAAACAGGACGCGATTTCTTTTTAATTGGTTATTCTATCGAATTATCTCGAAAATCGGCAGAATCGATTGAAAATAATTTGAATAAATAGTGTTTGAAAGAAAACTACGCAAAATCGGTTCGACCGGCTTGTCCGGTCTGTCCGATGATTTCCCAACTGCCTAACCGACAAGTCGGTCGAACGGTTTTTATTTTTTTAAATTTTCAAAAATTAAAGTGTTTTCTTTCAAACACTATTTATTACAAAGCCCAGTTGAACAAAAAACCGACTATCAAAATGCCACTTGCCACAATGCCCACAAACGTTGCGATAAGCTGCCATTTAAGTACTTTCTTTAAGATAATAATTTCGGGCAGCGAAAGCGCAATAACCGACATCATAAATGCCAAAGCAGTTCCTAAAGGCACGCCCTTTTCTATCAAAACACTTACTATGGGAATAATTCCGGCAGCATTGGAATACAAAGGAATACCCACTAATATAGACAACGGAACCGAATACCAATTCGATTTGTCCATTACCGACACCATAAAGTCTTCGGGTATATATCCATGTGCGCCTGCACCAACGGCAATGCCCAAAATTACATAAATCCAAACTTTGCCTACTATCTCTTTTACAGCTACATAACCGCTATTGATGCGGTCGTTTGGGGTCAGCGTTTGTTCTTGTTGGGCTTGTGTACCAAAGCGAGTTTTGTAAACCCAATCGGCAACCCACTTTTCGAGTTTGAGCTTACCAATGAGCCAGCCCGAAAAAATAGCAATCAGCAAACCTGTTGAAACATAAATCAATGCAACTTTCCAGCCGAACATTCCCAGCAGCAAAACAATGGCTACCTCGTTAATCATGGGCGCAGCTATTAAAAACGAAAACGTAACGCCCAAAGGAACACCACTTTCTACAAACCCCAAAAACAAAGGTATTGCCGAGCACGAACAAAAAGGAGTTACAATTCCTAAAAGACTTGCCAAAATATTGCCAGAAAATAACGATTTGCCTTCCAAGGCTTTGCGTGTGCGTTCGGGAGTAAAGTAGGTGCGTATAATGCCCACAAAAAAAATGATTAACGCCAATAGCAGCAGCACTTTGGGTACTTCAAATACAAAAAAACGAAGACTTTCGGTTAAATGCGCCCCTTTTTCCATTCCCAAAACCGTATCAATCACAAAATCGCTGATAGGCTGCAAATAATGATAAATTAAAAACCATACGGGCAACAATGCCAATGGAATATAAAGCGATTTTTGTTTTAATGAAATCATTCTTAAAAAATTATGAATTGTGAATTATTGAACATTAGTCATAAAAAAAATGGTATTTCTATGTAGTGTTTGAAAGAAAACTACGCAAAATCGGTTCGACCGGCTTGTCCGGTCTGTCCGATGATTTGCTAACAGCCTAACCGACAGACCGACA
>JAIFNL010000223.1 GCA_020047755.1 Bacteroidota bacterium
AGGTTATTTCTTTTTTATCGGAAACTCTACTACTATTTAACTTGCTGTTATTTTGCATATTGCAGGTTTTTGATAGTTGAGCTTTTTGTTCTAAAAAAACTGTTTACAAATATAGCTAATTTTCATTAAATACACAATTTATGATTTATTTAGTCAAATACAATTCCATTTTACATAAATCATATAAAATGTATCCCCCCCCTAAAACTACACAAAACTTATCCATACAAACACCAAAAGCAAGCCAAAGGCATTTCGCCTCCCGACCAACAAACGCTATTTAGTGTTTGAAAGAAAACTACGCAAAATCGGTTCGACCGGCTTGTCCGGTCTGTCCGATGATTTGCTAACAGCCTAACCGACAGACCATGAGTTTTCTTTCAAACTCTATTTATACAAATAAGTTCCAGAGTAATTAAAAATATTTCCTCACAAAGAGAAACAACCCCAACCACAAAACCAAACCAATTTGCAGCAAAAAAACAAAAAAAGAGCAAAATACATAAATGAACTAAAATCAATATGCTATATATTTTCAAAGGCATCTCTAATTGCCGCTTATGATTCACTGCACATTTTTAATTTTAGCAACAAAAATGTTAAAGAATTTTCAAAACTCATTTTAATGAATTACTTTTGCGAACTATTTTTCCAAATAAAATTAAAACAAAACAAACAACATATAACTTTTTATAAAATATGCAATCATTACTCGATGACAATGTACCTTACAAAGTAGCTGACATTAACTTAGCTGACTGGGGACGCAAAGAAATAGAACTTGCCGAACACGAAATGCCAGGTTTGGTATCACTTCGTACCAAATTTGCCAACAAACCACTGAAAGGAGCTAAAGTAACCGGCTCACTTCACATGACCATTCAAACTGCTGTTTTAATCGAAACATTGGTTGAGCTTGGTGCCGATGTGCGTTGGGCTAGTTGCAATATTTTCTCCACCCAAGACCACGCAGCAGCAGCCATTGCAAAAGCAGGCGTTCCTGTGTTTGCTTGGAAAGGCGAAAGCTTAGAAGAATACTGGTGGTGCACCGAGCGTGCCCTCACTTGGCCCGATGGCAGCGGTCCCGACTTAATCGTTGACGATGGCGGCGATGCTACCATGATGGTATTAACTGGCGCAAAAGCCGAAAAAGACGCAGCTCTTTTAATTCCAAACGCAAACGCTTCGCACGAATACAAAATATTCTTAGCACAATTAAAAGATTCTTTGTCTAAGAACCCACAAAAATGGAGCAAAATTTCGGCTAAAGTAAAAGGCGTTTCAGAAGAAACCACCACAGGCGTACACCGTTTGTATCAGTTAATGGAAAAAGGCGAATTAACCTTCCCAGCCATCAACGTAAACGACTCCGTTACAAAATCGAAATTCGACAACCTTTACGGCTGCCGCGAATCCCTTGCCGATGGTATTAAACGCGCTACCGACATCATGCTTGCCGGAAAAGTAGTAGTAGTTTGCGGCTACGGCGACGTAGGCAAAGGCTCAGCCAAATCAATGAAAGGCTACGGCTCACGCGTTTTAGTTACCGAAATAGATCCAATTTGCGCATTGCAAGCCGCCATGGAAGGCTTTGAAGTTACCACAGTAGAAGACGCACTTGCCGAAGGCGACATTTACGTTACTACTACCGGAAACAAAGACGTTATCACCATCGAGCACATGGCTAAAATGAAAAACAAAGCCATCGTTTGCAACATCGGACACTTCGACAACGAAATACAAGTGGACAAATTAGAAAACTTTGCAGGCATTCGCAAAGAAAACATCAAACCACAAGTTGACCAATACCATTTCCCCGACGGACATTCCATCATTCTTTTGGCTGAAGGCAGATTAGTGAACTTAGGTTGCGCCACCGGACACTCATCGTTTGTAATGAGCAACTCATTTACTAACCAAACCTTGGCTCAATTAGATTTGTGGCAAAATAACCACGAAGTAGGAGTTTACCGCTTGTCGAAAAAACTAGACGAAGAAGTAGCACGTCTTCACTTGGCTCACATTGGCGTAAAACTTACCCAAATGACCGACGACCAAGCTGCTTACTTAGGCGTTTCAAAAGAAGGTCCTTACAAACCCGAACATTACAGATACTAAAAAAAAATGGCATTATTGATACGATGACTTCAAGTCATCGTATCAATAGCCCAACAGCTAGTTTTTTAAAGTATATAAACAGACTCTAATTAATCGTTTTTTATTGTTTTGTTCAAAAATCAGAAACAAAAAAAACAAAAGTTGGCGTATTTTTTCTCTGAAATTAGAGTAAAAATAGAAATTTTACCCTTAAAAAAACTTTTTTTTGAAAAAAAATAATTTGCTAAAAGATTAATTTTTAGTGTATTATTTTTATATCAAAAAAAAAGTATATTTTTTTTGAAAAAAGTTGCATCTAAAATTTTGCTAGTTTCAAAAAGACTTTTATCTTTGCACCGCAAAAACAAAAAAATGCGAGAATAGCTCAGTTGGTAGAGCACGACCTTGCCAAGGTCGGGGTCGCGGGTCCGAGTCCCGTTTCTCGCTCAGCTCAGAAACTTTACTTTTGTTTACCAAGTAAAGTTTTTTTTTACAAACGCACAAGGATGCCCGAGTGGCGGAACAGGTAGACGCGCAGGACTTAAAATCCTGTTTCCATTATGGAAGTGCCGGTTCGACCCCGGCCTCGGGTACCAAAGCCGAAGCAACTGCTTCGGCTTTTTTTTCTCCCTTTTTTCTCGTCAGCCTTATTGTTTTAACTACTTTGAATATTATTTCCTCGAAACTTGTTTAAGCTTGAAATTTTTCTTACGTTTGTATTTCAAATAAATGGAACAACAAAAAATAATAATAAAACAAAACAAAATGAAAATACTCAATGAATTTAAGACATTTGCCATGAAAGGCAATGTGATAGACATGGCGGTAGGTGTGATTATTGGTGCAGCTTTTGGCAAAATAGTAACTTCGATAGTCAATGACCTTGTTATGCCGCCAATAGGTTATTTGGTAGGTGGCGTAAGTTTTACCGAATTAAAATATGTTTTAAAAGAGGCAGTAGGCGAAACTCCAGCAGTTTCTATCAACTATGGAAATTTTTTGCAAGTTACGTTTGACTTTTTAATCATTGCTTTTTCTATTTTTATGATAATCAAAGTAATGAACTCGGCAAAGAAAAAAGAAACTCCTGCGCCAGCACCACCTCCGGCAGCACCTGCACCCACAAAAGAAGAACAATTATTGACTGAAATTAGAGATTTATTAAAAAAATAAAATTACTATTTTTTTATTGTAAGTGCATTGTTTTTTTACAATGCGCTTATTTTATGTTTATTAATAGCTTCACTTTAATTTATTTTATCTTTTTTTGCAAAAGAATTTACGTTGAATTTAATTAATAAACATTTATTTATTAAATTTGTAGTTCTAAATTTAGTTTTTTTTGCAAAATAAGGCATTGATTTGCTTGTTAAAAATAAAAAATATGACGGACAGGTTAAAGAAACTTAGGGAATTGGCTAGTAAAATTCACAAAGTGAATGCTGAAAATTTGGATTTTAATAAGTACAAAGACGATATATCTTTATTGATAGAAGAATTATCGATTTCTCAAATAGAGCTAGAGCTTCAAAATGAGGAATTACTTTTTGCACAGCAGTTGCTCGAACTCGAAAAAATGCGTTTTTCCGATTTGTTTATAAATGCACCAGTGGGTTATTTTAAGTTCGATTCAAAAGGTAGTATCTTGGATTTTAACGCCAGGGCACTTCAAACGTTAGCTATTTCTTCTAATTTAATCAAAAATACTCCTTTTATAACTTTTGTTGAAAAAGAATATCATTCTGCATTTTATTTACATTTACACGCTATTTTTACTATCGAATTAACCCAGGGCATATTGAATACCAAGCAAAGTCAGATAGAAATAGCAATTATAAACTCAAAAAAAGAAAAGCGGTTTTTGCGTTTGCATAGTAATTTAATGTTCGACCCTGTGCTGAATGAAAAATATTGCCGCACTATAGCCGAAGATATTACGTTAGAAAAGCAATCACGTGTTGAAATACTGCAACTTAGCGAGCGCATAGAAGCCTCAATGCGTGCCGGAAATTTGGCTTGGTGGGAAGTGGAATTACCTTCGGGCAATGTCTATTTTAACGAAAACAAGGCAAAAATGCTAGGCTTTAGCCCTGAGCGTTTTAAGCATTATTCCGATTTTATGAAATTGGTGCACCCCGAGGATTATGAAAATGCAATGATGGCATTTAAAATGCACTTGACTGGCGAAAAAGAAGCTTACCAATGCGAATATCGCATCAGAAATAGCGACAATGTGTATCTTTGGTTTTACGATGTAGGCAAAATTGTGCACCAGCAGCGCGAAAATATTAGAGTTACCGGAATTGTTACCAACATTACCGAGCAAAAATATTATGAGCAGAGCTTGAAGGGAGCGAATGCTACTAAAGATAGATTAATCAGTGTTTTAGCTCACGATTTACGTAGCCCCTTTGGTGCTATTTTAGGATTTTCAGAGCTTTTACTTTTAAACCATAAAAATTATACTGAAGACAAAAATCATAGTGTCATTTCTACCATTTATAAAAGTACCAAAAACGCGTACAATTTACTTGAAAACTTACTTACTTGGGCAAATTCTCAAACAGGAAAAATAGCCTACCGACCTAGTACTTTGGATTTGAAAATGAGTGTTTTTGAAAACATCAGTTTATTAAAGTATATTTTGGAAACTAAGAATATAGTTGTAACAAATAAAATAGTAGATTCTATTTTTGTAAATGCCGATAAAAATTTATTAGATATTATTTTGCGAAATATATTGACAAATGCAATAAAGTTTACTCCTCGAGATGGTAGAATTACCCTAGAAATAGAACGTAAACATGGTGGTTTTGTAGAAATTTCGATAAAGGACACAGGCATAGGAATCTCGGCTGAAATACTAGATAATTTATTTCAAATAGGCAAGAATATTACAACGTTGGGTACCGAAAATGAAAATGGAACAGGTTTGGGATTGGTGCTTTGCAAAGAATTTGCACTTAAAAATGGAGGTGATATTTATATCAAAAGCCAAGAAAATAAAGGGACTTCTGTTTATTTGTCTATTCCTATTTCGCAAGAGCAGAACGTATTGAAAAATTTGGGAAGCCATTACGATTTTTCGTTTGTAGATAAATTGCTTCTTGAAATAGGTTCCAACTTGTCTTTGTTTTATTTAGAAGCAAGTAAAACGCTTTTTCCAAAATGGGAAGAATTGAAAGAAGTTATTTCGATAGATTTGATAATTATAGCCAATGAAAAACTGTTAGAAATTAGCTATTTATTTAATTCTAACAGTTTGTTAGAATTGCACAAAAGTATTGAAAATTCGACATCTAATTTTTCGCTCAATGATATTTATTTTTATATTAATTTTTTTGAAAATCTAAAAAACACATTGCTTTCAATGAATCTTTTTGCTGAAGACTAGTTTGTTTTTTTTGAAAAAGCATTGAAATATAATTGTTTGTGTGAGAAAAATTAGTTGTAGTATTTATATTCAAAATCCTTTTTGCAATCGAATAATTCGGTCGGCTTGAAAAAGAGTTTGTAATTGGCGAATATCAAAAGCAACAAAATTGGACGATTGGTCGGTGTTTTGATTAATGGGAGCAATCATTTTTCCATTTTCAATGTACGAGGTTTTGTTTCCTTTGCGCAAAATAATCGCTCCTTCGTCTATTTGTGGGTAAATTGTCTGAAAACGAAATACTTATATTGAATAAATATATAAAAGAAGGTGCGGATTATCAAAAGATAAGAGCAAAAATTATTTTATTAGTAATGAAAAACATACAGTTACAGAAATTGTAAAATGATAAACCTTCATGCTAATAATGTAAGAAAATGGATTACAAGATATAATAAAGAAGGTTTGTCTGTTATTGTTCACAATACTGAAGGGAAAGAACCGAGAAAAGTTTTTGAAAATGAAGTAAAAAACAAGATTTGTTCAATTGCTCTTGATAAACCAAGAGAACTTGGAATGAAATTTACAACGTGGTCGCTTCCATTACTAAAACAGTATTTGATAGATAAAGCAATTGTAAAAAGAATAGCTATTGAAAAATTGAGGCAAATACTTATGGATGGAAGAATTTCTTTCAAAAAATCAAAAGAATGGCTGCATTCAACTGATATTGAATATTAAAAGAAAAAAGAAGACGTATTGTCATTATACAACAATCCTCCTTCAAACGAGGTAGCTCTATGCTTTGCTTTGATGGAAAAGGTACTATTATTGCAAAAAACTATCAGTAAAGAGAATGGGTTGATAAACAATCTAAGGTAAAAATTCATTACAAAATAAGAGGAAGAATAGAAATGTTTGCTACTTACAATCCTATTTCACAGGAAGTTATACTGATGTTTAGCGAAAAAAAACGTCAAAAGAAGCGGTAGAATTTCTTTTTTTTAGTCCGAAATATTTATAAAGGTAATTATCCAATTCACTTTATTTTAGATAATTGGTCGGTTCATAAAACAAAAGTGTTCAAAGAAACAGCACAACTACTTAATATTCAATTACATTTTTGCCCTACAAGTGCGCCATATTATAATAAAATTGAGCTAAATCTGAATAAACAAATATGAGGATAAGGTTTTGAAAAGAAGTGAATTTCAAAATATTAATGAAACTAAAAAGGCAATTATTGAATGGGTTGATGAAAAATATAACTATAATGTTTTTCATAACCTTTAATTTTTTCAAAGCTAATAGAATCAAACCATTCTAGCGTTTTGAGCATTAAAAATGCCCATTAAGCCTGAATTTTAAATTCCTTTTTTTTCCATATCAACAATGAAACCATTGAACCATAGAGCATAGAACTTTATTTTTTACCAATATTAACTTCGAGAATGAAAAAAGAAAACTGGTCGTTTATTTTTTCTATGTTGTAGGTCAAAAAATTGTTGCTTTTCATTCGTATATCAATGATACCCAAGTTAGAATCCGCTTTAGAGGTTGTTGCTTTTAGTTCTTTCACATAGGCACTTTCAAGCTCGTCGAGTGTATATTTATTTACTTTTTCGAGTTTTTGCAAAAGTACTGTTTCTTTTTCTTTGTGAATGTAGTTTCCTGCCAATAATTTATAATGGTCTTCTGTTTCTGAAACTAAAAAAATACCGTATTTGTCATTTCCTAAATTTTCTACATTCGATGAGTGATAAATTACATTTTGGAGCATTTCAATCAAAATATTGAATATTTTTTTGCGGTAAGGCAATTTTTCTTGAATGCTTGATTCTAAAAAATGCAACAAAGCTTTTAGTTTGTCTTGGTCTAATACATTGTTCAAAAGTAGCGAAACGTTGTCTTTTTTGAACGATTCGTGCGTTTTTTTTACATTATTGAACGAAAAATCAATCACATCTTCCTCTTTTTCGGGAATAATAGAAGTGAAATAAAAGTAGGAATGTTCTTGATTAATATTGCTAAAGGAAAAGTTCAAATTGTGTTTTGCTTTGCGTTTTATGTTAATTAAACCCAAGCCAGCACCGCCTTTTAAGTTGTACTTGCCATTGGTAAGTACGGTTTTATAAAATTCGGTCAATTCTTCTTTTTCCAGCGAATTTATTTTATTGATGCGGCTGGTTAAATCTTCAATTTCGGTGTTTTTAATTAAATTACCTACGGTTAGAAAGTAATTTTTGTTTATTTTTTGCACAATCATAATTGAGTTGGCAAAATACTCCTCTTCTTCAATTTGATATTTCGTAACATTTTGTAGAATTTCGACCAAAATGAAATAGACTTTTTTAAAAATTTGCGACGAACGCTCTTTTTCAGTAAAATTCTTTTCTATCAAAATTAATAGCGAATCCATTATTTCTGCAAATAAAGCACCTCTATAAATGTATGTAAAGTCTTCTGATGGCGTTTGTTTTAGCATAATTTTGCTTATCAGTACGTTTTGCTGTATATTGGTCATTCTTTTTGCTATGAAAATTTGGTTTCTACGTCTATTTCTAAGTTAAAAAACGAAAATTGGTCGTTTATTTTTTTGAAATAAAATTTCAAATCACTATCGCTTTTTATGCGCATGTCTATAATTCCCAATCCAGCTTTGTAGCTTATATTTTCGTTGAAATCTAATAATTTAGTGTTGTAAAAATGGTCTAAATCATCTTTAGTCATCGTATTTACTTGTTCTATTTTCAACGTAAGTTCATCTACATTTTTGTTATTAATAAAATTGCCGGCATTTAAAATATATTGATTATTACTTTCTTTCAAATAAAAAATACCTGGTTTTTCGGTTTCACCTTCGTTCATATAACTTGCATGATGTATGATGTTTTGAAGCATTTCTACCATCAAATTAAATACTTTTTTTCTCAAACTTCCTAGTTCGATTAATTGGTTTTCGATAACCGAAATGAGCGATAATAAACTTTCTTGGCTAAATCCGCTATTGAAAATCAAAGCAATTTCTTCTTTATTTAGGGCATTGTGTATTTCAATTACTTGCGTGAGTGAGTTTTCCAAATCTCTTTCTATCAATTCATTGGAGTCTTCTATCGCTGGCATTACGGTATGCAGATAAAAATACGAATGCTCATCGTCGATACGCTCAAATCTGAAAGTGAGCCTATTGCCCGATTTTCGGGTCATTTCTATCAAACCTAATCCAGCGCCACCTTCTTCGGTAAATTTTCCGTTTCTAAGTATTTGTCGATAATAATCTTTAAGTTCTTCTTTGCTTAGTTTGTTTACAAGTTGCAGCCGTTCAGCTACATATTTAATTTTGTCGTTCTCTATTAAGTTGCCAGTCGAAATATAATAGCGGTCGCCTTTTTTTTGAATAAAAAAAACTCCCGATTTTTGAGATATATCGGGCTTCAAAGCTTGGTAGCGTGTTATGTTTTGAAGACTTTCTACCATCAAAAAATACACACGCCTACGAAGCTGGCTTGGCTGATTGATTTCATCAATATTGCGCTCGGCTAGTTCGAGTATGGCTTCTGTTATATTTTGCGTAAATAAACCTCTGTAAATATAGTTTAAATCGCTGGCACCTGTTTTTTCAAAAATATCGAGTATGATTGAATTAACTGAATTATTTTTAATTATTTCCATGTTTGTAGCGAAAAACACTCAAAATAGTAGATACGATTGGCACTTATTCTTTTTTTTATTGCCTTCTGGGGCGTTTGATTTTTATTTAAAAATCGAATATTCTGAAGAACGTGGTTTTAAAATTAAATCCTGCCTAGAAAATTCTAATTTTTAAAAGCACTTTGAATATGGTTTGCAATTTACGAATATTCTTTTAATTACACAAAATACTTTGATTGTTTTTCTTTGTTTTTTTAAATTTTAAGGTATTCTACTTGCTTTTGATGCTTTTTATGTCGAAAAAAAATAAATAAAGAGTTGTCCAAAATTAACTTTTAATTTGCTTTTTGAGCGTCTTAATTGCTTTGTTTTTATAATTTCTAAAAAAAACACCGATTTTTGGATTAAAAAATCGGTGTTTTTCTTGAAATTTAAGTACGTTTTGAGAAAAAACAGACTAATCTTTAGGCAATGTGGTAATAACCAAACTTTTTTGTGCCTTTCCATCTTCGTTGTTTACGGGTTTGAAGCCGCTAAGATTCGACATAATTTCTGCAATATTGCTTTGTATAACTAAATATCCATCTATTTTTTTTGTATCTAAATTGTAAAAAGGAGTCGTTTGTGCATTAAGTTGCAATATTTCAGTGCCAAAAGGCGGAGTGCATTCAAATTCTGGCTCTATTTTAATCAATTTTCCTACATCTTCGGCATTAATTCTATAATTGTCGAGTAGCAAAACTTTGCTACCATCAGCCAGGTAATAAATGAACCGAACAAAACAAGCTTTGTTTGCTTTCATATAAAGTTTTAAGGTATCGCCTTGTTCAAAAATGAGGTTGTTTTTTCCTTTGTTGGTCATAAAATTAATAGCAATACCTTCCGATTGCTCGGTTTGGTTTTCCAAACTGTCTTGCAAGCTAATTACATTTTTAATGTTTTGCGCTTTGTAAGCAATGTTATTTTGCTCTAAATACGTTTTTTTGAGGCTATTTTCGCTGCTACCAACAATCGAAGTTGTTTGCTTGTTTTCTGCCGAGCAAATAATGTCGAGCATAAGGTCGCTTTCCCAGTAAGTGCCGGTAATTTTTATTTTTGCGGCTTTTGAATCGCTTACCACATTGTATCCCAATCCCGAAAGTTTGAGGCTGAAGATTTTCTTGAAAAGCCGCGAAAATTCGCTTGCGGCGTGTGTGTTTGCAAAAGTGAAGTTCTCAATTTCAATGGGTTGGGTTTTGTCATCTAATTGAAAACTTAAACTAGTAGCCATAAAAAAAGCTACATCGTTTATTGTATTGCTTTCGCTTTTGATTAATTGAGCTGTTTGTTGTTCATTTTCAGTCTTTTTTGCATTTATTTTGCTAGCCAATTGTATATAATCTCCATCGAGCGCAGTTACAATGGTTAAGTCTTTTTCGGCTTCTCTAAAAATGGGTAAGTTGGCAAAATAGCTTTTGAGTGCATTTTTTTTGTCGTTTTCTTGGCTGTATTTTTTTGCTTTTTCGAGGTTCGAGTCTATTTCAAGAAGTTTCAAATCGATGGATTTTGTGTAGGTTTCTAATACCGCTTTTTTTTCGGCATAAGCTATTGTATAGTACATTTTTTTCTTCTTGTCGAAGTACGCTTCTTCTTTCAATCCCGAAATTTTAATTTCCGAAACTGATACATTCGATTTGTTTATTAAATTATAAACTTCAGTATTTTCGATTACTACATCGAGTTTTGTTACTGTTTTTATTTCCACTTGAATGCCTTCTGCAAGCTGACTTCGTAACTCGTTGTTTATTCTATCGGAAGCTTCGTCAAGAGTTTCGTTCGAGTTTAGTTCTTCGCTTATAAAACTAACAAGGTAATTTGCTTTGGGATAATTGATGTTGCGCTGTTGGTAATTAATCCAATTTGGCTCTGATTTTGCATAATTTTGAGCGAAAGATTTGCCGAAAAATAGACTGACAAAAAAACTAAAAAGTATTATTTTTTTCATAGTTTGGACTATTAAGTAGTGAACCAAAATTAATGTATGTTATTTTGCCAAATGCTTAAAAATAAGCAAGTAGCAATGATTTAATTCAAAAGAAAAAGAATCGCTCGCTATTTTTTTTCCATAGAATTGACTTTATAAAAACGCAAAACCCAACAAATTTATTTTGAAATTAGTTGGGTTTTAATGTTTTATTTTAATCAAAATAGCTCAAGAGTGTTCTATTTTTCACGATTACTGCCTTTTATTGCCAATTTTTGCTGAAGTGCAATCATGTTGTTTTGCAATTCTTCTTCCGGAATATTTTGAGTAATATCGTTTGATATTTTCACTATTTTCACTATTTCACCTTTTGCATCTTTCACAGGCATATAAGTGTCTGAAATGCACACAATTTTGTTTTTTTCTGAAATGAAATTAATCTCATTTACTGGCTTTCCTTCATTTAGCTTAGCCCAAAATTCTTTGTAAGCAGTTCGCTGTTCGTTATTTTCTATATCGATTAAATCTTTGTGATTTGTACCAATTAATTCTTCGCGAGTTTTACCCATTTTTTTCAAATAAAAATCGGTAATGTTAAGCAAAACACCTTCTTTTGTGTAAATAGCAAGGCTGGCAGTTTTATTCAAAATACGTAACAAACCTTCTACTTCTAACTTATAGTCGAGTATTTTTTCTTGCAAAATAGCAATTGTTTTGCTGTCCTTGCGCGAGGCTTTGCTTTTTTCTAAAATCTTTTTGGCGTGCTGTTTTGTTCGCTCTTCGCTTAATTTTTGCTTACTAATATCGTTTCCTATAAAAAGTACCTTTTTAATACTTCCATCTTTTTCTTTTATAGGCGAATAAGAAATAAGCAACCAAATAGATTTTCCATTTTTGCCTGTGCGCTGTATTACATTTTCATACGAATTGCCTTCTAAAACGGAGTTCCAAATGCTGTCGAAATTGGTTAATTCTATTTTGTCGATGAAAAATTTCATCGATTCGTTGAGCATATCTTCTATTTTGAATCCAAAAACATCGGCAGCCGCTTGGTTGATGTTCATTATTTTGCTGTCTCTGTCGAGTTCGGCTCTAAGTACTTTGCTGTCGATGGCATTTAATATTTCCGATATTTCTTTTTCTTTGCTTGCCAGAATAATTTGTGTTTTTTCAAGCTTTTCTAGGTTGTATGTATTCAAGCGTTCTTGTTTGAACAGCTTTTCTGCTTTGCGCTCCGAGTCGCTCAAAAGTTGCTGAATTTCAATTTCTTGCTTTTTACTCGATGTTATATCAACAGCAATATTCAGCACTTTGTAAGGCACACCATCTTCGTCGAAAATAGGCGTATAAGTTTCCGAAAGCCAGTATTCGTTGTTGTCGATTATTATATTTTGTATGCGTTTTTGTGGCTTTCCTTCTTTCAATTTTGACCACAAGTAGGCGTTGTCTTCTATCCGGTTGAATATTTTGCTAATTCCTTTTTCGGTAACTTCTTCGTGCGAAAGTTTGAAAAGTTCCAAAAATTCGTTGTTTACTTTTACAATATTTGCATTCATATCCAATTCGCAAACCAAAAACGACGTGTCAAGTGCTTTTAAAATACCTTCCATTTCGGTTTGTTTGCGCTGAGCTATTTCTTGGGTATTTTGAAGTACTTCTAAATTTTGCCGCATTTCTTCTTCCTGCATTTTCATTTCATACGACTTGCTTTCCGATTCGCGCAAAAGCACTTTGGTCATTGTATTTATTTTCACCGTGTTAAGGGTAGAAGCAAAGTTTTCGGCAAATTTTTCGACAAAGGCAATAACGTAAGGTTCAAAAACGGAAAAGCTAGCCAATTCAACAACTCCAAGCACTTGCTCGTCGAGTTTTATTGGCACAATGAGAATATTTTTGGGGTTTGCAGTGCCTAATCCCGATTCTATTTCTACATAATCATCAGGAATATCGGTCATAAAAATTGTTTCTTTTTCTATGGCGCAGCTTCCTATCAAGCCTTCTGAAAGCGCAATTTGTTTTTCCAAGAATTTTTTGCGATTGTAGGCATACGACGAAATTAATTCATAATAAGGTTCTTTGACTTCGTCGTTCAAAATAAAAATACCTCCTTGGTTTGCCTGAATATAACGCACCAATTTGCTGAGTGTGAGGTCGCAAAGTTTCTGCATACTACCCACATTTTGGTGAACTAGTTCGTTGAACTCGGCAAGCCCGTCGGTTGCCCATTTTCTAAGCTCGTCTTCTTCTTTGCGTTTTCGTTCCTCTTCTTTGGCATGTTTCAAGCTTTTACGCATTGCCAAAAGCGAATTTCCTAAACTATCGTCTTTGCTAAGTGGTGTAAATTCGCTATCGAAATTACCTTTTCCTATTTCGTTTGAAAAAAGAGCAGTATTTCGCAATCCCGCTATGAGGGTATTGAGCGACATGATGATGTCGCCTATTTCATCGCTTTTTTCATATTCTATTTTGTTTACCAATTTTCCCTTTGCCATGGCAGAAATTATTTCTACCAATTTTTGGATAGAGTTAGTTATTGGTCTAATAATCAAAGTTATTCCAAAAAAGAACAAAATAACAGAAATGATTACACCTCCAATAATTCCATCTCTGATTTTATCTAGCCCGCTATACAGTTCGTATTCGTAAACCGAAGTAGCTACGTAAATGTCAAGTGGTTCAAAATAATTGAAATACGTCCATTTCCATTGTCCTTCTTCTGTTTCGGGCCATTTGTATCTGAACTTTATTTCGCCATTTTCTTTGGCTGTTTTTAGTTTATGAAAAAAGGAGGTTTCGTTCAAATCTTTTCCTTCGATGCCCGATTTGTTGATAACAGAAAAACCAGCTTGAGATACAATGTAGGGGTAGCCCGATTCGAAATATGTTTTGTTGTAAAAAATGGGTTTTAAAACATTGTAGTCGAGTTGTTTTGCCCCAATAGCAAGCATTCCAGCTACTTTTCCATCTACCAAAATGGGCGAAAATTCGGCAAAATACCAATCGGTAATAAACATTGCACGCCCGTTGTAGGTTTCTTTGTTTTCGATTGTTTTTACAATGGTGGTATTGTGAGGAATTACAGTACCTACCGCAGAACGCCCGTTGTCAAATTTTAGTGTGGTAGAAACTAGTAAATAGCCTTTTTCGGTTTTTTGATAAATAGATGCAACTTCGACTCCACTTTTTTGAAGAAATTTTACAAGTTTGTCATTTTGCTGAATAATCGCACTATCTAAAACCCAATTTCGTACGGTAAGTGTTTGGTTACCTTGTATTTTAAAGTCGCTAGTGCTTTCTGCTATTTTTATACCTCCGTTGAGTGTAAAAAATTTATCAGCCAGCAGCATCGATGAATTGATACTGTTTTTTTTCAGATTGGTTTGCACCTCCAAAATATTGACTAAGTCTTCTATTAAAACACTTAATTGCTTGTCGGCTTTATTGAAAATTTCCTTCTTTTGTGTAGTGTAAAGCCAATAGCCTAAACCAGTAAATACTACCATAAGCAAAGCTGAGATAAATAAATTTATCCTCACATTGAGTTTGAGCGTATTTAGAAATTTTTGAACAAAATTGAACATATATTGGCTTTCTCTTGACTAAATTTGCTTAAAAAAAATGCTTAAATTACTGTTTTTTTTAATTTACAATAATACAAAATTTATTGTATAAAATGGAACTTTTTTTTAAAATATTCTTGCTTCAACTATAAAAAAATTTTAAGAATTCTATTTTCTTATAAATTTCGTTTTAATTAATTGATTTTCAATTATTCAAACTGCGCTTGTTTTTGAATGATTAGTATTGAAGTTAAAAATCAAAATTTGTTTCTTTTTTTGTCAAGCTTCTAAAAAATTGGCTCGAAAATGCTAATTTTAAGATGCTTTTTTTAGTTAAACAAAAGTATTAAAAAACAATTAATTTTATATAATTATTTCAAAAAAAAAAAAAAAAAAAAAAACTTTTTTTTGGTAAAATGAAATTGTAAAAAAAAGTTTGTGATTTCAAAGTTCGGCAATAAAATATGTATAAGCGACATTTTATATTTTAAAAAAAACTATTATAAATCAATTAATTTTAAAGGTTATCTACTGTTTACTTTTTATGCTAAGCTTTGGTATAAGCAAATGCAGCAATACTTATTTTGATGTCCTTTACTTTGCTAAGTGTTTGTGCAGCCGCCTCGAGAGTTGCTCCTGTGGTGATTACATCGTCGATTAATAAAATATGCTTGCCTTCAAATTTCTTTTCGTCGGTTAGTTTAAATATTTCATTTACGTTCTCCCATCGTTCGTAGCGCTTCTTTTTAGTTTGAGTTTGAGTTTCAATAGAACGGTACAACGTATTATTATCAAGTGCTTTACTTATTACTTCATTAATTCCTATTGCCAACATTTGGCTTTGATTGTAGCCGCGCTTGTGTTCTCTTTTTTTGTGTAGAGGTAGGGGAATTATATAGTCGATGGTTTCAAATTTTGGCTTTTTGTGAATCGCTGAACCTAAAAAATTACCTAATAAAATGCCTATCTCTGGTTTTGATTTGTATTTAAGGCTGTGCAAAAGTTTTTTTACAACTCCGGTTTTCATGTAAAAGCAATAGGCAGTAGCCGAATGCAAACGAACTCTACCCCAAAAAATTTGTTCTACTGGATTCTCTTCGTGGTCATCAAAATTTGTTTTTGGAATATCATATCTGCATTTTGTACAAAGAAGTTTTTCGCCTTTTACAAGACCTCTTCCGCACCCTTCGCACTGCAAAGGGTAAAATAGTTCTGACAGTAAACTAAAAATTTGTACCATTTATTCTATTGATTTGGGATTTTGAATTTAACAAAACTGATATTTTTTTTCAGCCAGTAATACTTAAAAAACTTCGCCTTGGCTTTTATTGACTTGCCATTTTACGTTTTTTGTTTGATTGTGAAAAAAAAGTGTTACATCTAACTATTTGTTTTACAATTAAATTAAACGTTTATTTGATTCAAAAAATTAATACTAAAAACGAATTTATTCTTGGTACTTTACTATTTTTATTATTCTAGCCAGCTATACGAATTTACAGAGTTTTCAGTTTGTAAACTTTTTTTGACTAAACTAGTTGAAATTTCATTTAAAATATAGGTTGTTCAGATAAAAATTCTTATTTTTGAGAAATAAATAGTATTGTATTTTTTTACAAATTTAGATAAATTTTCGTTTATTTGAAACTTTAAATTAAAAATTTTATACTATTTGGTGTTTGAAAGCATTTAAAGAATTAAAGTTGTATTTTTGGGCGATAAAAAATTTAGAAGCTCATACTAAAAGGGCATAAAAGTCATTAAAACAACTGAAAATTAAATTATTCATTAACAATAAATAAATTAAATTTATGAAATTATTAAAATTATTTTTAGCAATTGCAGTTGTAATGTTTGTAGGCTGCAAAGACATTTCAGAAAAACTTTCTAATAAAAAACCAGCAAAGATTGAAGCTGAAGACCCCGAAGTTTATGCTGACGACGAAGAGGTTTTGGAGGAAGATACAAAATTGGCTGTTGACACACAAGTGGTTGTTAAGAAAGAAGTTAGTAAGGAAGTTAATGTAAAAGAAACATTAGCTCCTGGCAAATTTTATATCATTGGCGGAAGTTTCAAAGAATACCAAAAAGCAGAACAATTGCACAAACAACTAACAACAAAAGGATATTCCGAAACCCAAATTTTGGATCCTGTAAATAATTTTAGGCGTGTGGTTATCAGCTCATTTACTGACGAAGCAGCAGCTCGCGCTGAGCTTAAAAAACTTCGTGCTCAAAACAAAGACAATTCTATTTGGCTTTTGGTTGTTAAATAGTGCATGAAATAAATACACCTTTTTAGTTATTTTGAAATTTTAAAATACTCATTTGTTTGGAAAATTGTGGTTTGAAAATTTCAAAATAACTAAAATCTTTGGCTTTTGTTTCGGCATTTTTTTTAAAGTGAATCTCTAAAACAGAACAAAGTTAATTGTTGTGTTTTAGAGTTTTATTTTTATCATTGGTAATTGTTTGAAATAGAAAAAGAGTTGTTTTTTTCTTTTCAGACTAATTTTAATTCTTAATTTTGCACCCAAATAGCATTGGTGCTATTTTATTTTTGAGCAAATCTTTTGTTACTTAGCACAAAATTAAAACGTTTTATTGATACAATTTTTTTTAATAACTAACGAGTATGACAAAAAGACAATTGAAATTAATTGTTTTATTTTCAATTATTTCAAATTCATTACTTATAATTTTAGTTCATTTATTTTTGGTAGAATATTTTTTACCAATGCTTGCTCTGATTGTTTTATTTACTTTTGCTTTGGTAGCATTAATTATCGAAAAAGATTTATTGAACAAGCGTAAAATTAATAGCGAGCAAAAATTAAAAGAAATAAGCCCCATAGACCCCGATACCTCTGTAAATGAAGAAGTTTTGGATTGGGCAAAAGACAAAGAAAATGAAATAAAGCAGCTCAAGGACAATGAAAAGTTCCGAAAAGAATTTATTGGAAACTTAGCACACGAGCTTAAAACACCTATTTTTAACATACAAGGCTACATTCTTACTTTGCTTGATGGAGGGTGGAAAGACAAAAAAATAAGCAAAAAATATTTAGAACGAACAGAAAGAAATATCAATCGCTTGTTGAGCTTAGTAACTGATATTGACACCATTTCGCAATTAGAATCGGGCAATCAAAAAATGAATATGGCACATTTCAATGTTGTAAATTTGGTAAGTGAAATATTTGAGATGCAAGAAATAAATTGCAAAAAACAAAACATTGCACTAAAATATTCTGGTAATTTTAACACCGACGAATATTTTGTACATGCCGACGAAGAAAAAATATTTGAAGTTTTACTCAATTTACTCGAAAATTCGATAAAATACGGAATAGAAAACGGTATAACTCAAGTTAAAATATACCCTATCGACAAAAAAATAAGCATCGAAATTTCCGACAACGGAATTGGCATAGCTAAAGAAAACTTGCAACGAATTTTTGAGCGATTTTATAGAGTCGATAAAAGCCGCTCGCGCGAAATGGGAGGCTCAGGTTTAGGCTTAGCCATTGTAAAACACATCATTGAAGCGCATAAAGAAAAAATTTCGGTTAAAAGTAAAATGGGTGAAGGCACTATTTTTACGTTTACTCTCGAAAAAGGTAAAAATACGTTGCTATAAATCAAAATTAGTAAATATTTTGATTTTCAAAGTTTTGAACTGTTTTATTTGAACTATCAAATGAATTGGAATGTGTTTTTGTTTTTTTGTAAGCTGCAAAAGCTTCTTTAAAAGCAGATTTTCCTTCATTTATAAGTTCTTCGGCTTTATAAAATTCTAAAATACCGGCAGATTCTCTCGATATTTCTACTACAATATCGGGTTTGTATTTATCTAAAATACAGTCAGATAGCTTATCTTGCATTAAATCAAACGAACGGTTCATTATATCAAAATAGCCAAATTTCTGATTGTCGGAAACTTGCACAGGTCTAATGCTTTGCCAGCGTTGTCGCAAGGGTTCAATCAATTTTTCAAACCGCTCCAGCGTACTATTGCTTATGGGTAAAGTCTTGCTAATGTATTTCTTACGCGAGTTTAAGTTCACTACAACTAGCAAATCGTTCTTAGTGCGTTCGATGTTGCTCAGAGGAATGGGGTTGATAATTCCACCATCAAGCAACTCTTTGCCTTCAAATTCTAAGGGCAAAAACAACGTAGGAACCGAAACCGAAGCCCGCATAGCTTGTAGTAAATTGCCCGATTTAAAAACAACTTCTTGCTTGTTAATCAAGTCAGTAGCCGAAATAGCCAACGGAATTTTTAAATCTTCGATGCGAATATCGCCCAAAATTTTGTGTAATTCATTGAATAAACGGTCGCCCTTGAGAACGCCACTTTTTGATATAGTAAAATCCATTAATTTGAAAACATCAAGCTTATCGAGCGTTTTTATCCATTCTTTGTATTCATTAAGTTTTCCAGCAGCATAAAAGCCACCAATTACTGACCCAATGGAACTTCCTGAAAGGGAAGTGATGTGGAAATTTCGTCGTTCAAGCTCTTCTATTACACCTATTTGTGCTAATCCTCTAGCTCCACCGCTAGAAAGTACCAATGCTATATTTTTCATTTTTAAGATGCTACAATAATACAAAGTTATTTAATTAAATAAAAATTTATGAAAATTGTTTTCTTTTTGGAAGTTATATGAATATAGAACATTCAAAATCCCTAATAATAACTAATTTAGCGAAATTGTATAAGTTCTTTTTTATCGATAAAATTAGGAAAAATTTATTTTTTAATAACTATTTTCAAATTTTAATTTTAGTTTTTAATTTTTAGTTGTATTTTTGAACAAAAATAATTGATTACAAAAATAGTATTTTTTTCGATTAAGTTGAGTGTTATTTCGATTCTTATTTTTTAGAATAGAATGAAAATTAAATGTTTATTTTTTTAGTTCCTGTTAAATTTTAGCTTTTTTTAACAGAATAGATTGATTAAAGTGTATATTTTCTACCAAAATAAATAAAAATGGAGAATTTGAATATTGTTGGTCCCTATCTTGGCGACCCTTTTTTATATTCAGAATGGGAAAATAATACGTTGGAGTTTGTTGGCAAACTAGCAACGCATCATGAAATTGTGATAAAACAATACTATCAGCCTTTTGCCGATGGAATAGACCGTTTTTGCAAAGAAAATCCAAGTCGTGAGCTGCAACTTAATATTAAGCTAAGTTATTTCAATACTAGTGGAAGTAAACATTTACTTAGCTTCTTCAAATTGCTTGAAAACTACAAAGTTAGAAATGGTTTGAAAATTACGGTGAACTGGTTTTACTTCGAAGACGACGATGATATGGTAGATATGGTAGAAGAATATGAAGACTTAGCTGAGCTTGATTTTAGGCTTTTTTGCATTTCCGATATCAAATACTGGGGAAATTTGAATTATTTTGGAGATTATATTTCGGAAGAAGAGAATTTTACTTTTCTCAAAGATATTCAAACACTTTACAAAAATGCCCAAACTGATGAGCAATTTAAAGTAGCCTATGGCAAAATAGAAGCTATTTTAGAACAATTTGATGCACAGCTTAACTTTTTTCCTGATTTTAAACGACTTATTTTTATGCGTGTAAACTATTTATTGACCAAAGAATACGCAACTAACAGTAAAATAATGCAATTAGCTAGCAACTATTTTTTGAAATATTCGTGATTGATTTTGGCTATTCTTTATTTTTAGAATCAATTAGAATCGTTACAGGTCCATCGTTGGTAAGCGAAACCTGCATATTTGCGCCAAATTCGCCACTTTTTATCTCGCTGCGGAGTTCCAAGCGCATTTCAACCAAAAAACGTTCGTAAATAGGAATAGCTATTTCTGGTTTTGCCGCTTTACTGTACGAGGGGCGATTTCCTTTTTTTGTACTTGCGTGCAAAGTAAATTGGCTGATAATCAGAAACTCACCGCCTGCTTCTTGTGCCGAAAGATTCATAACTCCGTTCTCATCGTCAAAAACGCGTAAGTTAATTATTTTCTTTACTAGCCACTGAATATCTTCGTGTGTATCAGACTCATGTATGCCAAGCAAAATTACTAAGCCCTTTTCGATACTCGCTTTTACATTGCCTTCTATGCTTACTTGTGCGTGTAAACTTCGTTGAACTACTGCTCTCATGCTCTTTTTTTTTATGTGATTTTTCTTTTTTTTGAAAAGCAAAGATAAAATTTATTTGTCTAAAACGAGGCTTTCGATTTGAAAAAATTAGATTCCATTTTTTTTTTTACTTTTGCCACAAATTTGAAAACCTCATTTTATCAAAAAATGAATAAGGAATATGAATAATCACAAGCAATTAGTCTCGGTAGTTGTGCCTACGTTCAACCAAGAGCGTTTTATAGCAGAAACACTACAAAGTATTGTTAATCAAACCTATAAAAATTTAGAGATTCTTGTTTCAGACGATGGCTCAACCGACAGAACGGTAGAAATTATCAATACCTTTGCTCAAAAAGATAGCAGAATAAAGCCTTTTTTTTCGACAAAAAACAGAGGTATTCCGTATAATTTCAATCGTGCATTCGATGCTTGTGCTGGCGAATTTGTGGCTTTTTTTAGTGGCGATGACCTTATGTATGCCAATAAAATAGAGCAACAAGTTCATTTTTTGAACCAAAATTCAAGCGTCGATTTGGTTATGCACGAAGTAGAAATTTTTGATTCGCAAAGTGGTAGCTTAATTTCGGTGCACAAAAATACACCAGACAGCAAAATTCCAGACAGTCCCTTGCAATGGCTTTTCCCTACAAAATGGGTTTTTAACAAAAAGTATTCCTCTATTTTGCCTACTTCCATTTTAGCTCGAAGTTCTTATTATTTAAAAGCTCGCTACGACGAACGGTTCAAATACAAACACGAATTACTTTTTCACCTCGAAAATTATTTACACTCTCCCAAATCAAAATGGGCTGTGCTTCCTGAAATACTTGGTAAATATAGACAACACATTGATAATTTTACCAATAATAAGGAACTGAGTAAATTACGAGAGGAGGAGAAATTTTTAATTCACGCGCTTGTTTTGCAAAAATATCCCCAAGTATCGGCATATTCTCGAAATTTTATTCATTTTACAATGTTTGAAAATTTACTTTTTTATGAATTTCAGAAAAAAAACAAATATTATTTAAAACAGTTTTACCTCGAAGCAGGATTTTGGAAATTTAGTTACCTTTATTTCTGTCGATTTTTAAAAAAAATGAATTTACTTTTTCCTTTTTTTAAAATTTTTCGATTTCTTTTGAGGATAAAATAATTTGGTTTTTGTTTCATTCAAAAAAAAGTTATATATTTGTAAAGATTAGTTTTTTTATAAAATACAATAAAGAATACAATTCACACTTTTTATTTAGCTTATGCCTGTATATTATTTTAAAGAAGGAAAACACGATGTTCCTGAACTTCTTATTGATGAAGAAAACAGCTATGTTCGCATAGCAGGTTCTTCGTATCCAGAAGATGTCATCGAAATTTATGGCGATTTTTTGCTTGATTTATCAAGCCTAACGATTGCACAAGGAAAGGAATTTGTTTGCGATTTTCGTTTTGATATATTGAGTTCCACTACTATGCGAATTTTGCACGAAATTTTCACTCTTTTTGAAAATTTTCTCGACCGCGGAAATCTCATTACGGTGAACTGGTTTTACGATTCCGAAGATGAGGACATGAAAGATATTGGCTTAACTTTTGCCGAAATTTTAAATTTGAATATTAATGTAATAAGCAAAGATATTGTTTATTAAATGATAATAAATAGTAACTTATTCCATTTTTTTTTGAAACAAATAATTGTTATTTCACTAATTGGAAATCTAATTTCGTTTTTAACCTTGTAAATGAGGATTTTGAAATTTTGAAATAACACAAAAGATGTGTTTTCTTTCTAACACTAACTCGCGAATGTTATGAAAACCAACATAGAAAATATTATTATTGTAAAGGAAGAGACAAGGCTTGAAAAATTGACTGCTAAGTACAATACCATTCAGCAAGCCGCCTTTCATATTGAAAAACAACGTAGTGCGTTTTTTGCAGTAAGCCCTTCGATGAAAAAAAAGGTAGCTTCGCCCGTGAGTGCAAAAAGTAGTGGCGCCGATAATTTCAAAGAACAATCGTTTGAAGAAGTACTTGATTTAGAAGCTATTGAAAAAGAAAGCAAAAAAGAAGTAGAGAGTTACCAAACCGAACACGACACCTTTCAAAAATCGCTCAATTCGCTGAAAAAAGAACTTTCAAATGTGGTTAAAACCAAAGTTATAGACAAAAATTACATTTCGCGTTTTATTTTTAGCCCCAACGATTTGGTTTTGGTCATTGGGCGCGATGGTTTGGTTGCAAATACTGCCAAGTATGTGCACAATATTCCTATAATTGGCGTTAATCCCGACACTTCGCGTTACGATGGCGTTTTGTTGCCATACAATACCGAAAATTTTATGGACGCAGTGGACAATGTTTTGCGCAATCATTATAGTTCAAAATTGGTTTCGATGGCTGAAGCAAAATCGAACGATGGGCAACGTTTATTGGCATTCAACGATTTTTTTATAGGTGCAAGTAGTCATATTTCAGCACGTTACACCATCACTTTTGGCAACATTTCCGAGTTTCACTCCTCAAGCGGTATTATAGTTTCTACGCCAGCAGGCTCTACCGGTTGGCTTAGTTCCATAATTAACATGGCAAATGGAATCCAATCGAGTTTTGGAATTAAAATGCAAAATTCGGCTGTAAAGCAGCAATTTATGAGCTGGGACGAAGAGCAATTGGTTTTTATTGTGCGCGAACCTTTTGCCAGTAAGCATTCGTATGCAAACTTAGTTGCAGGAAAGTTTTCGGGCAATGAGTTTTTGCAAATTGAATCGCAAATGCCCGAAAATGGGCTTATTTTTTCCGACGGCATCGAATCGGATTACATTACTTTTAATTCGGGAACTATTGCTACTATTGGTGTTGCCAAAGAAAAAGCAAAATTGGTAGTTTAGTATTTTGGGTCTTCATCGGGTTGAGTAAGTACAAAATCGCCCCAAGTTAGGTTTATTTCGTCTATTATTCTCATCAATTCTTCGGCATCGTTGGTCGTTACAAGCTTAGCTCTAGTCTCTTTAAAATGTGGCAAAGCCTTGAAATAAGTGGCTAAATGTCGGCGCATTTCGTAAACTCCTCGCCTGTCGCCTTTGTACTGGAGCGAGCGTTGGAGGTGAATTTTTGCCATCTCTACACGTTCAGGAATTGGCATGGGCGCAAGCTGCTCTCCGGTTTCGAGAAAATGCCGTATTTCTTTAAAAATCCAAGGTCGCCCGTAGGTTGCTCTGCCTATCATAATGGCATCTACTCCCGTTTCGTCGAAGCGTTTTTTTGCTGTTGCTCCGTCTATTACATCGCCGTTTCCTATGATTGGTATTTTCATGCGTGGGTTGTTTTTTACCTCGCCTATCAAAGTCCAGTCGGCAAGTCCTTTGTAAAGTTGCGCTCGTGTGCGTCCGTGAATAGTAAGAGCCTGAATGCCTACGTCTTGAAGTTTTTCGGCAAGTTCTACTATTACTTTACTGTCCTCGTCCCAGCCAAGGCGGGTTTTGACAGTTACCGGAATGTTAACAGCTTTTACTATTTCTTCGGTCATTTTCAATAGTTTAGGAATATCTCTCAACATTCCTGAACCAGCTCCGCGCGTGGCAATTTTTTTCACTGGGCAACCAAAATTTATATCTATCACATCGGGGCTGTATTGTTCGGCAATTTTAGCCGATTCCACCATTGCCTCAATGTTGTGCCCATAAAGTTGAATGCCCATCGGGCGTTCGTATTCATGTATTGTCAATTTCTGAAATGACTTAGGAATGTTGCGAATTAAAGCTTCCGAAGCAATAAATTCGGTGTACATCATATCGGCTCCGTACATTTTGCACATGTAGCGAAACGAAACGTCAGTAACATCTTCCATTGGAGCTAAAAACAAGGCTTTGTCGGGCAATTCTATATTTCCTATTTTCACTATTTTTCTTTCTTATTTTTACTATTTTAAGTACACCAATAGAAATAAACGATATTTGTTTTTTCTGTAAAGTAGTGTATATCAACTCTAAAAAAACATGAATCGTACTTAGAAGGCTAAGTAATTGTGTTTGCTTTTTTTTATTTTGCAAAAATAATATTTTTTTAGAAGAAGAAAAACAAACCCTCAAAAACAGATGTTTACTCCTTGCTAAATTTCTAAAATTGGTTATTTGAAATAAAACAAAAAGGAGATTTGTTGTGCAAATCTCCTTTTTTTTATTGCGTTTGAATTTTTATTCAAATTCTAACAAAATAGCACCTTTTTCAACAACTTGTTTGATTGTACATTTTACCGTTTTAATTACTCCATCGCGAGGCGATTTTAAAGTATTTTCCATTTTCATGGCTTCTAAGACAACAAGTGGGTCTCCTTTTTTTATGTTATCGCCTTCTTTTGCTATTATATTGAGCACCAAGCCTGGCATAGGAGCTTTTATTTCACTTTCTAAGGTATCAAAAGCAGCATCAAAGCCCATTTCGTGAAGCAAAACATCGGTTTCGTCTTGCACTTTTACAGTATATTGTTCGCCATTTATCAAAATAGAGAATTCTTTTTTCTTAAAATCGGAGGTTATAACTTCGATGTTATAGGACTGATTGTCTTTGATTAAATGATAAATCCCGAATTGTGGCGATACTACGTCGAGCAAAAAATCGTTGTTGTTGATTTTTCCTTTGTTTGTGTTATCGTTTTCAAATTCTATTTTATATTCTCTTTCATCAACTGTAACTGTAAACATATTCAAATTGAGTTAGTTAAGGTTTTTGGATATTTATAGCTAAGCAATATTTTATTTGGCATAGCTTTATGAATTATCGTTTGATTTTCAAGCACCAAACAGCTTGCTGTGTTGTTTTGTTTGGATTTGCACCTTGCAATTGCAGGTGAAATATGGCACAAGATAAAAATAGATATTTAATTTCGCAAATATATGAGAAAATTTGCGAAATTTTAAAAAAAATATGAATCATTAGCAAAAAAAAAAGAGGGATAGTTTATTGGCGAATATTAATTGGTTATCACCCAAAAGTTATTCCAATTTCATTATTTTTTTGAAGACCGTTACCACACACTCAAATGTCCATATTTTTGTAATTCCCCACAAGCTTTTGGTATGAGTTTTCTGCAATGCTCATGCCAAAGGGGTAGTGGTCATTGTGCAAATCTATCTAATACTATTTCAATTTTTCTATCTCCTCACGGCTCAAACCTGTTTCGTGCATAATATCTTCGATTGGTTCATCGTATTTGAGCATCTTTTGAGCAAGTTTGATGCTTTTTTCTTTCTCTTTCGCTAAGGCTTCCTCTTTTTGTTTGCGTTCTTCTTTCTCTTTCGCCAGAGCTTCCTTCTCTTTTGCCAAAGCTTGCTCTTTTTGCAAGCGTTCTTGTTCTATTTGTTTTTGATATTTGTCTATTTCGTCTTCTATTTTGCGCTCTGTGTCGAGGGTTAAAAGTAAATTTTTGTTGTGTG
>JAIFNL010000264.1 GCA_020047755.1 Bacteroidota bacterium
CCAAAAGCTTAGGATAAGGGCTAAAGCCCAAATCTTCTTCCCATTTTCTTACACCGCCCTAAAGGACGGTGCTAGTTATTTTGAGTTTATAAACAAACCTAAATAGTATAAACTAATTTTAATCATTTACTTATTACTTTTATTTCTACTTTACGAAGTTATAAAAAGCTCTGAAAGAGCGAAATACATTAGCACAGGGCAACGCCCTGTGGAAATGCAAACTAAGTTTTTCAAGCCCTGAAAGGGCGAGATATAACGCCCTTTCAGGGCTTAAACTTTAGATTTCTATTCTCGTAGGGCGTTGCCCTACGCTAATATATTTAAGCCTTTCAGGCTTGATTATCAAAATGTTTTAACTTCGTAAAGTAGAATTATAGTACTTTATATAATTGAAATACTGATTTGGACAGATTAAACTGTTTCTGTTTTTAGATAAAGCGTTTTTTGCTTTGGGGTAAAAATTTTAACATATTAAAACTCTTATAAAATCAGATACTTACTTTTTGAAAATCATGGGGTGTGGTAAAAATAGATACAATTCCTTTTTTTTCTTTGGTTTTTTCTTTAATCTTGTATTCTAATTAAAAACTAATAAACATTGTTTAATTCTATAATTAAATTGAAATTTCGATAAAACAAAACAATTTTATATTAATTTGAACGTTTTAGAAATATATTTAGAATCAAAACATTTAATTAAAATCAACTATTCATGTGCCTTTTAGAAATAAAAACTTTCTATTTTAAATTCAATCGTTCCATTTTGAAACAACAACAAGCTTGGGGTTTCCTTTCTTCGTAAATTTACAATTTTCGCGTAATTTATAGTTTTTTGGTTTTCGTACTTTGTTAAGGTTTGGGAATCTTTACTATAATTTATTGCTAGAATTTAAGATAAACTGGAGAAATCGGAAAATCCATCACACAAAAAAGAGTACGAGGTGTAAGCTGAAAAACCTAAGAGTAAGCAAAAAAAATACTTTATTTAAAAATTATGAAAAAAATTATTAGTTTAATGGCAGTAGTTGCTTTTATGGTGGTTGCATTGCAAACAACAGCCCAAATTACATTTGGTGTAAAAGCCGGTTTGAACATGGCAAATATATCTCAAAATTATAAAGTTGCCGATGAAGAAATGCCTACAAAAATGGGCATTGCTTTTCATGGTGGATTAGCTGTTGATTATGCTTTGAGCGAAAAAATGAGCATTCAATCAGGTTTACTTTTCACAATTAAAGGTTATAACGTTGATTTAGATGAATGGGCTAAAGAACTTGATGCAGAGTTTGACGTTTCAGGAATTGAACTAGAAGGCTCATCGACAGCACGCTTAAATTACCTCGAAATTCCTATTCATTTTGCTTATGGCATCAATGACAAACTTCAACTTTTTGCAGGTCCTTATGTTGCAATAGGTTTTGGTGGAAAAGCGAAATCAGATATTACACTAAAATTTGATGGTCAATCAGAACCTCTTGAAAATGAAACAGTAACGTTAAAATCAGTAATAGGCGAAGCTGACTATACTGATTTGGCTGATGATGAAGACATTATAAATGGCTTAGACTTTGGTTTGAATGTAGGCTTAGGTTACAAAGTAACTCCTGCTATTTTGGTTAATGCTGGTTATTCTTTAGGTTTGGGAAATTTGAATCCTTCTAAAATAAAAGATTATGCAGATTACGAACCGAAAGATTATAAAATGTCAAATAATGTAATCAGTCTTTCTGTAACTTATTTGTTTGGTAAATAATTGATTGCGTAACTTGATAGTGACCGAAAATCTAAAAAAGTAAAATTATGTAAATTTTGCTAAATTCTAATAACAAATTGATAGCGTAACTTGATAGTGACCGAAATTCTAAGAAAAGTAAAACTACGCAATTTTTTCTAAATTCTAATAACAAATTGTTCAATTGTTATTTTATCACGAAAAATTGAAAAATTTACAATCTTAGCAACTTTTTCTAAAAGCACCATTTTTTTACGCTATCAACAAATTATTACATTGTTATTTTATTAAGAAAAATTTACAATTTTAGCTGATTTTTTCAAAGAAGTCACCATTTTTTTACATTACCAATAATTTAAGATAAATTGGAGAAATCGGAAAATCCATCACACAGAAAAGAGTACGAGGTGCAAGCTGAAAAACCTAAGAGTAAGCAAAAAATTTTACTATATTAAAATTTCTATTATGAAAAGATTACAATTGTTATTAGTGGCGATTATTTTTGCTGTTACTGCAAATGCACAAATTCAAGTTGGTGTATCAGGTAGTTTGGGTTTACCATTGGGAACTTTTGGCGATGCCGCTAAATTGGGTGTTGGTGCAACCGTTACAGGAAAATATCAATTAAATGAAAAAATGACTATTGGCGCAAACATTGGCTACCTTTCATTTTCTTCTGATTTAGAAGGCTTTACTTGGACTATTATGCCAATTACAGGTTTGTTTGAATACAATTTGGGTCCGGCTTATATTGGTGCAGACTTAGGCTTTTATAGTTTAGGTGCTGAATACGAAGGAATAAGTGCTTCAGACTCGTATTTCGGTTTTGCTCCGGTTGTGGGTGCTAATTTTCCAATTAGCGAAAAACTATCGTTCAATGCCAATGCAAAATACAATATTATTACGTCTGATGGCGAAAGTACAAGCTATTTAGGTATAAACTTAGGTCTTTTGTTCAAATTGTAAGCATAAAAAAGTGCAAAATATTGATAGCGTAACTTGATAGTGACCGAAATTCTAAGAAAAGTAAAATTATAATTTTTTTAGGGTTTAAATTGAGTTTGTTCACAAACTACATTTCAATCAAATAGCTAGGGTATTTATGCCCTTCTATTAAAAAGAATATTCTAGCGGACTTTACCCAAAGTGTTTTTGGGCTAAAGTCCGCTTTTTTATTTATTTTCATTACCGTTGCGACTAAATAGGGTCTGTTTATAAAGTCCATTTTTATAACTAGCTACGGCATTTATGCCGTAGTAAATGAATAAATATGCCGATGGGCTTTAGCCCAAATTAGGGGCGTAGTATTTTGGGCTAAAGCCTGATTTTCGGTGGTTTTCTTTTCCCAGACCTGAAGGTCGGGGCTAATTAAAAAAAAATTTAAACAACGTCTAAACAAACTATAAATAATATAAACTAATTTTAATCATTTACTTAAAAGAATAAAAACAACACTGAATTGGATCATCAAATTTGTCTTGTGCTAAACTTTAGCAAGACAAGCCCTCAAAAAAGCAAAAAAGAGAGATAGTTGTTTTTAAACATATCTAAATTGTAATCGGTAGAAAACAATAGGTTTGCGAAATTATTCACTAAAAATTAAAAAAAATTAAGTTAAGTTTTTGTTAAAAGAAAATAAATGTTTTTCTTTGTAGCCCTTAAAGAAAATAATGAACAGACAAAACTTACAATAGCATATAAAAAGCCTGCAAAGAGAGCAAATAGCACTCTTTGCAGGCTTTTGTGTTTTTTATTCGTTCTTTACTAATCTTAAAATGAATGTTAAATACAAAACTTAATTTTTAGCTAATCTAAATTTAAAGAACAATGCAGTTATGTATTGAAAATAATTTCAGACTTTTGCAAAAAAAAAAATTGAATTGTATCTATATAACTAAGTAATGAAACAAGAGAAAACTACATTTGTTATTTTACAGAAAAAACTGTAAACTAATTAGTTGTATTCACCGTTCGTTACTTAAAAATGGATATAGCATAAAATCAATAATTTGTTTAACCAAAAATTTTTAAAATTCTTATGAAAAAAATTCTTATGAATTTTGCACTATTGATTACTTTTAGTCTTATTAGTGCGTTTACATTTGCTCAAAGTACCGTTGGAGGTATTGTAGTAGATGGAAAAACTGGCGAATCACTCATCGGAGCCACAGTAGTAGTAGAAGGAGTTACAGGAGGAACTATTACTGACGTAGATGGAAGTTTTAAAATAAATGTTCCAAGTGGAAATCATAATTTAGTAATCACTTTCGTAGGTTATTCACCCAAAACAGTAGCCGTAGATGGTTCTACTTCCGATTTGGGCACAATAGACCGCCAAACTCCAGTAGCAGTATCGAGCATTAAGCCCGAAATTATTGCCGAAAAATTAGGAACTCAAGAGTTTCCAGAGATTTTAAAATCTACACCTTCTATGTACGTAACTCGTTCGGGTGGTGGATTTGGCGACTCTCGTATGAACCTTAGAGGTTTTGACTCAAGAAACGTAGCTGTAATGATAAATGGTGTACCGGTAAATGATATGGAAAATGGTTGGGTATATTGGTCAAACTGGTCAGGTTTGTCTGATGCTACTCGTTCTATGCAAGTACAACGTGGTTTGGGTGCTTCTAAAGTAGCAGTTCCTTCAGTGGGTGGTACCGTAAATATTCTTACTAAAACAACTGATGCCGAAAAAGGTGGTGTTCTCAACATGGGCGTAGGTAACGATGGTTACGAGCGTTGGGGTCTTTCATTGTCTTCGGGCTTAACTGAAAAAAACTGGGCTTTTGCTTTTGCATTAGGACATACTACAGGTAAAGGTTATGTAGAAGGTACCGATTTTGATTCTTGGTCGTATTATTTAGGTATTTCAAAACAAGTAAACACAAATCACCGTTTGGCTTTTTCTATGTTTGGTGCACCTCAATGGCACGGACAAAGAAGCACTCGTTTGACTATCGAAACTTATGATAGAGTAAACCAAGGTATTAGATACAATCCAGATTGGGGTTATCAAAACGGACAAGTTCAATACTTGAGAAAAAACTACTATCATAAGCCACAAGCTATTTTGAACCATTTCTGGACTGTTTCGCCAAAAACTAGTGTTATTACTGCGCTTTACGCTTCTATTGGTACAGGTGGTGGTACAGGTAGTTTGGGCAATACAGGTAAATTTAATTACCTTACTGCCGATGCTCAAATTGATTTTGATAGAATCATTGCCGAAAACCAAGCTTTGGGTGCAAAAGGTTCAGATGCAGTAATTCGTACTTCGGCTAATAACCACAATTGGTACGGTTTTATTTCTACATTGAATCACAAATTTACCGATAACCTTACTTTGAACTTTGGTATTGACTTTAGAAGTTATGTAGGTCAGCACTACCAAGAAATTGTTGATTTATTGGGTGGTCAATATTATGTATCTACTGCCGATAAAAGCGAAGGCACTGTGTTAGCAAAAGTAGGCGACAAAGTAGGTTACTGGAACGATGGTATTGTAGGTTGGGCAGGCACTTTTGCTCAATTAGAATATACAAAAGGTAAACTTTCTGCTTTTGTAGCAGGTGCTGCTTCAAATATGTCGATGCAACGTGTTGATTATTTTATTTATGCAACTGATAGCACAAGCGAAAAATTGAATTATTTTGGTTACAGTGGCAAAGGTGGTGTAAACTACAACTTAACCGACCACCACAATGTTTTTGTAAATGCTGGTTATTTCCAACGCCAACCTGATTTCCGTTATGCTTTCCTTAACAATACAAACACTCCAAATGCTGAGGGAGCAAACGAAAAAATTACTTCGGCTGAATTTGGTTACGGTTTCCGTAAATCAAATTTATCTGTAAATTTTAACGCTTACTATACAATTTGGGCTGATAAGAGTTTTGTGAAAACTTACTCATTACCTGACGGTACTTTATTAAGAGCAAACCTCGAAGGAGTTGATGCTCGCCACATGGGACTTGAATTGGATTTCGTATATAGCCCTATCAAAAAATTAACCATTACCGGTATGGCTTCTATTGGTGATTGGATTTGGAAGAACAATTTAGAAGGTGTAAAAATTTACGACGAAGACCAAGTTGAAAGAGCTACTGTAAACTTATTCTTGAAAGATGTAAAAGTAGGCGATGCTGCACAAACTACTGCTGCTTTCGGTATTAACTACGATATATTGAAAAACTTAAAAGTAGGTGTTGATTACAACTACTATACTGATTTATTTGCTAACTTTGATGCTCTTACAAGAGGTACTGCTCCTGCCGAAGGTGAAGCAAATCCAAACTCATGGGAAATGCCAACTTACCAATTAATTGATGTAAACTTACGCTATTCGTTTGATATGAAAGGATTCAAATCATCTGTTTTTGCAAATGTAAACAATTTGCTTAATACCGAATATTTAGGTGATGCTACCGATGGCTCTACTCACACATGGAATACTGCTACTGTATATTATGGTGCTGGAAGAACTTGGTCTTTTGGCATGAAAGTTACTTTCTAATTTAATTGTTAATTATTAATTGTTAATTGTTGATTATGAAATGAATTATAATTTTAAAAAAACAAATAGTTTTACTAAAATATAAATTAATAATTAGCACTTAATAATTAATAATTTTAAAAAA
>JAIFNL010000126.1 GCA_020047755.1 Bacteroidota bacterium
GGCTTTAGCCCAAATTGTGGGCGCAGGTATTTTGGGCTAAAGCCCAATTTTCTGTGGTTTTCATTTCCCCGACCTGAAGGTCGGGGCTAATAAATAAAATTTAAACAACCTCTTAATTCCAAGTTACCTGTATCAATTAAGTTGCTTGAGCTTTTTTACTCTCAAACAGCGTCGATGATGTATTTGCGCTCTTTGACCGTTTTAATCCATTGAGGAACAGCATTTGCAAAAATAATGACCACACAAACAATAATTACAACCGTAAGTGTTAAGTTAATAATGCCTTGCAAGGTAGTTTGGCTTACCCATATTTGAGGATAATAAATCAGAGCAATGTTTTTCAAAGCTGCATAAATGGTAGTAATGCCAACAAAAGCAAGCGGCACAAGCGTAACCCAAGCATATTTGAGGTTTCCTCGGTTGATGATAAACGAAGTGCCCACCACCAAAGCAATAGTTGCCAAAAGCTGATTGGCTACACCAAACATAGGCCAGATGGTTGCCACACTGCCCGAATAAATAAAATATCCCCACGAAAGAACAATCAAGGAAGTGGCAATTAAATTGCCTGGCAACCAGTTTGTTTCCTGAAAAGGTTTATATACTTTGCCCAAAGCTTCTTGCAAAATAAAACGACCTATTCGAGTACCCGCATCGATGGTGGTAAGAATAAACAACGCCTCAAACATAATGGCAAAGTGATACCAATAGCTCATCAAATGCCCAAGCCCGGGAATAGAACTGAATATTTTAGCCATTCCCACTGCCAATGAAACTGCTCCACCTGTTTTTCCGGCTACCTCCTCTCCTACTGCTACCTCTAACTCGTGCAAGTTCGATTGGGTAAAGCCCATGGCTTGCAGTTCGGGCAATATTTGCTGGAATTTTTCGACCGAAACATTGATTTGAAAGTAATCTAAAGGCAACAAACTAGAAGCTGCAATTAATGCCAAGATACTTACCATTCCTTCTACCAACATTCCACCTACTGCAATGGGGCGAATGTGCGATTCGTTCATTAACATTTTGGGCGTAGTGCCCGAACTTACTAGCGCATGAAAGCCCGAAATAGCTCCGCAAGCAATGGTAATAAACAAGTAAGGAAACAATGTGCCCGGAATAATAGGTCCGCCACCATGAATAAATTTGGTAAAAGCCGGCATTTGCAAATCGGGCATTACAATTACTATTCCAACGCCAAGCATTCCTACTACGGCTATTTTCATAATGGAACTTAAATAATCGCGCGGCGAAAGCAACACCCAAATAGGTAACACAGAGGCGATAAAACCATAAGCAGCCAGCGCAAAAGTAAGGGTGTTTCTATCTAAATCAAAGTAAGGAGCAAGAGCAGAAGTGGGAATGTATTTTCCGAAAATAACGGCTAAAGTAAGCAAAAAGACCCCAATAATGGTAGCTTCGGTGGTTTTGCCTTTTCTAAATTTGTACATCCAAAAACCCATAAGCACCGCAATTGGAACAGTAGAAGCAATAGTGAAAACGCCCCACGAGCTGTCGGTAAGTGCATTGATAACCACCATGCCCAAGCCAGCCATAGCTATCACTATGATAATAAGCGTGGCAACAGAAACCACTCCGCCGCTGAGCTTCCCAATTTCGAGTTTGGCAATTTCGGCAAGCGATTTACCATCGTGGCGCACCGAAGCGGTGAGGATAACAAAATCGTGCACCGAGCCCGCCACCACTGCACCAATGAGCATCCACAAGAAACCAGGGAAATAACCAAACTGCGTTGCTAAAATAGGACCTACCAAAGGACCTGCGCCCGCTATGGCAGCAAAATGATGTCCGAACAAAACCCACTTATCGGTAGGCACATAATTGTGTCCGTCGGCAAGTCGCTTTGAAGGCACTTCTCTCAAATCATTAATTGCTAAAACTCGTGCTGCTATGAAACTGAAATAGAAGCGATACGCCAGTATAAAGGTTACAACAGCGAATATCAATAAAGGCATTGCATTCATGGCATTGTGGTATAAAAAGTTTGTCGTTTAAAGTTCTAAAATGCAATACAAAGAAACTAAAATCTAAGGAAAAATAAAAATCTTTTTCTCTAAATAAAAAGAAATAAGAAACCGAAAATACACCCTACTCCTATATATAAGGAGGTGAAAAATTTGGTAAAAATAAAAAACGACACATCGTAGAGACGCGCCGCGGCGCGTCTCTACATAATACGACCGTTCGGTTTTTGTTAAAATGAAAATAAATCCCCCACAAAAGAAAGGTTGCTTGTGGGGGAAATTTAGAATGTATTAATAACTATTTATTCCTACAACGGGTCTGAATTTTTGGGAGTATTATAATCTTTCAATTTTTCTTATTTCAGCATTTGTCAATGGCAACTTAATCTCTTCTTTGTTGTATCTTCCATATGTTATTTTTTCTATTTTATCTTCTTTAATATGGAAAATACCAATAGTCCAATTACTGTCCCAATAAACGTAAAGACTATCATTCCTTAGATTTGGTTCTCCCAATGTATTTTCTAAAACTCGTACATTGGCTTCTACATGCACACTGTCAAATAAACATAAGTCCGCAAAATTGAATAAACGGATAGAAATGAAGGTTTGATTCGTATCGTCCATTCGCCAATTAGCCCCATTTTCACGTTCGGTGTGAACAGTTAACCAACCAGCTAGTCCTTTTTTTAAAATCGAGTAGTATCCAAATCCACCTTTTCCTGTTGGGTTATAAAATTTTGACCATTTACTTTTTCCATGCATGCAAGAAGTTTCACACAATGCTCTAAAATCCTCAAAATATAGCAACGGTAAAGTTCTCTCCTGCTGAACATTTTCATTTATTTCATTTATACTATCTTCTCTTTTTTCTATCAAAACATCATTCCTGATATTCACTGAGGTGGCTTTCTGTTCCTGATTCATATTGCAGGAAAAGTTACACATTATGCTAAAAAAAAGAATATGGTTTACTATTTTTTTCATTGTGCTTGATAAAGAAAATTAACTACTGCCGTGCTGCCTTTCAGTATTTTAACAGCACCCAAGTATCAACAACAACTAATGCTTTGAAATACGTAAAATGTATCAAATTAGCGAAAGCAACATTGGTCAATAGGTTGGTTATTTTATTTCTTATTATTCAATTCGTTACGCAATTTTTCAATTTCATCGATTGGTAATTTAGTTAAAATATTAATTAGTTCATTTGTTAAACCTTGTAAAATTCCTTCTTTGGCAATTTCAATTTTCTGTTGTTTCAAAGCATTTTCTGCTTTTTGTTTTTCCCATTCTATTTCCCATGCAATTGTTTCGGCAATGCTTGCATTTGAACTCAATATTTCTAAATATCTTTGGTATTCAGTCAATTGTTTAGGAGTCATCGTATTTCACTGTTTTTGAAGAAATAAATCCATTCGTCAATGGTATTTCTTGCAATATCGTCAAATTGGTTTACACGAATTAAATAATGAAATGGGAAAATATCCGAAACGGTTTCTTTGTTGAATAACCTTTTTTGCTCGTCAGATAATTCAAATATATCATGCTGATTTACACCCTCAAATTTTGTTTGCCCTTTGTAAAGGTAATCTTTGCCTTGTCCGAAATTAAAATAAACGATACTAATGGTTATCACTTTTTTTACCATTCTATAAGGCGAACCTTCTTTCATGTATTCAGTTATTGCCTTTGATGCGCCAAATAAAACTCTAAAAAGATAATCAAGTTCTCTGGTGTTTTGTATTTCAACAATAATTATCTCGCCTTTTGTATTCTCAATCAAAATATCAACGCGATTACTTTTATCGTCGTGGTTTTCCTTGTTTCCTTCTTCGGATAAAAGTGATTTGATTTTAACATCTTCCCCAAATAATTCCGATAAAAAACCTTCTAAAATTCCAAAATTTGCTTTACTGCGAAGTATTTTTTTTGCAGCCCAATCAAACCTAATATGTGATTTTGTAGTAGTTATCATTATTTTAGCATTAAATTACACATCGCAAATTTACGATTTTTAAATCAATTTTCAAATTTTCATCTAGGTAATGTTTTGAAAATTATTAATTGCAGCTAATATCACTTCCCCTTAAAAAAAAATTTCCCTTCGATTTCCCCCTACTCCTATATATAAGGAGGTGAAAAATTTGGTAAAAATAAAAAAGCATTATTCGTTAAAAGAGTTTGAGAGTATTGGGGTTTCGTCGAGTATCGTGAATTGTTATGATTTCAACGGTGGTATCTATAATTCGGTAATACATAGCATTGTGCTTTGTTATTAGGCATTTATGTATATTTTTTTTGCGTGAATATTTTTCAAATAACAAAGGATTAACTTCTAATAAGGCAATTATCTCTTTCAATTTGTCAATAAAATTATTTTTAACGACTTCGTTCCACTCTAATTCTAGGTAAGCAATTATTTGGTCTAAATTTTCTTCGGCTCTATTCGAAATTATAACATGATAGCTGTTTTCCATGCGTACTTAATATTTTAACAAAACATTTTTCATGTCTTTATATTTTCCGGAGTTGAGTTGTTCTATGCCTATTTCAATATCTTGTTTTTCCCATTCAGAGAGCGAGTCCCATAAATCGGAATTATCTTGATTTTGAGAATTGGACGTAAGTAATTGATAAAATTGCTGCAAACGATTTAACGGCAAAGTATCTATTATGCGGAATAATTCTAACTTTAATTCTGCATTATTTAAAGTAATATTGTACATAGCTCTGCTTATTTTTTGATTACAAAGATACAAAAAGAAATGAAAAAAAGAAATATTTAAAATGTAAATTGTTAAAAAAAACGGCACACGATGTAATTCGCCTAATTGATACGATGACTTAAAGTCATCGTATCAATTACACGACATAAGTTTTTTTGTTAATTGGAAGACGGTGTGAATTTTTATTCATTTTCACTCCAATAGTCTGAGAAGTCAGTATATTTTTTTATTAACTTGTCAGGTTTGTCTATTATTAAATACTTATTTTTATTTCCAACAAGCGTTGAAATAACTTTTTCTGAATTGTAATTTTGTTTACTTAATAATTTATTAATAAATCGTGTATATTTATACGCTTTGGGAAATAAAAATGTAATTTCGTTATCGTCGTGAACCGATACTCTAATATCATTCTGCAAAACCGCGTCCATATCATCTATTGAATATTGTTGATTATTAATAAAAAAATCCAATAGCTTTTTAATAGATTTACCGTGTTTTATATCATCATTATAAATATACTCCATTTTGTAATTTGATGCCATAAGATATAAATCTTTGAATTTATAACTTTTAGGTAGTTGCGATAATATTTCTATAATTGGTAAATCAGCAAATAGAAATAAAATACTACCATTTTCCTTTTCATCGTAAAACATCATTGGTATGGTCTGATTATTTTTCATGGCTATTTACAAGGTTTAATATGTGAGGGATTTGTATTTTTTCCTGTCGGATTTCCATTTTTATCTAAATACATATCTTTATTATTGGTTGAGTTTGGATTAAACCGATGCCAATGGTCAATGCCTTTAAAACGAGGTGCTCCACGAATCCCTTTATCAAACGCAATTTGAATATTCGTTTCTTTATAAACAAAAACTCGTCTGTTTTTCATGTTTGAATTTGTAATTTACTTCCAGTCATTACTTAAATCCTCTGGATTACATGGCGGTTTAGTCCAATCAATATCAGTGTCAATAGAAGTATCTGTTGGAATATCTGTTGGAAAATCTGTTGGTTTATTAATAGTATAGTAAATAGGAGTACTGATAGATACTACAATTGTAATAAATATTAAAAATTTTGATATTTTATTAAAAAAGCCAGTATTTATGCTGCTTTGTATTGTCAAAGAATTTTGCATAATCGTTGAAATATTCTATGTTTGGCTAATTAGAGTCTGCTCAAAAACAAACCACAAGAATTGTCTAGCGGACTTTAGCCCAAAAGCTTATAAGGCTAAAGTCTAAATCTTAGAATAATTTTTCGCAACGGTATTGATGCCGCCGCTAATTATTCTGACTATTATTTGCACAAATATACTAAAAATTTTCCTAAAACAAAAAAAACATTCAATATTTCCCTTCTATTTCCCCCTACTCCTGTATATAAGGAGGTAAAAAATTTGGTAAATGCAATTCGCCTAATTGATACAGATGACTCCAAGCCACCTATATCAATGAGCTAGCAATCAATAATCTCTATAAATTCGATAAATTGTTTGGGTTCTATTATTTGCAAGTTGGAGCTTTTATAGTCGTTTGTATTTCGTGTAACTATAATGTCAATGCCGGAATTCTGAGCAGAAAAATTCTGAATTGCATCTTCAAAATCATTGAAACCGGAAAGTAACGCCTCTTTGCATACATCTTTATTCAAATCTACCACATCAAATGTGTTAAGAAAATCCGCTATCATTGCTTTTGTTTTTTCAATACCTATTTCTTTTCTAAGCAAATAGAAGAAATTAACTAACGTTAAGGCATTTACAAAACCATTCACTTTTATACCTATATAAGAAATAGATTTGGCTGAAGCCTCAAAGAAGGGCTGGCGTTTCAGAGCAATGTCAATTAAGATATTGGTATCGAACAAAACATTTTTCATCTGGTTAAAATATTAAAAGTGCCTGTCGTGTGCTTGAACGTTTTAATCATGCGCACGTGTGGCTCCATTAAAAATCGCAAGGGCTATTTATTTGTATTTTTCGTTAAGATGTTGGTAATACTCTTCTTTCCAGTTTTCCGATAAATTGCTGTTTTCTAATACTCCAGCCCATTTGGACAGAAATTCCTCGCCGTTCATTGTTTTTTGGTTGATTTCTTCGGGTAGTTTGGCTTTGTTTATTTCGCCAAAAGACTTGTACAAATGTAGAAAAACATCTTGCCAATGGTCGCGCGTTATGGGCATAACCAAAAATAGTTGGTTATTATCATTGGTAAACAAAACGGGCTCGTTTGTGCGACCCGAAAATACATTTTCGGCGTTTTGCTTTATTTGATTTATACTAAAAGTCTGCATCGTTCTCTATTTTTCTGCAAAGATACAAAAAGAAATGAAAAATGAAGAATGAAAAATGTTTATTGTTAAAAAAAACGGCACATCGTAGAGACGCGCCGCGGCGCGTCTCTACAAATTGCGCCATGGCAATGCCCTATAAACCATTAAGCATAAAACGGAACAATTTGTTTTGCCATAATTTCGAGGTGTTGTCCTTCGTAAAAGTCCAGATAAAAATATTTTTGTTCGTTAGCGTTCGTTTCGTTCAATTGGTTTGTTGGCAGTATGAATTTGCCTCTGTGAAAGTTATTTAAAGTTGAATATTTCGTTTTGTCGTTAAGATTAAATTTAGCAACCGCTAATTGGGCTTGTTCAAATTCAATCGCTATTATTTTACCTTTTGCGACGGGCAAAAAATACATAATAATATTTTGTTTCTCCGGAATTTCTTTTATTTCGTTGCAATAATAATCGTTGTGCAAGTCAATGTATTCATTGCCCATACGAAAATCCAAAATAGGCTCAAACAATTCAAACTTACTCAAATCGGGTGCTGTCATTTCTTTATATTTTGTAAATAAGTTTTAACTATTTCAATATCTTCCTTTGTTAGTTTCACAGGACTTTCGCGCAATTCTCTAATACTTTTTATTTCACCCTTGTACATATTGTTTTTATAAATATGTTTATGAGGTGTTTTTATGTTTTCATGTGTTTTGCCTCCTAAATCGTATCGAACATGACCATTTTCATCTTTAATTGTTACAGAATTGCGCCCTTCGTTTAAGTTAATTCTAATTTGAGTTGCTTCATTTTCTATTTCGTTGTCGTTGTTATTTGAATTTTCTAAATTAGTATTATTTTGTAATTCTTTATTTACCGCATCGGATAACTCACTCAAAGCATCTATTTTGTTAGCAAAACGAACTATTTTTGTGCCTGTTTCAAAAATCTTAT